>NZ_JADBRK010000020.1:0-81184 GCF_014930595.1 Enterobacter cloacae complex sp. P42RS
CGGTAGTTCAGTCGGTTAGAATACCTGCCTGTCACGCAGGGGGTCGCGGGTTCGAGTCCCGTCCGTTCCGCCACTTATTAAGACGTTAAGCCTGCCAGTAATGGCAGGCTTAATGGCAAAAAACTTTAGGGGCGTAGCTCAGTTGGTAGAGCACCGGTCTCCAAAACCGGGTGTCGCGAGTTCGAGTCTCTCCGCCCCTGCCATATAGAATCCTTTGCTTCGGCAAAGGATTTTTTTTGCCTGAAACCCGGTGAAATTTCACCATTCTTAAATGCAGCCAGCGTCCCTGCTGGCCTCAGCCTCAATCCATTACATTGATTTTTAATAGATCTTTTATTTGCGATTGCTTGTCGCTATTTTGCAACCAAATCGCATACAGCGGCCGCGAAAGGGTAGTGGAATCCACCACGGTATGCAGTCCAGGCTTGGTATCTGCCCAACGGACTGGTAACCAGGTGCAACCCTTCAGCAAGGGGAGTTGCTGACAGGCAATCTCGGCAGAACTGGTTGTTAACTGTGGAACATCATCAGGTGCGATCAATCCCGTCTCATGTTGCTGAAAATCAGGCCCCCACTCCAGCCGCAAATAGGTCAGGTCTGCTTTCATCTTTGAGGGTTCAGAAGCATAAAGAGCCAGACCGAACTGTCCAACAATCTGGCTGCTAAATTCGTCCATCTTGGGGGCTTCTGTAGTGATCAGCAGATCCAACTGACGCTCATGAAGTTGCTTAACCAGCGACTGACGTTGCGCAATTCTGGCTTCAAATTGTAAATGGCCATGGGAGTGATATAGCCGGGTAAGCCACTGACTGAGCATGCATTCCCACAGAGATGCGCTGGCCCCTATCGAGAACTCGTTGTGCCTCGACGTATGCGCAACCTCTTTGCGCGCTGCCTGCCAGGTATTCATCAATGTCTCCGCATACGGAAGCAGTTTTTCACCGGCAGGCGTGAGGCGGATATTGTTGCGATGGCGGGTAAAAAGATTCACACCCAGTTGATTTTCCAGCTGTCGAATACGAAAACTGACTGCTGACTGCGTCAGGTAAAGGGCTTCAGCGGCTCGCCCGAAGTGACGCGTTCTACTCACTTCAAGGAAAGTTTTTAGCAATTCCGTATCCACATCTTTCTCCGCAAAATAATTTGTCGTTATGATTTAAATGTTTTGTTTTACACTCTGTCAAGCGTAACTAATACTCCGCGCCATAAATAGCTCGGCCAAAGAATTAGGAGCGTGTAGGATGGCGGAAAGCTTTACGACGACTAATCGTTTTTTCGACAATAAACATTATCCGCGCGGGTTCTCTCGTCACGGCGATTTCACCATCAAAGAGGCGCAGCTGCTTGAGCGTCATGGTTATGCCTTTAACGAGCTGGATCTGGGTAAACGTGAGCCTGCAACTGAAGATGAAAAACAGTTTGTCTCAGTGTGCCGTGGTGAGCGTGAGCCGCAGTCTGAAGCGGAACGTGTATGGATCAAGTACATGGCTCGCATTAAGCGTCCAAAACGTTTCCATACGCTGTCTGGCGGTAAACCGCAGATGGAAGGTGCAGAAGACTACACCGAGTCTGACGACTAATAAAAAAGGGGCTACGGCCCCTTTTTTATGCCAGTAACTTTTGCAGATGCAAAAGCAAACGATCAATCGCCCGATAGCTCAGCGCTTCCTGCAAGTGTATCCTCGCAATATCACTACAGCCCTCCACGTCCGCAATGGTTCTGGCTACTTTTAACAAGCGCTGCCACGCACGTATGGAAAGCCCGAAGCGCGTCAACGTCTCCTCCAGCCAAGCCGCATCTTCAACGTTAAGAGAACAAAACTGTCGGATCCCTGCATTATCCAGTCGTGCATTCAGCCTGTTTTGACGGGCATACTGTCTCGCCTGTGCCGCGATAACCCGCTCGCGAACATGCGCGGAGCTTTCACCCAGTCTATCCGTCTGCCTGAGTAGGCCCGGCGGCGGAAGGGGGATTTCCAGTGATAAATCGAAACGGTCGAGAAACGGGCCAGACAGCTTTCCCAGATAGCGCAGCGTCTGCTCTGGCGTACAGCGGTTATGGTTGCCCTGATAATGCCCCGTCGGACTGGGGTTCATCGCCGCCACGAGCTGAAAACGGGCGGGATAGCTTATTTTGGCTCGCGTGCGTGAAATATGTATCTCACCGGATTCAATGGGCTCCCTCAGCGCATCCAGCACGCGGCGCTCAAACTCAGGCAGCTCATCGAGAAACAGAATGCCATTGTGTGCCAGCGAGATCTCACCCGGCCCCGGAATAGACCCACCACCGACCATTGCCGTCAGTGACGCGCTATGATGCGGGGAACGAAAGGGACGTCGACGCCACTGTTTGTGCAACGACGTTGAACCGTTCAGGCTATAGATGGCGGCGCTTTCCAGCGCTTCATGGTTATTAAGCGGCGGGAGCAATCCGCTTAGCCTGCTTGCCAGCATGGTTTTGCCCGTACCCGGCGGGCCAATCAGCAGGAGATTGTGCCCACCCGCTGCCGTAATCTCCAGCGCCCGTTTCCCTTGCTCCTGTCCCATGATCTCGCTGAGGTCTTCTGGCGCATCCGCTATAGCCTCGTCGCACTCTTCCGGCTCGGACAGTTCGTGGCGGCCTTCCAGCCAGGCGCACACTTCCTGAAGATGCCCGGCGATGAGACATCCCTTTTCTGCAATAAGACTCACTTCTGATGCGTTTTCATTGGCCACAACGATTTGCCGCCCTGCACGTATGGCTTCCAGCGCTCCCGATATCGCACCGGGAACGCCTCTCAGTGCGCCTGTGAGCGCGAGTTCACCCACGAACTCATACGAGCCTAGCCTGGTCGTATTAAGCTGCTCAGAAGCCGCCAGAAGCGCAATTGCGATAGGTAAATCGTATCGCCCACCCTCTTTGGGCAGGTCGGCGGGAGCAAGGTTGATGGTGATCTTCTTTGCGGGGAAGGTATAACCGCTGTTTATTATTGCGCTACGAACGCGGTCCCTGGCCTCTTTAACCGTGGTTTCAGGTAACCCGACAAGCGTGAGTCCGGGCAGCCCATTACTCAAATGAACCTCTACGGAAATAAGGGGAGCCTTTACCCCGAGAGCCGCTCGCGTATAAACAACTGACAGTGACATTTGTACAACCTCCTGGTCTGACTATGCCAGTGCCTGTTTTCTCTGTTTAGCCTCTTTTTACGTATTTACGCCGCCTGTTCAGAGATTTTCAGGGTGCATTGAAACCATTGCATCACCGTGGAAGCACACTCGCAAAATGTAAAAAGACGCGCTTTAAAGGTTAGATCTGCAATAAAAAATGAAAAATATTCACTTCCAAATTTCTTCATATAAAACAAGGTGTTCATGAAATTTGGTTCGCTTGCTAACCAAATTCTTCATAAATAAATCTTGTGTTTGATTTAAAAACTGTGATAACTCTTTAGGTATTCCTTCGAACAAGATGCAAAAAGAACTGAAAATGACAGCCCTTCTACGAGTGATTAGCCTGGTCGTGATTAGCGTGGTGGTGATTATTATCCCACCGTGCGGGGCTGCACTTGGACGAGGAAAGGCTTAGAAATCAAGCCTTAACGAACTAAGACCCCCGCACCGAAAGGTCCGGGGGTTTTTTTATGACTAAAAAACTTAAATGAGGAGCAGAGAATGACGACTAGCACAAAATTCTGTTTCTCCAGATTTATGACGGGGAACTAACTATGAATGGGGCACAATGGGTAGTACATGCGTTGCGCGCGCAGGGAGTCGAAACCGTATTCGGTTATCCGGGTGGCGCAATTATGCCGATTTACGATGCACTGTATGACGGCGGCGTGGAACACCTCTTGTGCCGACACGAGCAGGGCGCAGCGATGGCAGCCATTGGTTATGCCCGCGCGACAGGTAAAACCGGTGTATGCATGGCGACCTCAGGTCCGGGCGCAACGAACCTGATCACCGGCCTGGCTGACGCGCTGCTCGATTCAGTCCCTGTCGTGGCGATTACCGGTCAGGTGGCCTCTCCGTTCATCGGTACCGATGCCTTCCAGGAAGTAGACGTCCTCGGCTTATCGCTGGCCTGCACCAAGCACAGCTTCCTCGTTCAGTCCCTCGAAGAGCTCCCACGCGTGATGGCCGAAGCGTTCGAGGTTGCCAGTTCTGGCCGTCCTGGCCCTGTTCTGGTAGATATCCCGAAAGATATCCAGGTTGCACTTGGCGATCTGGAGCCGCATTTCTCCACCGTGGAAAGCGACAATGCGTTTCCCCATGCAGAGGTTGAAGAGGCGCGTCAGATGATGGCGCAGGCGAAGCAGCCGATGCTGTACGTCGGCGGTGGGGTGGGTATGGCGCAGGCTGTTCCGGCGCTTCGCGCGTTCCTTGCAACCACGCAAATGCCCGCCACCTGCACCCTGAAAGGTCTGGGTGCGGTAGACGCGGACTACCCGTACTACCTCGGCATGCTGGGAATGCACGGCACTAAAGCGGCAAACCTGGCGGTGCAGGAGTGCGACTTGCTTATCGTCGCAGGCGCCCGTTTCGATGACCGCGTCACCGGCAAGCTGAATACCTTCGCGCCGAATGCCAAAGTGATCCATATGGATATCGACCCGGCGGAGATGAACAAACTGCGTCAGGCGCACGTGGCGTTGCAGGGCGATCTTAACGCGCTGTTACCGGCGCTGGAGCAGCCGCTGGATATCAACGCATGGCGTCAGCACACCGCAGACATGCGCGCTGAGCATGCCTGGCGTTACGATCACCCAGGCGATGCCATCTATGCGCCGCTGCTGTTGAAGCAGTTGTCCGACCGTAAACCCGCCGACAGCGTGGTGACGACCGATGTGGGCCAGCATCAGATGTGGTCAGCCCAGCACATGACCTACACCCGCCCGGAGAACTTCATCACTTCCAGCGGCTTAGGCACGATGGGCTTTGGCCTGCCGGCAGCCGTAGGCGCACAGGTGGCCCGCCCGAACGATACCGTGATCTGTATCTCCGGTGACGGCTCCTTCATGATGAACGTTCAGGAGCTCGGCACCGTGAAGCGCAAGCAGTTACCGCTGAAGATCGTGTTGCTCGATAACCAGCGTTTAGGGATGGTTCGCCAGTGGCAGCAGCTGTTCTTCCAGGAGCGTTACAGCGAAACGACGCTCACCGATAACCCCGATTTCCTCACCCTGGCCAGCGCCTTCGGCATTCCTGGCCAGCACATCACCCGTAAAGACCAGGTTGAAGCGGCACTCGACACCATGCTGTCAAGCGAAGGGCCATACCTGCTTCATGTCTCAATCGACGAGCTTGAGAACGTCTGGCCGTTGGTACCGCCCGGTGCCAGTAACTCACAAATGCTGGAGAAATTATCATGATGCAACATCAGGTCGCCGTGCAGGCTCGCTTCAACCCGGAAACGTTAGAACGCGTATTGCGCGTGGTTCGCCACCGTGGCTTTCAGATTTGCTCTATGAATATGGAAACGGCCACCGACGCCCAGAACATCAGTATCGAATTAACCGTTGCCAGCCCGCGGCCGGTCGACTTACTGTTTAGTCAGTTATCAAAGCTGGTAGACGTTGCCCATGTTGCCATCTGCCAGAGCACAACCACATCACAACAAATCCGCGCTTGAGCGTGACAGGACGAAAAAATGACGACAAAAAAAGCTGATTACATTTGGTTCAATGGTGAGATGGTTCGCTGGGAAGACGCGAAAGTTCACGTGATGTCCCATGCGCTGCACTACGGTACCTCCGTGTTTGAAGGCATCCGTTGCTACGACTCTCACAAAGGGCCAGTGGTGTTCCGCCATCGCGAACACATGCAGCGTCTGCATGACTCAGCCAAAATTTATCGTTTCCCGGTCTCTCAAAGCGTTGATGAGTTGATGGAAGCCTGCCGCGAAGTGATTCGCCAGAACAAACTGACCAGCGCCTATATTCGCCCGCTGGTCTTCGTGGGTGATGTGGGCATGGGCGTGAACCCGCCGGCCGGTTACAACACTGATGTGATCATTGCTGCGTTCCCGTGGGGCGCCTACCTGGGCGCAGAAGCACTGGATCAGGGGATCGACGCAATGGTTTCTTCCTGGAACCGCGTGGCGCCAAACACCATCCCGACCGCCGCTAAAGCGGGCGGTAACTACCTCTCCTCACTGCTGGTCGGCAGCGAAGCGCGCCGCCACGGCTATCAGGAAGGCATCGCCCTCGACGTGAACGGCTACATTTCAGAAGGCGCGGGCGAAAACCTGTTTGAAGTAAAAGACGGCATTCTGTTTACTCCGCCGTTCACCTCTTCCGCGCTGCCGGGCATCACCCGCGACGCCATCATCAAGCTGGCGAAAGATCTGGGTATCGAAGTGCGCGAGCAGGTGCTGTCCCGCGAATCCCTCTACCTGGCCGATGAAGTGTTTATGTCCGGCACGGCGGCTGAAATCACGCCGGTACGCAGCGTAGACGGTATCCAGGTGGGCGAAGGCCGCTGTGGCCCGGTGACCAAACGCATCCAGCAAGCCTTCTTTGGCCTCTTCACCGGCGAAACAGAAGATAAATACGGCTGGTTGGATCAGGTTAATCACTAAATATAAATGTGGGACGGCACGCACCGTCCCATTAAATAGTCAGACGGGAGTCAATAAAGCATGCCTAAGTATCGTTCAGCCACCACCACCCACGGCCGTAACATGGCGGGTGCCCGCGCACTGTGGCGCGCCACCGGAATGACCGACGCCGATTTCGGCAAGCCGATTATCGCCGTGGTGAACTCCTTCACCCAGTTTGTACCGGGCCACGTGCATCTGCGCGATCTCGGTAAGCTGGTTGCCGAGCAAATCGAAGCCTCCGGCGGCGTGGCGAAAGAGTTCAACACCATTGCGGTGGATGACGGTATCGCAATGGGCCACGGGGGAATGCTCTATTCACTGCCGTCGCGCGAGCTGATCGCCGACTCGGTGGAGTATATGGTCAACGCCCACTGCGCCGATGCGATGGTCTGTATCTCCAACTGCGACAAAATCACCCCGGGGATGCTGATGGCCTCCCTGCGTCTGAACATTCCGGTGATCTTCGTCTCCGGCGGTCCGATGGAGGCGGGTAAAACCAAGCTCTCCGACAAAATCATCAAGCTCGACCTGGTCGATGCGATGATCCAGGGCGCAGACCCGAAAGTCTCTGACGAGCAGAGCGATCAGGTGGAACGCTCCGCGTGCCCGACCTGCGGTTCTTGTTCCGGCATGTTCACGGCCAACTCCATGAACTGCCTGACCGAAGCGCTGGGCCTTTCCCAGCCGGGCAACGGCTCGCTGCTGGCGACCCACGCCGACCGTAAGCAGTTGTTCCTCAACGCCGGTAAACGTATCGTTGAGCTGACCAAACGCTACTACGAGCAGGACGATGCCAGCGCGCTGCCGCGCAATATCGCCAGTAAAGCGGCGTTCGAAAACGCCATGACGCTGGATATCGCCATGGGCGGCTCCACTAACACCGTTCTGCACCTGCTGGCCGCCGCGCAGGAAGCTGAAATCGATTTCACCATGAGCGACATCGACAAGCTCTCCCGCAAAGTGCCGCAGCTGTGTAAAGTCGCGCCGAGTACCCAGAAGTACCACATGGAAGACGTGCACCGTGCGGGTGGCGTCATCGGTATCCTGGGCGAGCTGGATCGCGCCGGGTTGCTGAACCGCGACGTGAAAAACGTGCTTGGCCTGACGCTGCCGGAATCGCTGGATCAATACGACGTGATGCTGACCAAAGACGACGCGGTGAAAAAAATGTTCCGCGCCGGTCCTGCCGGTATTCGCACCACCCAGGCGTTCTCGCAGGATTGCCGCTGGGACACGCTGGATGACGACCGTGCTGAAGGCTGCATCCGCTCGCTGGAGCACGCCTACAGCAAAGACGGCGGTCTGGCGGTGCTGTACGGTAACTTTGCAGAAAACGGCTGCATAGTGAAAACCGCAGGCGTGGACGACAGTATCCTGAAATTCACCGGTCCGGCGAAAGTGTACGAAAGCCAGGACGAGGCGGTAGATGCCATCCTCGGCGGCAAAGTGGTGGAAGGCGACGTGGTTGTCATTCGCTACGAAGGGCCGAAAGGCGGCCCGGGCATGCAGGAGATGCTCTACCCGACCACCTTCCTGAAATCGATGGGCCTCGGTAAAGCCTGCGCGCTGATCACCGACGGTCGTTTCTCCGGCGGCACGTCTGGTCTCTCCATCGGCCACGTCTCCCCGGAAGCGGCAAGCGGCGGCAACATCGCGATCATCGAAGATGGCGATCTGATTGAAATCGACATTCCGAATCGCGGCATTCAGCTCAAGCTGAGCGACCAGGAGATTGCGGCCCGTCGTGAAGCGCAGGAAGCCCGCGGCGACAAAGCCTGGACGCCGAAAGATCGCCAGCGCGAAGTCTCCTTCGCCCTGCGCGCCTATGCGAGCCTTGCAACCAGTGCAGATAAAGGCGCGGTGCGCGATAAATCTAAACTTGGGGGCTAATGATGGCCGAGTCACAACCCTTATCCGCCGCCCCTGAGGGGGCGGAATACCTGAGAGCGGTGCTACGCGCGCCGGTCTATGAAGCTGTGCAGGTCACGCCCCTGCAAAAAATGGAAAAACTCTCCTCGCGCCTCGACAACGTCATTCTGGTGAAGCGCGAAGACCGCCAGCCGGTGCACAGCTTTAAGCTGCGCGGTGCCTACGCGATGATGGCCGGGCTGACGGATGAGCAGAAAGCGCGCGGCGTCATTACCGCGTCGGCGGGCAACCATGCGCAGGGCGTGGCGTTCTCGTCTGCTCGTTTGGGTCTGAAAGCGCTGATCGTGATGCCGGTTGCCACCGCGGATATCAAAGTCGACGCGGTGCGCGGTTTTGGCGGAGAAGTGCTGCTCCACGGCGCGAACTTTGACGAAGCCAAAGCCAAAGCGATTGAGCTGGCGCAGCAGCAGGGCTTTACCTGGGTGCCGCCGTTCGACCACCCGATGGTGATTGCCGGACAGGGCACGCTGGCGCTTGAGCTGTTGCAGCAGGATGCCCATCTCGACCGGGTCTTTGTCCCGGTGGGCGGCGGCGGCTTAGCCGCAGGCGTGGCGGTGCTGATTAAACAGCTGATGCCGCAGATCAAAGTGATTGCGGTCGAAGCGGAAGACTCTGCCTGCCTGAAGGCGGCGCTGGACGCCGGACATCCGGTCGACCTGCCGCGCGTCGGGCTGTTCGCCGAGGGTGTGGCGGTGAAGCGCATTGGCGACGAAACGTTCCGCCTGTGCCAGGAGTATCTCGACGATATCGTCACCGTCGACAGTGACGCCATCTGCGCGGCGATGAAAGATCTGTTCGAAGATGTACGTGCGGTGGCGGAGCCGTCCGGCGCGCTGGCGCTGGCGGGGATGAAAAAATACATCGCCCAGCACAACATTCGCGGCGAACGTCTGGCGCACGTGCTCTCTGGTGCGAACGTGAACTTCCACGGCCTGCGCTACGTTTCCGAGCGCTGCGAGCTGGGCGAACAGCGTGAAGCGCTGCTGGCGGTGACCATCCCGGAAGAGAAGGGCAGCTTCCTCAAGTTCTGCCAGCTGCTGGGCGGTCGTTCGGTAACGGAGTTCAACTACCGCTTTGCCGATGCGAAAGATGCCTGCATTTTTGTCGGCGTGCGTCTGAGCCGTGGCGTGGAGGAACGTAAAGAGATCCTCAGCCTGCTGCACGATGGCGGCTACAGCGTGGTCGATCTGTCCGACGATGAAATGGCGAAGCTGCATGTGCGTTACATGGTTGGCGGTCGTCCCTCAAAGCCGCTCCAGGAACGCCTGTTCAGCTTCGAGTTCCCGGAATCACCGGGCGCGCTGCTCAAGTTCCTGCACACGCTCGGCACGCACTGGAACATCTCTCTGTTCCACTACCGCAGCCACGGCACCGATTACGGGCGCGTGCTGGCGGCGTTCGAGCTGGGCGAGCACGAGCCGGATTTCGAAACGCGCCTGAACGAGCTGGGCTATGAGTGCCACGACGAAACCCATAACCCGGCGTTCAGGTTCTTTCTGGCTGGCTAGTGGTTCGGCAATATCGTCCAGAACGCATCAATAAGCGGCTCATGCAGCCGCTTTTTTTGTGCGCACACGCCTAGCTCAAACGGTGTCTTCTCGTCGCTACGCTCCAGAATCATCACGCGGTTGCGCACCGGTTCCGGGCTGTTTTCCAGCACCACTTCCGGCAGCAGCGCCACGCCGCAGCCGAGCGCCACCATCGACACCATCGCCTCATGACCGCTGACGGTAGCGTATATCGACGGATTGCTGATTTTCTGACGGCGGAACCACAGCTCGATGCGGCGACGCACCGGCCCCTGATCGGCCATGATAAACGGCACCGTGGACCAGTCCGGTTTTTCCACTGAGACCTGGTTACGTACCGGGCAGGGCAGCGCCGGGGCAATCAGCACCACCGCCAGATTCTCCAGCATCGAGAACGCCACCGCGCCCGGCAGGGTTTCGGGTTTTCCGGCGATGGCGAGGTCCGCTTCGCCGGTCACCACTTTTTCCATTGCGTCGGCGGCGTCGCCGGTGGTGAGCTTAATTTCAACCGACGGATGCGCCGCGCGGAAGCGGTCAAGGATGGGGGGCAGATGGCTGTAGGCGGCGGTTACGGAGCAAAAAATATGCAGCTCACCGGAGAGTGATGGCCCCTGCTGATCGATTGAGTGCCGCAGCTGCTGGTACTGTAACAGCGTCTGCTGGGCAAAAATGCGCAGCTCTTCGCCCGCTTCCGTGAGGGTAACGGTACGGTTATCGCGCACGAAAAGCGGCTGGCCGAGGTCTTCCTCAAGGCGCTGGATCTGGCGCGAAAGCGTGGACGGGCTGACGTGCATCGCCCGGGCGCTGCGGCCAAAGTGACGGCTTTCCGCCAGGTGCAGGAACATTTTTAGATCGCGTAAATCCACCGATTCCACTCCCTCTTTTTACATTGCAAAAATTGCAATGTGACGTTGTGAATATATCAATTTCCGCAATAAATTTCCTGTTGTAATGTGGGTACATTCTCGCTGAAACGCGAACCGAACAATAAGACACACAACATCACGAGGTATCACCCATGGCTAACTACTTTAATACACTGAACTTGCGCCAGCAGCTGGCGCAGCTGGGCAAATGCCGCTTCATGGCGCGCGATGAATTTGCCGATGGCGCAAGCTACCTTCAGGGTAAAAAAGTGGTCATCGTCGGCTGTGGCGCACAGGGCCTGAACCAGGGCCTGAACATGCGTGACTCCGGTCTGGATATCTCTTACGCCCTGCGTAAAGAAGCGATTGCCGAAAAGCGCGCTTCATGGCGTAAAGCGACTGAAAACGGCTTCAAAGTGGGTACCTATGAAGAGCTGATCCCGCAGGCGGACCTGGTCGTTAACCTGACGCCGGACAAGCAGCACTCTGACGTGGTGCGTTCCGTACAGCCGCTGATGAAAGACGGCGCCGCGCTGGGTTACTCCCACGGCTTCAACATCGTTGAAGTGGGCGAGCAGATCCGTAAAGACATCACCGTAGTGATGGTGGCGCCGAAGTGCCCGGGTACCGAAGTGCGTGAAGAGTACAAGCGTGGCTTCGGCGTGCCGACGCTTATCGCAGTTCACCCGGAAAACGATCCGAAAGGCGAAGGCATGGCGATTGCCAAAGCCTGGGCTGCGGCGACCGGCGGTCACCGCGCTGGCGTGCTGGAATCTTCCTTCGTTGCGGAAGTGAAATCTGACCTGATGGGCGAGCAGACCATTCTGTGCGGCATGCTGCAGGCGGGTTCTCTGCTTTGCTTCGACAAGCTGGTGGAAGAAGGTACCGACCCGGCATACGCAGAAAAACTGATTCAGTTCGGCTGGGAAACCATCACCGAAGCGCTGAAGCAGGGCGGTATTACGCTGATGATGGACCGTCTGTCCAACCCGGCAAAACTGCGTGCTTACGCGTTGTCTGAACAGCTGAAAACCATTATGGCGCCGCTGTTCCAGAAACATATGGACGACATCATCTCCGGCGAATTCTCTTCCGGCATGATGGCGGACTGGGCCAACGACGACAAGAAACTGCTGACCTGGCGTGAAGAGACCGGTAAAACCGCGTTCGAAACCGCGCCGCAATATGAAGGTAAAATCGGCGAGCAGGAGTACTTCGATAAAGGCGTACTGATGATTGCGATGGTGAAAGCAGGCGTTGAGCTGGCGTTCGAAACCATGGTGGATTCCGGCATCATCGAAGAGTCGGCGTATTACGAATCTCTGCACGAGCTGCCGCTGATCGCGAACACCATCGCCCGTAAGCGTCTGTACGAAATGAACGTGGTTATCTCTGATACCGCAGAATACGGTAACTATCTGTTCTCTTACGCCTGCGTACCGCTGCTGAAAGAGTTCATGACCACACTGCAAACGGGCGATCTGGGCAAAGCGATTGCGGAAGGTGCGGTAGACAACGCGCAGCTGCGCGACGTAAACGAAGCGATTCGCAGCCACCAGATCGAGAAAGTGGGCCACAAACTGCGCGGCTACATGACCGACATGAAGCGTATCGCGGTAGCGGGTTAACAACTTTGTCGGGTGGCGCTTCGCTTACCCGACCTACAAAAACGTAAGATGTAGGCCGGGTAAGGCGCAGCCGCCACCCGGCTTTTTTATTTGCGATACAGCACTTTAATAATGTGATAACCGAACTGGGTATGCAGCGGGCCGGTTGGCTCCAGCACCGGGCAGGAGAAGACCACTTTATCGAACGCCGGAACCATTTGACCCTGACGGAATTCGCCTAAATCGCCGCCACGCTTGCCGGACGGGCAAATAGAGTGCTTCTTCGCCAGTTTGCCGAAGTCGGCGCCGTTTTTGATCTGCTCCAGAAGATCCAGAGCCAGTTTCTCTTCTTTAACAAGAATATGCAGTGCTGCTGCTGTTTTTGCCATGATCGTGCCTTGAGTGGTATGGATTAGGCTCGCTATACTACCACGCTGTTATTCTCCCCTCCTGACTTTCATTGAGCGATCATTTATGCGTTTAAATCCCGGACAACAACAAGCCGTCGAATTTGTAACCGGACCGTGTCTGGTGCTGGCGGGCGCAGGATCCGGTAAAACGCGCGTCATCACCAATAAGATTGCGCACCTGATCCGCGGCTGCGGCTATCAGGCCCGCCACATTGCGGCGGTTACCTTTACCAACAAAGCGGCGCGCGAGATGAAAGAGCGTGTTGGCCAGACGCTGGGGCGCAAAGAGGCGCGCGGGCTGATGATCTCTACCTTCCACACGCTGGGGCTGGATATCATTAAACGTGAATATGCAGCGCTGGGGATGAAATCCAACTTTTCGCTGTTCGATGACACCGACCAGGTGGCGTTGCTCAAAGAGCTCACCGAGGGGCTGATCGAGGATGATAAGGTGCTATTGCAGCAGCTGATCTCAACGATCTCGAACTGGAAAAACGATCTGATGACCCCGGCCCAGGCTGCGGCGATCGCCAAAGGCGAACGGGATCGGATCTTTGCCCACTGCTATGGTCTGTACGACGCGCACATGAAAGCGTGCAACGTGCTGGACTTCGACGATCTGATCCTCTTACCGACGCTGCTTTTACAGCGAAATGAAGAGGTGCGCGAGCGCTGGCAGAATAAAATCCGCTACCTGCTGGTGGATGAGTATCAGGACACCAACACCAGCCAGTACGAGCTGGTGAAGCTGCTGGTGGGGCAGCGCGCGCGCTTCACCGTGGTTGGCGATGATGACCAGTCAATTTACTCCTGGCGCGGCGCACGCCCGCAAAACCTGGTGCTTCTGAGCAAAGATTTCCCCGCGCTGCAGGTAATTAAGCTGGAGCAGAACTACCGTTCCTCCGGGCGCATCCTGAAGGCGGCAAACATCCTGATTGCCAATAACCCGCACGTTTTTGAAAAGCGTCTCTTCTCCGAACTTGGCTACGGTACGGAGCTGAAGGTGCTCAGCGCCAATAATGAAGAGCATGAGGCGGAGCGCGTGACGGGCGAACTGATCGCCCACCACTTCGTCAATAAAACCGAATACAAGGATTACGCGATCCTCTATCGCGGCAATCACCAGTCGCGCGTCTTTGAAAAGATGCTGATGCAGAACCGCATTCCGTACAAAATTTCCGGCGGCACTTCGTTCTTCTCGCGGCCAGAAATTAAAGATCTGCTGGCCTATCTGCGCGTGCTCACGAACCCGGATGACGACAGCGCATTTCTGCGCATCGTGAATACACCAAAGCGCGAGATTGGTCCGGCGACGCTGCAAAAGCTGGGCGAATGGGCGATGACCCGCAATAAGAGCCTGTTTACCGCCAGCTTTGATATGGGGCTGAGCCAGACGCTGACGGGGCGCGGGTATGATAATTTAACCCGCTTCACTCACTGGCTGGGTGAAGTGCAGCGCCTGGCTGAGCGCGAGCCCGTGGCGGCGGTACGCGATCTGATCCACGGCATTGACTACGAATCCTGGCTGTACGAAACCTCTGCCAGCCCGAAAGCGGCAGAAATGCGTATGAAAAACGTTAACCAGCTTTTTAGCTGGATGACCGAAATGCTGGAAGGCTCTGAGATAGATGAGCCGATGACGTTAACGCAGGTGGTCACCCGCTTTACCCTGCGCGACATGATGGAGCGCGGCGAGAGCGAAGAAGAGGCCGACCAGGTTCAGCTGATGACGCTGCATGCGTCAAAAGGGCTGGAGTTCCCGTATGTGTATCTGGTCGGTATGGAAGAAGGATTATTGCCGCACCAGAGCAGCATTGATGAAGATAATGTCGACGAGGAGCGCCGTCTGGCCTACGTGGGGATCACCCGCGCGCAAAAGGAGCTGACGTTCACGCTCTGTAAAGAGCGCCGTCAGTATGGTGAACTCGTGCGCCCGGAACCCAGCCGTTTCCTGCTGGAACTGCCGCAGGACGATCTGATCTGGGAACAGGAGCGCAAAGTGATTACCGCGGAAGAGCGGATGCACAAAGGGCAGGCTAACGTGGCGAACATTCGCGCCATGCTGGCAAAAGCCAAAGAGAAGGGATAATGATGAGTAGGCCGGGTAAGGCGAAGCCGCCACCCGGCAGTGTTCAGCGTATTACTTCACCTCAAGCACCCAGTGCACATAGCTCTGCCACTGGCACTCCTGCTCGATCATCTCTGCCCCAAGCGGGTGATTCTCAATCCAGTTTTCCGGCAGCGTCAGCGTCAGCTTCTCATCATCGGCTAGCAGATTAATGGCGGGTAACAAATCATCGCGGCGGCGGCTGGCAAACAGAATTGCCAGACGCAGCAGGCGACACATATGCTCGGCCACGCGCGGCGGTACGGCATTTTGCTGATGCAAAGAGGAGAGATCGACGGCGTTGGTCTGGTTCAGCAGTAGCGTTGCCAGCAGCTTTTTCTGTGCGGGCGTGTAGCCCGGCAAATCCAGGTTGCGCACCAGATACGCTGCGTGAGCAGGTGCCTGCTTAAAATCTATGCTGAGCCCCACCTCGTGCAGCGCACAGGCGCTCAGCAATAAATCGCGGCTCAGATGATCAAGATCCCAGGTGTTAGCGACCTGGTCGGCAAAGCGTGATGCCAGCTGTGATACGCGACCAGCCTGATCGATATCAACCAGAAATCGACGCTGGACGTTGCGCAGCGTACGGTTGCGGATGTCCTGATCCACCGACAGATGCAGCATTCCATAGACCAGACCTTCGCGCAGCGCGCCGCCGGCCAGGGTCATACACTGGATATTTAGTTCGGTGAATATGGCGATCAGAATGGCCAGCCCGCTTGGGAAAACCAGGGCACGTTCCAGCGTCAGGCCTTCAATTTCCAGCTCTTCCAGACGTCCGCACTGAATGGCACGCTGTTTAAGCTGCTGAAGTTTGGCAAGCGTGATCCGCTCGTCCATGCCCTGCGCCATCATGATTTCCTGCAGGGCCTGCACGGTACCCGAAGCCCCGACGCAGACTTTCCAGCCGTGATAGCGCAGTTCGTCCATTACCGGGCGTAGCACTGCGCGCGCGGCGTTTTCCGCCTCGTCGAAGTTCTCTTTACCCAGATTCCGGTCAGTAAAGTAACGTTCAAGCCAGGTTACGCAGCCCATCGACAGGCTGAACAGCGACGTCGCCTGCGCGCCGGTGCCGGTTACCAGTTCGGTACTGGCACCGCCGATATCCACCACCAGACGGCGATCGTCACCCCCGGTGGTGTGGGCAACGCCCTGGTAGATCAGGCGTGCTTCTTCTTCACCGCTGATAACCTGAACCGGACACCCCAGAATTTCCTGTGCTTTGGCAATAAAATCTACGGCGTTAACTGCCAGTCTGAGCGTCGCTGTGGCGACGACGGTGATTTGAGCATGCGGGATATCCTGCAGGCGCTCAGCAAAGAGCCGCAGGCATTGCCAGCCACGTTCCATGGCTTCAGGCGAGAGGTAATTATCACTGCTCAGGCCCGCCGCGAGGCGGACCTTGCGCTTAATGCGCGTCAGCGTTTGTATGCTTCCCGCCACCTCACGCACAACCAGCATATGAAAACTATTCGAACCGAGATCAATTGCCGCATAGAGCGAGGTGGAGCTGAGCATAATGTATTAACCTGAACGACGACGATTACGCGGTGCGCCGCCTGAACGACGCGGACCATTGCCGGAGCGCGGGCGGGATAGACGCTTAGGCGGCGGCAGTTCGCTTAACAGCGCTTCCGGATTGTATTTACTCTGCGGAATAGAGTGACCGATGTAGGTCTCAATGGCTGGAAGATTCAGCGCATACTCTTCACACGCAAGGCTAATCGAGTGACCGCTTGCGCCCGCACGACCGGTGCGACCGATACGGTGTACGTAGTCTTCGCAGTCGTCTGGCAGATCGTAGTTAAAGACGTGCGTCACGGCCGGAATGTGTAAACCACGTGCCGCCACATCGGTTGCGACCAGAATATCAAGATCGCCACGGGTGAACTCGTCGAGGATACGAAGGCGTTTTTTCTGCGCCACGTCGCCGGTCAACAGGCCAACACGGTGACCGTCGGCAGCCAGATGGCCCCAGATGTCTTCACAGCGGTGTTTAGTGTTCGCGAAGATAATGGCGCGATCGGGCCACTCTTCTTCGATCAACGTTTGCAGCAGACGCATTTTCTCTTCATTGGAAGGATAGAAGAGCTCTTCTTTAATGCGGTGGCCCGTTTTCTGCTCCGGCTCCACTTCCACATACTCGGCGTTGTTCATCTGCTCGAACGCCAGCTCGCGTACGCGATAAGAAAGGGTGGCAGAGAACAGCATGTTCAGGCGCTGATTTGCCGGCGGCATGCGGCGGAACAGCCAGCGGATATCTTTAATGAAGCCCAGATCGTACATACGATCTGCTTCATCAAGCACCACAACCTGGATGGCGCCGAGGTTGATATGGTTCTGTTTGGCGTAGTCGATAAGACGGCCGGTGGTCCCAATCAGGATATCCACGCCGCTTTCCAGCACTTTCAGCTGCTTATCGTAGCCGTCGCCGCCATAGGCCAGGCCAAGCTTCAGACCAGTAGCCTGTGCCAGGGGTTCAGCGTCTGCATGGATCTGTACCGCCAGTTCTCGCGTCGGGGCCATAATTAGCGCGCGCGGCTGGTTAACTTTGCGGTCTGCAATCGCTGGGTGAGAAAGTAAATAATGGAACGTTGACGTTAAAAACGCCATCGTTTTGCCGGTACCGGTTTGCGCCTGCCCTGCAACATCGCGACCGGCCAGCGTCAGCGGCAGGGCGAGAGCCTGAATGGGCGTGCAGTTATGAAACCCTTTTGTTTCAAGGGCTTCGATCACTTTTGGGTGCAGGGCGAAGTCGGAAAACTTCTGTTCTGTTAAATGTGTTTTGCTCATAGTGTGGTAGAATATCAGCTTACTATTGCTTTACGAAAGCGTATCCGGTGAAATAAAGTCAACCTTTAGTTGGTTAATGCGACATCAACACGTCGTTGGTGGAGACAAAACCAACGTACCAGGCTTATTCCTGTGGAGTTATATATGAGCGATAAAATTATTCACCTGACTGACGACAGTTTTGACACGGACGTACTTAAGGCTGACGGGCTGATCCTCGTCGATTTCTGGGCTGAATGGTGTGGTCCTTGCAAAATGATCGCCCCGATTCTGGATGAGATCGCTGACGAATATCAGGGCAAACTGACGGTTGCCAAGCTGAACATCGACCAGAACCCGGGCACCGCACCGAAATACGGTATCCGTGGCATCCCGACCCTTCTGCTGTTCAAAAACGGCGAAGTGGCGGCGACCAAAGTGGGCGCGCTGTCCAAAGGTCAGCTGAAAGAGTTCCTGGACGCTAACCTGGCGTAAGGTTTCTCCGCTGTGCGTCCAGAGCCCCCGGCTAAATGATGTGGAACTCTGGACGCCCGGCTGAAGTCGTGCTAAGTTAGCTATGACTTCGTTTTAAACATATCTATTGTTTGAATCTTGTTTTACCCGATACTTCCCTTTGTTGACATGAACAATGCGTGAAGTGGCTAAATTCCGGGCTTGTCACTCAATCCGTCTTGTCGTTTCAGTTCTGCGTTTTTTCCCTGTGACCAGACAGCGAACAGACATGAGGTGATGGCCGCTAAACAGGCATGGATGACCCTGCCATACCATTCACAACATTAAGTTCGAGAATCACTCCGAGTTTAAGAACCCACACCATTATGAATCTTACCGAATTAAAGAATACGCCGGTTTCTGAGCTGATCACTCTCGGCGAAAATATGGGACTGGAAAACCAGGCTCGTATGCGCAAGCAGGACATCATTTTCGCCATCCTGAAGCAGCACGCTAAGAGTGGCGAAGATATCTTTGGCGACGGTGTGCTGGAGATATTGCAAGACGGATTTGGTTTCCTCCGCTCTGCAGACAGCTCCTACCTCGCCGGCCCTGACGACATCTACGTATCCCCCAGCCAAATCCGCCGTTTCAACCTCCGCACTGGTGACACCATTTCAGGTAAGATTCGTCCTCCTAAAGAGGGTGAACGCTACTTTGCGCTGTTGAAAGTCAATGAAGTTAACTTCGATAAACCAGAAAACTCGCGTAACAAGATCCTCTTTGAGAACTTAACGCCTCTGCACGCGAACTCTCGCCTGCGCATGGAGCGTGGTAACGGTTCTACCGAAGACTTAACCGCGCGCGTCCTGGATCTGGCATCGCCAATCGGTCGCGGCCAGCGTGGTCTGATTGTGGCCCCGCCAAAAGCGGGTAAAACCATGCTGCTGCAGAACATCGCGCAGAGCATTGCCTACAACCACCCAGACTGCGTGCTGATGGTGCTGCTGATTGACGAACGTCCGGAAGAAGTGACCGAGATGCAGCGTCTGGTTAAAGGTGAAGTGGTTGCTTCTACCTTCGACGAGCCAGCATCTCGCCACGTTCAGGTTGCGGAAATGGTTATCGAGAAGGCGAAACGCCTGGTTGAGCACAAGAAAGACGTGATCATCCTGCTTGACTCCATCACCCGTCTGGCGCGTGCCTACAACACCGTGGTGCCAGCTTCCGGTAAAGTGTTGACCGGTGGTGTGGACGCTAACGCCCTGCACCGTCCAAAACGCTTCTTCGGTGCGGCACGTAACGTGGAAGAGGGCGGCAGCCTGACCATCATCGCAACGGCGCTGATCGATACCGGCTCCAAAATGGACGAGGTTATCTACGAAGAGTTTAAAGGTACAGGTAACATGGAACTGCACCTCTCTCGTAAGATCGCTGAAAAACGCGTCTTCCCGGCTATCGATTACAACCGTTCCGGTACGCGTAAGGAAGAACTGCTCACCACGCAGGAAGAGCTGCAGAAAATGTGGATCCTGCGCAAAATCATCCATCCAATGGGTGAAATTGACGCGATGGAGTTCCTCATTAACAAACTGGCGATGACCAAAACCAACGACGATTTCTTCGACATGATGAAGCGCTCGTAATGTAAATAAAGCCAGCGAACGCCACGTTTTTACGTGGCGTTTTTCTTTTATGGACTATACGCTATTATCGCCTACTCCCAATTTTGACCGGTCAGTGCGACAATAAGATAATTCGCACAGTAAAAACATTAATAGCTTGAATAATAAACAAATGGAATTGTAAGAGGTTTGCTTTATAACTTCAGGCGCGGCCCCTTGATGGTTATACTTCCTTGACTAACATTTGTTGAGAACATCCATTGTGAACCTACTTGATACGTTTACTGAACTAACCAGTATTTTCTTGTTTACCACCTGCTTTTTGTTTCTGGCACGTAAGGTTGCAAAATATCTGGGCTTAGTGGATAAACCCAACTTCCGTAAACGTCATCAAGGCATGATCCCTCTGGTCGGTGGCATCTCTGTTTTTGCGGGGATCTGCTTCACTTTTGCTATTGCAGATTACTATATTCCGCATGCCAGGCTTTATCTCATATGCTCAACAGTTCTTGTTGTGATTGGTGCGCTGGACGATAGATACGACATCAGCGTCAAAATCCGTGCTTTCGTTCAGGCAGCTGTCGCTATTGCAATGATGGTGTTTGCTAAGTTGCACCTGAGTAGCCTGGGCTATATTTTCGGGGCCTGGGAGATGGAACTCGGCCCATTCGGCTATTTCCTGACACTTTTTGCCGTGTGGGTGGCGATTAACGCGTTCAACATGGTTGACGGTATTGATGGTTTGCTTGGTGGCCTGTCCTGCGTCTCATTTGCCGCCATTGGTTTCATTTTATGGTTCGATGGGCAATATAGCCTTGCTATGTGGTGTTTCGCCATGATTGCTGCCATTCTGCCTTATATCCTGTTAAATCTCGGCGCATTGGGCCGACGCTATAAAGTCTTCATGGGCGATGCGGGTAGCACGCTTATCGGCTTTACTGTCATTTGGATCTTGCTGGAAACCACTCAGGGCGATGTGCATCCCATCAGCCCGGTAACGGCGCTATGGATTATTGCCATCCCCTTAATGGATATGGTTGCGATTATGTATCGCCGCCTGCGTAAAGGAATGAGTCCATTCTCTGCTGACCGTCAGCACATTCATCATTTGATCATGCGAGCCGGATTCACTTCCCGGCAGGCATTTGTGCTTATTACGCTGGCGGCTGCTATTCTAGCGGGGATTGGCGTGACGGCGGAATATACGCACTTTGTGCCTGAGTGGGCCATGTTGGTATTGTTCTTGCTAGCATTTTCTCTCTACGGCTACTGCATTAAGCGCGCATGGAAGGTGGCGCGATTCATTAAACGTATTAAGCGCAGGATGCGACGTAACAGTAGCAAAAACACAACATTAACTAAGTAAAACCGGGACTATGATGACTCAACCGTTGGCGGGAGCGAAATCAGTGGTAACAGAGAATGAGCTGGACATTCGGGGTTTGTTTCGCGTGTTATGGGCAGGCAAACTTTGGATTGTGGGGATCGCGCTGGGGTTTGCACTGTTAGCGCTAGCCTACACGTTCTTTGCAAAACAGGAGTGGAGCGCCACGGCAATCACGGACAGACCCACGGTTAACATGCTCGGGGGGTACTACTCCCAGCAGCAGTTCCTGCGAAACCTGGATATTAAAGCCAGCCTTGCCACCCCGGACCAGGCTTCCGTAATGGATGAGGCCTACAAAGAGTTTGTGATGCAGCTGGCCTCATGGGATACGCGCCGCGATTTCTGGTCCCAGACGGATTACTACAAGCAGCGTCGGGTTGATAACACCAAAGCCGATGCCGCGCTGCTGGACGATCTGATTAACAATATTCAGTTCATGCCGGGCGACGTGCTGCGTAACGTCAACGACAGCGTCAAGCTGATTGCCGAAACCGCGCCGGATGCAAACAACCTGTTGCGCCAGTACGTCGCGTTTGCCAGCCAGCGTGCCGCAAGCCATCTGAATGAAGAGCTTAAAGGCGCCTGGGCAGCCCGCACTATCCAGATGAAGGCGCAGGTCAAACGTCAGGAAGAGGTGGCAAACGCCATTTTTGCGCGCCGCGTGCATAACATTCAGCAGGCGCTGAAAATTGCGGAACAGCACAACATTTCCCGCACTGAGACGGATGTTCCGGCTGATGAATTGCCTGATTCTGAAATGTTCCTTCTTGGTCGTCCTATGCTGCAGGCGCGTCTGGAAAACCTCCAGGCCGTTGGGCCTGATTTTGACCTCGATTACGACCAAAATCGCGCGATGCTCAATACGCTTAATGTCGGCCCATCGCTGGATCCGCGTTTTCAGACCTATCGTTATTTGAGAACGCCTGAAGAACCTGTAAAACGCGACAGTCCGCGCCGCGCATTCCTGATGATCATGTGGGGTATTGTGGGTGCACTCGTTGGTGCTGGCGTGGCGTTAACGCGTCGTCGTACAAACTAAGAACGCCGTTTACGATGAAGGCTGCGGCCTTCATCGCCTAATCGAAGAGAATCGATGTGAAAGTACTTACCGTATTTGGCACCAGGCCGGAGGCCATTAAGATGGCGCCTCTGGTTCATGCGCTGGCCAGCGATCCTGATATTGAAGCGAAGGTCTGCGTCACGGCCCAGCACCGTGAGATGCTCGATCAGGTCCTAACCCTCTTTTCCATCGTCCCGGATTACGACCTTAATATTATGAAGCCGGGACAGGGATTGACGGAAATAACCTGCCGCATTCTGCAGGATCTCAAGCCGATCCTGGAGTCATTCAAGCCCGACGTCGTGCTGGTGCACGGGGATACCACGACGACGATGGCAACAAGCCTGGCCGCGTTTTACCAGCGTATTCCCGTCGGCCATGTTGAAGCGGGTCTGCGCACCGGCAATCTTTATTCTCCGTGGCCGGAAGAGGCCAACCGTACGCTTACCGGGCATCTGGCGATGTACCATTTTGCGCCAACCGAGAACTCTCGCCAGAACCTGCTGCGTGAAAATGTCGCCGATAACAACATCTTTGTTACCGGCAATACGGTCATTGACGCGTTGATTTGGGTACGCGATCGCGTGCTGGCAAACAGCGATCTGCAGAAAGAACTCGCTGCCCGCTATCCTTTCCTGAATAACGGCAAAAAAACCATTCTGGTCACTGGCCACCGTCGCGAAAGCTTTGGTCGGGGCTTTGAGCAAATCTGTCACGCGCTGGCTGAAATCGCCGCGCAGAACGACGATGTGCAAATTGTCTATCCGGTACACCTTAACCCTAACGTCAGCGAGCCGGTCAACCGCATCCTGGGCCACGTCGAAAACGTCCTGCTGATTGAACCGCAGGACTACATGCCGTTTGTCTGGCTGATGAACCACGCCTGGCTGATCCTCACCGATTCCGGTGGGATTCAGGAAGAAGCGCCCTCTCTTGGCAAGCCGGTGCTGGTGATGCGTGAAACCACTGAACGTCCGGAAGCGGTTAAAGCCGGGACAGTGCGTCTTGTCGGCACCAACGCACAGCTCATCGTCGAAGAGGTCACGCGGCTGCTACACGACGATGAAGCGTATCAGGCGATGAGCCGGGCCCACAATCCCTACGGAGATGGGCAGGCTTGTGGCCGTATTTTGCAAGCACTTAAACACAATCGGGTATCGCTATGAGTTTTACTACCATCTCTGTCATTGGTCTTGGCTACATTGGCCTGCCTACTGCGGCGGCATTCGCCTCCCGTCAAAAGCAGGTTGTTGGTGTGGATATCAACGCACGTGCGGTAGAAACCATTAATCGTGGCGAAATTCATATTGTGGAGCCCGATCTTGACCGCGTGGTGAAAGAGGCGGTTGATGGCGGCTTCCTGCGCGCCAGCACGACGCCAGTGGAAGCGGATGCCTACCTGATTGCCGTTCCAACGCCCTTTAAAGGCGACCACGAGCCCGATATGGTCTACGTCGAGGCGGCGGCAAAATCTATTGCCCCCGTGCTGAAGAAAGGGGCGCTGGTAATTCTGGAGTCGACTTCTCCCGTCGGCGCTACCGAGCAGATGGCGCAGTGGCTGGCCGATGCGCGTCCTGATTTACGCTTCCCACAGCAGGCCGGTGAGCAGGCGGATATCAACATCGCCTACTGCCCGGAGCGCGTGCTGCCGGGGCAGGTGATGGTCGAACTGATTAAAAACGACCGGGTGATAGGCGGTATGACGCCGGTCTGTTCTGAACGCGCCAGCGCGCTGTACAAGATTTTCCTGGAAGGCGAATGCGTGGTAACCAACTCCCGCACCGCCGAGATGTGCAAGCTGACGGAAAATAGCTTCCGTGACGTTAACATCGCCTTCGCAAACGAACTGTCGCTGATCTGTGCCGATCAGGGGATTAACGTCTGGGAGTTAATCCGCCTGGCGAATCGCCATCCGCGCGTCAACATTCTCCAGCCTGGCCCAGGGGTGGGCGGTCACTGTATCGCCGTCGATCCGTGGTTTATTGTGGCGCAGAACCCGGCGCAGGCGCGCCTGATTCGCACCGCGCGTGAAGTGAACGATAGCAAACCTCACTGGGTACTGAATCAGGTTAAAGCGACGGTAGCGGATTGTCTGGCAGAGAGCGGCAAGCGCGCCAGCGAGCTGAAAATTGCCTGCTTTGGTCTGGCATTTAAACCCAATATTGACGATCTGCGTGAAAGCCCGGCGATGGAAATTGCTGAGATGATTGCCGAATGGCATAAGGGCGAAACGCTGGTGGTCGAGCCAAATATTCATGAACTGCCGGCAAAACTGGCGGGGCACTGCACGCTGACGACGCTCAATGACGCGCTGGCGACGGCGGACGTGCTGGTGCTGCTGGTGGACCATAAAGAGTTTAAAGCGACGTCCGGTGATGCAGTGCGTCAGCAGTATGTGGTTGATACGAAAGGCGTCTGGCGTTGAGTGCACTCCACGGCGTGCTGGAATCCCTTGAGTGGGAAAGCGCATTTTTTGCCCGCCCCTCGGCGATAGTCCGCTGGCGCGAGAATGCGCCCGCTCTGCAGGAAGTGGACTTCAGCGCCTGGCAGCGCGTGCAGGCTAAGATCCCGGCGGACCGTGCCGACCTGCTTGACGCGCTCCAGCAACACGGTTTTCAACTGGTTGAAGGCGAGGTAGACCTTTCCATCACCCTCACCCGGCACGATGCGTCCGGCGCGGAAATTGCAACGGAACAGGACATTCCTGTGCTGCGCCAGATGGCGGCCCGGGCGTTTGCGCAGAGCCGCTTTCGCACGCCCTGGTATGCGCCTGACGATAGCGGACGTTTCTATGCCCAGTGGGTAGAGAATGCGGTCAAAGGTACCTTTGACCACGTCTGCCTGATTTTCCGTGCAGCGAACGGCCAGATCCAGGGATTTGTCTCGCTGCGCAAGCTTAACGAGCGCGAGGCGCGTATTGGCTTATTAGCCGGGCGCGGCATGGGGGAGAAACTCATGCAGGCGGCGCTGCACTGGGCGCAGCTGCAGCAGGTTAAGACGCTGCGGGTGGCGACCCAGGTGGGCAACACCGCCGCGCTTAAACGTTATATTGCGAGTGGTGCCAACATCGACGCCACCGCCTACTGGTTATACAGGTGACAAGATGATTCCATTTAACGCACCACCCGTCGTGGGAACCGAGCTCGACTATATGCAGTCTGCCATGGGCAGCGGCAAACTCTGCGGTGACGGTGGTTTTACCCGTCGCTGTCAGCAGTGGATGGAGCAGCGTTTTCGCAGTGCTAAAGTGCTGCTGACCCCGTCCTGCACGGCATCGCTGGAAATGGCGGCCCTGCTGCTGGATATCCAGCCCGGTGATGAAGTGATCATGCCGAGCTATACCTTCGTCTCTACCGCGAATGCATTTGTCCTGCGCGGAGCGAAAATCGTCTTTGTGGATATCCGCCCGGACACCATGAACATTGATGAGACGCTGATTGAAGCGGCGATCACCGACAAAACGCGTGCGATTGTGCCGGTTCACTACGCGGGCGTGGCCTGTGAAATGGACACCATCATGGCAATCGCCAAAAAGCACAACCTGTTTGTGGTAGAAGATGCCGCGCAGGGCGTGATGTCCACCTACAAGGGGCGCGCGCTGGGCACTATCGGCCACATCGGCTGCTTCAGCTTCCACGAAACGAAAAACTACACTGCCGGCGGTGAGGGCGGTGCGACGCTGATTAACGATCGTGCGCTGGTTGAGCGTGCGGAAGTGATCCGTGAAAAAGGCACCAACCGCAGCCAATTCTTCCGCGGTCAGGTTGATAAGTACACCTGGCGCGATATCGGCTCAAGCTATCTGATGGCCGACCTGCAGGCAGCGTACCTGTGGGCACAGCTGGAAGCGGCAGAGCGAATTAATCTCCAGCGCCTGTCCCTGTGGCAAACCTATTACGATGCGCTTGAGCCGCTGGCAAAAGCCGGACGCATTGAGCTGCCAACCATTCCGGCCGATTGCGTCCACAACGCCCACATGTTTTACATCAAGCTGCGCGATAACGACGATCGCAGCCAGCTCATCGCCTGGCTGAAAGAGGCCGAAATTATGGCGGTCTTTCACTATATTCCGCTGCACTCCAGCCCAGCGGGCGAAGCGTTTGGGATGTTCGCAGGTGAAGACCGTTACACCACGAAAGAAAGTGAGCGTTTGCTTCGCCTGCCACTGTTCTTCAACCTCGCGCCAGTTAACCAGCGTACGGTGATCAATACCCTTCTGAGCTATTTCGGCTGATATGTCTCTGGCAAAAGCATCGGTGTGGACCGCCGCGTCCACGCTTGTAAAAATTGGTGCCGGACTGCTGGTCGTCAAGCTGCTGGCCGTCTCATTCGGCCCCTCAGGCGTCGGGCTGGCGGGCAACTTCCGCCAGCTTGTTACCGTCCTTGGGGTGCTGGCCGGTGCCGGAATCTTCAACGGCGTAACCAAATACGTTGCTCAGTATCATGATGATGCGGCCCAGCTTCGCAGGGTAGTGGGCACCGCGTCGGCAATGGTCACGGGCTTTTCGACCCTGCTGGCGATGGTGTTTCTGCTGGCCGCGGCGCCCATTAGCCAGGGATTGTTCGGGCACACCCATTATCAGGGGCTGGTGCGTCTGGTCGCGCTGGTCCAGATGGGCATTGCCTGGGCCAACCTGCTGCTGGCGCTGATGAAAGGTTTTCGCGATGCAGCCGGGAACGCGCTTGCGCTCATCCTGGGTAGCGTCATCGGCGTGATTGCCTATTATTTCTGCTACCGCCTGGGCGGCTATGAAGGCGCACTGCTTGGGCTGGCGCTGGTCCCGGCACTGGTTGTTGTGCCTGCGGCGTTCATGCTGATGCGCCAGGGCGTTATTCCTCTGAGCTACCTGAAACCGCAATGGGACAAGGTGCTTGCCAGCCAGCTGGGTAAGTTTACCCTGATGGCGCTCATTACTTCCGTCACGCTGCCGGTGGCCTACGTGATGATGCGAAACCTGCTGGCGGCGCATTACAGCTGGGATGAGGTGGGGATCTGGCAGGGCGTAAGCAGTATTTCCGATGCTTACCTCCAGTTTATAACGGCTTCCTTTAGCGTTTATTTGCTGCCAACCTTATCGCGTCTGACGTCCAGGCAGGATATTACCCGCGAAATTTTCCGCTCCCTGCGTTTTGTATTACCCGCAGTGGCGGCGGCCAGTTTGACCGTCTGGTTATTGCGTGATGTCGCCATCTGGCTGCTGTTCTCGGCGAAGTTTACCGCCATGCGCGATCTTTTTGCCTGGCAACTGGTGGGTGATGTGCTGAAAGTGGGTGCTTACGTTTTCGGCTATCTGGTGATTGCGAAAGCCTCGCTGCGGCTGTATATCCTCGCGGAGGTTAGCCAGTTTGCATTGCTGACAGCATTTTCACACTGGCTGATACCCGCGCACGGTGCGCTGGGGGCGGCTCAGGCCTACATGGCAACCTATATCGTTTATTTCGCTGCCTGCTGCGGCGTATTTTTATTGTGGCGTAAACGCGCATGACTGCACTGATTCACATCCTGGGATCAGATATCCCACACCATAACCAGACCGTTTTGCGGTTCTTCAACGACGAGCTGGCATCGGGCAATCCTGATGCGCGCGAGTTTATGGTTGCAGGTCAGGATAATGGCCTGAGCGCGGCGTTTCCGGCGCTGACAATCACCTTCTGGCCGGATAAAGCTACCCTGGCGAAGGCGGTTATTGCCAAAGCCAAAGCGGATCGTGAGCAACGTTTCTTTTTCCACGGGCAGTTCAATACCGGCCTGTGGCTGGCTCTGCTCAGCGGGGGAATTAAACCCTCCCAGTGCAGCTGGCATATCTGGGGAGCCGATCTCTACGAAGTCTCGCGCGGCTGGAAATTCCGTCTTTTCTATCCGCTGCGTCGCATGGCGCAGGGAAGGGTGGGCCGCGTTTTTGCCACCCGTGGCGATCTGAATTATTTTGCGAAGCAGCACCCTAATGTGCGCGGTGAGCTACTCTATTTCCCAACCCGTATGGATCCGGCGCTGAACACCATGGCGAATGACGCGGTTCGCGAAGGCAAGCTGACGGTGCTGGTGGGGAATTCCGGCGACCGCAGTAACGAACATGTCGCCGCGCTCCGGGCGGTACACCAGCAGTTTGGCGATACGGTGAACGTGGTGGTGCCGATGGGTTATCCGGCCAACAACGACGCCTACATTGATGAGGTTCGCCAGCAGGGGCTTGCGTTATTCAGCGAAGAAAATCTGCACATTCTCAGCGAAAAGCTGGAGTTTGATGATTATCTTGCGCTGCTGCGAAAATGCGATCTCGGCTATTTCATCTTTGCTCGCCAGCAGGGGATTGGTACGCTGTGCCTGCTGATTCAGGCGGGTGTACCGTGCGTGCTTAATCGTGAAAACCCGTTCTGGCAGGATATGGCCGAGCAGCATATTCCGGTGTTGTTCACCTCAGACGCGCTGAATGTCGAAGTGGTACGTGAAGCACAACGCCAGCTCACGCTGGTGGATAAAAATAGCATCGACTTTTTCAGCCCGAATTACCTCACGCCGTGGCACCGCGCGCTGCGTATCGCTTCAGGAGACAACGCATGAGTCAGTTGCAGTTTAGCGGCTTACTGGTTGTCTGGCTTCTGAGCACGCTATTTATCGCCACGCTCACCTGGTTTGAGTTCCGCCGGGTGCGCTTCAACTTTAACGTATTCTTCTCGTTGCTGTTTCTGCTGACCTTCTTCTTCGGCTTCCCGCTGACCAGCATTCTGGTCTTCCGTTTTGACGTGAGCGTCGCGCCGCCGGAAATTCTTCTCCAGGCCCTGCTGGCGGCGACCTGCTTCTATGGTGTTTACTACGTCACCTATAAAACGCGTCTGCGACCAGCGCAGGCCGCTGCCCCGCGTCGGGCGCTCTTTACCATGAACCGGGTGGAGACCCATCTGACGTGGGTGATGCTCATGACGATCGCCCTGGTCAGCGTCGGCATCTTCTTCATGCATAACGGCTTCCTGCTGTTTAAGCTCCACTCCTACAGCCAGATTTTTTCGGCTGAAGTCTCAGGCGTGGCGCTTAAGCGATTCTTCTATTTCTTCATCCCGGCGATGCTGGTGATCTTCTTCCTTCGCCAGGACAGCAAGGCGTGGCTGTTCTTCCTGGTCAGTACGGTTGCGTTCGGTATCCTGACCTACATGATCGTGGGCGGTACGCGTGCCAACATTATCATCGCTTTCGCTATCTTCCTGTTCATCGGCATCATCCGCGGCTGGATCTCGCTGTGGATGCTGGTTGCGGCAGGGGTATTTGGCATTGTGGGGATGTTCTGGCTGGCGCTGAAGCGCTACGGGATGAACGTGGCGGGCGACGAGGCGTTTTACACGTTCCTCTACCTGACGCGCGACACCTTCTCGCCGTGGGAAAACCTGGCATTGTTGCTGCAAAACTACGACAAGATTGATTTCCAGGGGCTGGCGCCGATTGTGCGCGATTTCTACGTCTTTATCCCGAGCTGGCTCTGGCCGGACCGCCCTGGCGTAGTACTCAATACCGCGAACTATTTTACCTGGGAAGTGCTGAACAACCATTCGGGCCTGGCGATCTCGCCAACCTTGATTGGTTCCCTGGTGGTGATGGGGGGAGGCTGGTTTATCCTGCCGGGCGCGTTTGTCGTAGGGTTGATTATTAAGTGGTTTGACTGGCTTTACGTGCGCGGTAACGAAGAGACCAACCGCTATAAAGCGGCCATTTTGCACAGTTTCTGCTTTGGTGCCATTTTCAATATGATCGTTCTGGCGCGCGAGGGGCTGGACTCGTTCGTTTCGCGCGTGGTGTTCTTCATGGTCGTTTTTGGCATCTGCCTGTTACTGGCCAAACTGTTGTACTGGCTGTTCGACAGCGCAGGGCTTGTGCACAAGCGTGAGCCACAGGGCAGCACAACGCTGTCGCAAGTCTGAGTAGGGAAAGTAATGACTGATAAAACTTCTGCACCGCGCTATGCGCTTCGTGGTTTGCAGCTGATTGGCTGGCGCGACATGCAGCACGCGCTGGATTTTCTGTTCGCCGACGGGCAGATGAAATCCGGTACGCTGGTCGCTATCAATGCGGAAAAGATGCTGGCGGTGGAAGATAACGCCGAAGTCAAAAGCCTGATAGAAGCGGCTGAATTTAAATACGCGGACGGTATCAGCGTGGTCCGCTCTATCCGTAAAAAATATCCTGACGCTAATGTATCTCGCGTGGCGGGTGCCGATCTCTGGGAGCAGCTTATGGCCCGCGCTGGTGCGGAGGGTACGCCGGTGTTCCTGATTGGCGGTAAGCCTGAGGTGCTGGCCGAGACCGAAGAGAAACTGCGTCGTCAATGGAATGTTAATATTGTTGGTAGCCAGAATGGTTACTTCAAGCCTGAAGACCAGCAGGCTTTGTTTGCCCGCGTGCGCGACAGCGGGGCAAAAATCGTCACCGTGGCGATGGGGTCCCCGCGCCAGGAGATCCTGATGCGCGACTGCCGTCTGGTCTGCCCGGATGCGCTTTATATGGGCGTCGGCGGCACCTACGATGTCTTTACCGGCCACGTGAAGCGCGCGCCGAAGATTTGGCAAAATATGGGGCTGGAGTGGCTCTACCGCCTGCTCTCCCAACCCACCCGCATTAAACGACAGATTCGACTGCTTCGCTACCTCACCTGGCACTATACCGGTAAGATGTAATCAAAATGTAGCGCGATATGCTGTTCGCGCTGCAACTCACCTGCAAAGCTGCTGATAATTTGTGCAATGCATTCATTTTTTTAATGCATCGTTTGCCATTTGGCCGATTTTAAGAAACCATTCGCACCGTATTTAAGTACCCCTAAAAAACAATAACCGGTGTTAAGCCGGGAAACAGCAAACACAATCGAGGATCTATGGCAGAGAAACAACCGGAGCTACAGCGTGGGCTGGAAGCTCGTCATATCGAACTGATAGCGCTGGGCGGCACTATCGGCGTTGGCCTGTTTATGGGCTCCGCAAGCACCCTCAAATGGGCAGGCCCTTCCGTATTACTGGCGTATATCATCGCCGGGCTGTTTGTTTTCTTCATCATGCGCTCAATGGGCGAAATGCTCTTTCTGGAGCCGGTGACCGGTTCCTTCGCCGTTTACGCACACCGCTATATGAGCCCGTTCTTCGGCTACCTGACGGCCTGGTCATACTGGTTTATGTGGATGGCGGTGGGCATCTCTGAAATCACCGCCATAGGGGTTTACGTCCAGTTCTGGTTCCCGGACATGGTCCAGTGGATACCGGCACTCATTGCCGTGGGGCTGGTGGCGCTGGCAAACCTGGCCGCCGTGCGCCTTTACGGTGAAATCGAGTTCTGGTTTGCGATGATCAAAGTAACCACCATCATCGTGATGATTGTTATTGGCCTGGGCGTGATTTTCTATGGCTTTGGCAACGGCGGACACGCCATCGGCTTTGGCAACCTGACTGAACATGGCGGCTTCTTCGCCGGCGGCTGGAAGGGCTTCCTGACGGCGCTGTGTATTGTTGTGGCCTCGTATCAGGGCGTGGAGCTGATCGGGATTACCGCCGGGGAAGCGAAAAAACCGCAGGTTACGCTGCGTAGCGCGGTGGGCAAAGTGCTTTGGCGCATCCTGATTTTCTACGTGGGCGCAATCTTCGTTATTGTGACCATCTTCCCGTGGAACGAAATCGGCACGACGGGGAGCCCGTTCGTATTAACCTTTGCGAAGATTGGGATTACAGCAGCAGCGGGTATCATCAACTTTGTGGTCCTGACGGCAGCGCTGTCAGGCTGTAACAGCGGGATGTACAGCTGTGGCCGTATGCTCTACGCGCTCTCGAAAAATAACCAGCTGCCTGCGGCAATGAGTAAAGTCTCACGTGCTGGCGTGCCGGTAGCGGGCGTCGCGGTCTCCATTGTCATCCTGCTGATTGGCTCCTGCCTGAATTACATCATCCCTAATCCGCAGCGCGTGTTTGTTTACGTCTACAGCGCCAGCGTGCTGCCGGGCATGGTGCCGTGGTTTGTTATCCTCATCAGCCAGCTGCGTTTTCGCCATGCGCATAAAAAAGCGATCGCCAGCCATCCGTTCCGCTCGATCCTTTTCCCGTATGCGAACTATTTGACGATGGCGTTCCTGATTTGCGTATTAATTGGAATGTACTTTAATGAAGATACCCGCATGTCGCTGTTTGTCGGACTGATCTTCCTGGCGGCAGTGACGGCCGCGTATAAGCTTTTTGGCCTGGGTCGCCGTGCCACTACGCAGAAAGTGGAGGAATAAGCGGCAAAATGTGCAAACCATAACCAAACGCGCATTTTTTTCAAAAAAGCACTAGACAGCGGGGACGGAGGTACGTAATATCCAGCCCCGCAACGGCGCTAAGCGCCCGTAGCTCAGCTGGATAGAGCGCTGCCCTCCGGAGGCAGAGGTCTCAGGTTCGAATCCTGTCGGGCGCGCCATTTTAGTTCCCGGCGCTAGAGCTGCGGTGGTCTGAGAAGTAGTCAGTACCGCGTGAAAGAATACAGTGGTGGCTATAGCTCAGTTGGTAGAGCCCTGGATTGTGATTCCAGTTGTCGTGGGTTCGAATCCCATTAGCCACCCCATTATTGAAAGAGTTGTGAATTGCGAAGGTGGCGGAATTGGTAGACGCGCTAGCTTCAGGTGTTAGTGTCCTTAGGATGTGGGGGTTCGAGTCCCCCCCCTCGCACCACGACTTTTTAAATGAATTGAACTAAAAATTCAAAAAAGCAGTACATCGGCGAGTAGCGCAGCTTGGTAGCGCAACTGGTTTGGGACCAGTGGGTCGGAGGTTCGAATCCTCTCTCGCCGACCAATTTTGAACCCCGCTTCGGCGGGGTTTTTTGTTTTCTGTAAGTTTTCTCCCCTGTCGTTATCTCCAGAAAGCACCCTTTATCATTGTCGCGATTCAGTGACATGCAAGTCATTGAAAATAAGATAAATAATTATTTGTGGGATTTACTGTCTCTTCCTGGCGACATATTTCTGCTTTTGCCGATACGCTATGAAGCTTCAGATGCGACTTAACAGCATAATTTCCTTTTATCTTAAAATGTTGCGCCATGTAAAAGTTCTGCGTGTAAATCTGGCACGTAACGTGCAATAATATACGCGTAGATGCTCATTCCATCTCTTATGTTCGCCTTAGTGCCTCATAAACTCAGGAATGACGCAGAGCCATTTACGGTGCTTATCGTCCACTGACAGATGTCGCTTCGGCCTCATCAGACACCATGGACATAACGTTGAGTGAAGCACCAAATATGTTGTCTTACAGACCTGTTTTAACGCCTGCTTTTATAGCAGGCGTTTTTTTATGTCTTATTCCCGATACCCACGCATGATCAGGGCGACCAACAGCAGGGCGGCTGACGAGACCGTATAGAGCGCCAGCACTGAGCCAAGCCCAACAGCCACTATCGCTGTAATGCCGGTGAAAAGCGAGGCGCTGAGCGTTTGCCAGCGCCAGGCTTTACCGCTGGCTGACGCGGTTTGCGTGATATGAAAACTGCTGAGTACGCCAAAAGTGCCGGCTGCGAAGAGAACGTTTGAGGCCAGATGCGCGATAAAGATCATCCCCAGCGCACATGCCATCCACCCGGACAGCAACGGCAGCATTCCATAAGCGGCAAGAAAAATACCGAGACAAACGATGATTCGCGGCGTGTGGACGGCAAAGCGCGTCAGGCTCTCTTTTTTTAGCAGCATGGGGCCGCAAAGTTGCCCCATGCTCCTTGCGAAAAGCAGAGGCAGAGCAAGGCCCGCCGCATCCTGAGGATGGAGCTGCTGCGCCAGGGCCGGAAGTAGCGCCATAGCCGGTGAGCCGACGGCCGCCAGCGCCGGCAAAATGAGCAGGCTGCGCTTTTGCCGAACGGTCAACGTCCGCCAGCGCAGTGGCGCGGGGGCTGCCTCTTCACCGGGGAGAGGTAGCAATGGAGCAGAAAACCGGCGCCCAGCCAGCCACAGCAGCAGCAGCGACCCGAGAAAACTGGCGGCATCAATAGCCAGCAAGGTAAACACGGAGGTCTGCTTGAATAGCACCACGCCGAGTCCAGTACCTAATAACACCTGAGAAGCAAAAGTCACATTTTCCAGACAGGTTGCAGCAGGCAGCTCTGTTTCGCTAAGTCCGCGTTTAAAGAGCAATGTCAGCGCGGGCCAGCTCATCCCGCTGAGCAGCGCTTCGGTGGATTGCACGGCGAGTAGCGAGGCAATGCTGTGATAACCCGCACCGAGCAGGGGGAAGAGTAGGGCGAACAATCCCAGCCCCTCGGTCAGTATCAGCAGGAATACTGGAGAATAGCGCGAGCACAGCTTTTCGCCGATCGCGCTGCCGATGAATCCCGGAACCGTTGCGAAAAGAAAAGCGAGGGTGAGCAGGGCGGGCGGAGCCGACCACGCTAACAGTAAACCAAAGACCACGACCTGGGTTAAACCATTTCCCAGCGAAGAAAAGATAAAAGCACAGGCAAGCAGGCGCAGCCAGCGGTGGCAGCGCAGCGCTTCAATAAGCGCATACAAAAGCGAGTTCATGAAGATTTCCTTTCAAAAACGATTTAATCCACGCTGCAGAAAGTGCGCGTGTGTGAAAAAAGGTTAATGAAAAGACATCGTTACATTGGCGGGTTCGTTTGCAGATGTGGGTGTAAAGAATGTAGCAGGAGAAAGGCGATAAAAAAAGGAGGCCGTCTGGCCTCCTTTTTTATTTATTGCGGGTTACCGTTATTTTGCAGCGTCAGCAACAGCCCATCGCGCCGCATAGCGGCCGCCTCTTCTGGCTTATGCTGTTTGTCCAGCGTATCGGCAAGCCACGCGTAGTCAAACGCGTCCGGACGCTGTTTCAGTGCCGCACGGAAGGCCAGGCTCGCCTCTTGCCATTCGCCGTGCTTCATCAGCGACTGGCCCAGGGTACTCCACAGCAGCGGACGATCACCGACGGTTTTGATCTGCTGGCGCAGCACTTTTTCGACCTGCTCAGGGTTATTGGTTTTCAGGCGCGGGATCACCATGACCAGGCGATCGTCGTACTGGCGCTTCAGGCCGTCGAGAAGGATCTCCTGGGCGGTGTCATGATCGTCACATTCAATAAGATGTTCCGCCATGGCCACCTGCAGGGGGACCTGCTGGCGCGTTTTCCGGCTCTGGTTCTTCCACCAGGTTTTCAGGCCTTCGCTGCCCAGGTCGGCGCGCGCCTGATCCATCAGGCCAATCCATGCCAGACGCTGAAGTTCATCACGATGTTCATCATCACCCACCTCGGCCTTCGCCATCGACGGAATGATGTCCAGCAACGAGCCCCACGCTCCGGTACGAATATAGGCCTGCTCCGCAAGGCGCAGGACTTCCGGATGACGCGGTGCGATTTCCAGCAGACGGTCAATGCCGTGGCGCGCCGCGTGGTTCTCATTGCGCGCGAGCTGCAGGCGGACGCGGGTAATTTCCACTGGGATCGGGTCGCCAGACGCCAGTTCTGACGCGCGTTCCAGATGCTGGTTAGCGCGGGCTTCATCACCGCGCTGCTGCGCCGCTTCGGCGGCCAGAAGATAGTTCACCACCGGCTGTTCCGCGTGGTCGGCGTTTTTCGACATCAGCTTTTCAACCTGCTGGTAATCGCCTTCGGCCAGCTTTAGCAGTGCCTGTTCCGTTTGCTTACGGGCGCGGCGGCGCTTACGGCCAACGAACCAGCCGCGGGTATGGGCACCGGTGCGGAAAATACGGCGCAGGATCCATTCAACGGCAAGCAGGACCACGACGCCGAGGATCAGAACGATCGCCAGACCCGTTACGCTGGTTTCAATGTTGTAGTTATCGGTCTGGATCAGGACGTATCCCTGATGACCCGCAAGCATCGGGCCCAGGACGATCCCGGCGATCAGCAGGATGAAGAGTAAAAGGACTTTTAGCATCATTACTCTCCCTGTGGCGCGCTTTCTGGCGCTGGTGCCGCCGCTGTGCCGGTCTGCCCGGCCGGAACGCCCGGCTGCGCCAGCAGGTTACGCACGCGCGTCTGCATCAGCTTCTCCAGAATCGGCTGGCTGGCCAGTTTATCCGGCACGTTCATGGTGATGTTCTGCTGGCTCAGCTTGTCGATATCTTCGAGGAAGGCGGTGGTCGTTGCATCATCGGTGTTGTAGTAGGCGCGTACCCACGTCGAGACGTTATCCAGCGCCTGTTTGTACGTTTCTTCCTGATGGCGCGGCACGGCCTGCGCCGCGACCAGCAGGCGGGAACGGATGTTTTCGCGCAGATAGATATCCTGATTCGGCGCTAACAGCGGTACGGCGGTTTCATCGCGACGGCGGATGGTGATGAAGCTGTCCATAAAGTTCTGCCAGCTTTTCTGCAGGTTTATGCGCCATTCGCTCAGGGAGCTGGACAGCTCGGTACCGTCAGAGTCCATCGGGGAGTCGTCGTCATTGTTATCCGCCAGCTGCAGGTTATCTATTTGATTCGAAAGCTGGTTCACCTTGAGGATAATGCCGTCGTAATCCACCTGTGAAACGGCGGAGAGGCTGGCGATATCTTCGGTAATCGCACGGCGCGCGGTGATGAGGCTCGGATCGTTCATGTCGGCCAGGCTCGCATCGGCGCTTTTCAGCAGCGCGGCGGCGGTGGTCACGTCCTGATCGCTCCACAGCTTACGCCCGGCGAGTTTGACGAGGAAATCGGCCTGCGAGAGCAGCCAGGTTTTGGCATCGGTGCCGGAGATCGTGGCGACTTTCTGCTGTACTTCGCCCAGCTGTTTGGTCAGCTCTTCCTGTTTGCTGTTCGCCTCGGCAAGCGCGGCGGCCTGCTGCTTAATCACCGCTTCCAGCTCGGTTTTCTGCGTTTCCTGCGCTTTTTGCAGGGAGGTAAGCTGATTGACCAGCGTATCGCTGGTGGCCGTCTGGTTAGCACTCTGTTGCTTTACCAGACCATACAGGCCGACGCCTGCTGCCAGCGCAATGGCGATGGCAATCGCGCTCAGCGCGAGGCTGGTTTTATTGCTGCCGTTTTTCTTCTCAGCGGTTTTCTCAGTCGTCTCTGGCTGTGGCGTTGTCTCCACAGTCTCCCTGGTCTCTTCAACCACGGCGGAGGATTTTTCGTGTTCCGTCATTATGGCTTCCCATTTGAGAGTTATTGTAATGCGCGCAGCAGCGCATCGTTGTCGGCGTTATCAGCGATCCGAATATCCTGCCAGCCCAGTTCCCGGGCGAGGTTCGCCAGACGCTCACTGACGACCAGAAGTCGACAGCGGAGTAACCAGTTTTCGCGATACCAACGCGGTATCAGCGACCAAAGCTGTTGTAACATTTCACCGCTGGTGACCACCAGCGTATTAATACCGCGCGCGTGCCAGCGCATCGCCTCTTCTGCACCGTCGTAGTGTTTCGCACAGCGCTGGTAGCACTCAACAAACGTGACGTCAGCCCCGCGTTCCCGCAGCGTTTCACCCAGCAGTTCGCGGCCACCGTTGCCGCGCAAAATGAGCGCGCGCTTTCCGGCAATAGTTTGTAATTCAGGTAATTGTAGCAAGACTTCGCTGATTTCCCGATCCAACGGGTAGCGAACGTCTGTTCCACTCACGGTATGTAAGGCCAGCGCGGTGGTTCTGCCGATAGCGAAATAGCGCGGAGCGGTCGGCCAGCGTGTTCCCGCCTGTTGCAGCTGCGCATGGGCAAATTCCACGGCATGCTGCGATAGCGCAAACAGCAGGTCGCCTTCCTGAAGAGTATTCATCTGGTCGGCGAGCGCAGAGAGCTCCCGACCGGGGGAGAATTCAATTAGCGGAAAACTCCAGGCCACCTGCCCCAGTGCGCGCAGACGGCTCACTAACTGCTCTCCTGCGGGAGAAGGGCGGGTGACAAGAATACTCATGCAGGGGGTTCTCCGTTATAGACCTCGGCCAGAATTTCACGTGCGCCGTTATTCAGCAGCTCTTCCGCCAGCGACACGCCAAGCGCTTCGGCATCCTGCGGCTTGCCGCGACGTTCGCCGCGCACCATCTGTGAACCGTCCGGCGCGCCCACCAGCGCACGCAGCCACAGTTCACCGTCTGTTAATTCAGCATAGCTGCCAATCGGCACCTGACACCCGCCTTCGAGGCGAGTATTCATCGCCCGCTCGGCTTTTACGCGGGTTGCGGTCTCGTCATGGTTCAGCGGAGCGAGCAGCTCGCGGGTGCGCGCATCGTCCAGACGGCACTCAATGCCGACGGCGCCCTGTCCGACGGCCGGCAGCGACAGCTCTGGCGGCAACGCCACGCGAATGCGTTCCTCCAGCCCCAGGCGCTTCAGGCCTGCAACGGCAAGAATAATGGCATCGTAATCGCCGTTATCCAGCTTGCCCAGACGCGTGCCAACGTTACCGCGCAGCGAGCGGATGATAAGGTCAGGACGACGCTCCGCCAGCTGACACTGACGGCGTAAACTGGACGTGCCAACCACGCTACCCGCCGGCAGCGCGTCGAGCGAGTCATAGTGGTTCGAGACAAACGCGTCACGCGGATCTTCGCGCTCGCAGATGGTCACCAGCCCCAGCTCTTCCGGGAACTCGACGGGCACGTCTTTCATCGAATGTACGGCGATATCGGCGCGGTTCTCAAGCAATGCCAGTTCCAGCTCTTTGACAAACAGGCCCTTGCCGCCCACTTTCGCCAGCGGCGTATCCAGAATCACGTCACCGCGCGTGACCATCGGCACCAGCTCGACGCGCAATCCACTGTGGCAGGCTTCAAGGCGCTGCTTAACATAATGTGCCTGCCAGAGCGCGAGAGGGCTTTGGCGTGTGGCAATTCTCAAAACATTGTCTAACATGCTTGTTACCGTCATTATCAATCGCTAACCATCCTAACATTGTTGACTCTGGGATGGCAGTTTTACGGTTGATGAAGCGTGAGAGGGACAAGGCGGCGTATTCGTCAGCCATAGCCGTATTCAGGAATTTACACGTACAGAACGGTGCTACACTTGTATGTAGCGCATCTTTCTTTACGGTCAACCGGCAAGGTGTTAAATTGATCACGTTTTAGACCATTTTTTCGTCGGTACCACCATAATGACAAGGGCGAAAAAAGGGTAACGGTTATCTTTTTGAAATACTGCGGGCTCGCTGTTATTCGTGTTTTGAATAGCTTACGACACCCGGAAACATCAGGCGATACGTCTTGTACCTCTATATTGAGACTCTGAAACAGAGACTGGATGCCATAAATCAACTGCGCGTGGATCGCGCGCTTGCTGCCATGGGCCCTGCTTTCCAGCAGGTATACAGTCTGCTGCCGACATTATTGCACTATCATCACCCGCTAATGCCTGGCTACCTTGATGGTAACGTTCCCCAGGGCATTTGCCTCTTCACGCCTGATGAAACCCAACAGCATTATTTGAACGAGCTGGAACTCTACCGCGGCATGCCGCCTCAGGTTTCTCCGAAAGGTGAACTGCCGATTACCGGCGTTTACTCCATGGGGAGCACCTCATCGGTAGGGCAAAGCTGTTCTTCGGACCTGGACATCTGGGTCTGCCATCAGTCCTGGCTCGACAACGAAGAGCGCCAGCTGCTGCAGCGTAAATGCAGCCTGCTGGAGAGCTGGGCGGCATCGCTCGGCGTGGAAGTGAGCTTCTTCCTGATTGATGAAAACCGTTTCCGCCATAACGAAAGCGGCAGTCTGGGTGGTGAGGACTGCGGCTCGACCCAGCACATTCTGTTGCTGGATGAGTTTTACCGTACTGCCGTTCGCCTGGCCGGGAAACGTATTCTGTGGAATATGGTGCCGTGCGATGAAGAAGAGAATTATGACGATTACGTCATGTCGCTTTACTCGCAGGGCGTACTGACGCCTAACGAGTGGCTTGATCTGGGCGGCCTGAGCTCCCTGTCTGCCGAAGAGTACTTCGGCGCAAGCCTCTGGCAGCTCTATAAGAGTATTGATTCACCGTACAAAGCGGTACTCAAAACCCTGCTGCTCGAAGCCTACTCCTGGGAATACCCTACGCCGCGCCTGCTGGCGAAAGACATCAAGCAGCGCCTGCACGACGGGGAGATCGTCTCCTTCGGGCTGGACGCTTACTGCATGATGCTGGAGCGCGTAACCGAATACCTGAAAGCCATTGATGACACCACGCGTCTTGACCTGGTGCGTCGATGTTTCTATCTCAAAGTCTGTGAGAAGTTGAGCCGCGAGCGCGCCTGCGTGGGCTGGCGTCGTGAAGTGGTCAGTCAGTTAGTAAAAGAGTGGGGATGGGACGAAGCGCGTCTGTCCATGCTCGACAACCGGGCCAACTGGAAAATCGATCAGGTGCGTGAAGCACACAACGAACTGCTCGATGCGATGATGCAAAGCTACCGTAATCTGATCCGCTTTGCGCGCCGCAACAACCTCAGCGTTTCCGCCAGCCCGCAGGATATCGGGGTGTTAACCCGCAAGCTGTACGCCGCGTTTGAAGCGCTGCCGGGCAAAGTGACCCTGGTTAACCCGCAGATTTCGCCTGACCTGTCTGAACCAAACCTGACCTTTATCTATGTGCCGCCGGGCCGCGCGAACCGCACCGGGTGGTATCTGTACAACCGTGCGCCAAGCATGGATTCCATCATCAGCCATCAGCCGCTGGAATATAACCGCTATCTGAATAAGCTGGTGGCCTGGGCCTGGTTTAACGGCCTGCTGACCTCGCGCACGCGCCTGTTTATCAAGGGCAACGAGGTGGTCGATTTAGCCAAGCTGCAGGAGATGGTGGCGGATGTGTCGCACCACTTCCCGTTGCGTCTGCCTGCCCCAACGCCAAAAGCGCTCTACAGCCCGTGTGAGATTCGCCATCTGGCGATCATCGTCAACCTGGAATACGACCCGACGGCGGCCTTCCGCAATCAGGTGGTCCATTTTGACTTCCGCAAGCTGGACGTCTTCAGCTTTGGCGAGCAGCAAAACTGCCTGGTGGGCAGCGTAGACCTGCTGTACCGCAACTCGTGGAACGAAGTGCGTACCCTGCACTTCAACGGCGAGCAGGCGATGATTGAAGCGCTGAAAACCATTCTCGGCAAGATGCACCAGGACGCCGCGCCGCCGGACAGCGTGGAAGTGTTCTGCTACAGCCAGCACCTTCGCGGTTTAATTCGTACTCGCGTGCAGCAGCTGGTGTCTGAATGCATCGAACTGCGTCTCTCCAGCACCCGCCAGGAAACCGGGCGCTTTAAAGCGCTGCGCGTCTCCGGGCAGACGTGGGGCCTGTTCTTCGAGCGTCTGAACGTGTCGGTGCAGAAGCTGGAAAACGCTATCGAGTTCTACGGCGCGATTTCACACAACAAGCTGCACGGCCTGTCGGTTCAGGTGGAAACCAACCACGTCAAGCTGCCGCAGGTGGTGGATGGCTTTGCCAGTGAAGGGATTATTCAGTTCTTCTTTGAAGAGTCGGGCGACGATGCCGGGTTCAACATCTACATTCTGGATGAGACCAACCGCGCCGAGGTGTATCACCACTGTGAAGGCAGCAAAGAGGAGCTGGTGCGCGACGTCAGCCGCTTCTACTCTTCCTCGCATGACCGTTTCACCTACGGTTCCAGCTTTATCAACTTCAACCTGCCGCAGTTCTACCAGATTGTGAACGTGGATGGCCGAGCGCAGGTGATCCCGTTCCGCACGCAGGCGATTACCCCTGCGGCGCCTGCGAATCAGGATACTGCACCGCTGTTGCAGCAGTATTTCTCCTGAGGCTTTTCGCCGGGTAAGCGCAGTGCCACCCGGCACAGAAACTACCTGAAACGCACTTCCTCGCCCGCCTGCGCGGTCGCCGCCTGTTCCAGCAGATCCCAGAACGTTTCGCCGCTGCGATCGCAAACCCACTCGTCACCCTTCAAATCAAAGTGATAACCGCCCTGTTTGGCCGCCAGCCACACCTGGTGAAGCGGCTCCTGACGGTTAATAATAATTTTGCTGCCGTTTTCGAAGCTCAGGGTCAGAATGCCGCCGTTGATTTCACAATCGATATCGCTGTCGCCGTCCCAGTCGTCGATACGTTCTTCGATGGTCATCCACAGGGTGTCGGCAAGGCGATGGAATTCACTGTCGTTCATGGTTTTGTTCCTGTTTTTCGTGATGGCGGCAGTATAACGCTAAATAATTCCCGTTGCAGGAAAGCGGCAAACTCTTGCTTTTGTGTCTTCTCCTGCGATGATAGAAACAGATTTGAACTTACGGGCAACTTTATAATGAAAAACGCTTTCCGAACGCTTGCCGTTCTCATCACGCTGTTTAGCCTGACCGGCTGCGGACTGAAGGGACCACTCTACTTCCCGCCTGCGGATAAAACCGCGCCGCCGCCGACAAAACCGGTTAACAGCGGCATCGAGTCTTCCACGCCAAAGACTAACGATCGTGGCGATAATGGCGGTCCGACTCAGGTTAACCTCTGACGACAACGTTCTGTACCCGCGCAATGGAGCAAATGATGCAGTTCTCTAAAATGCATGGCCTTGGCAACGATTTTATGGTCGTCGACGCGGTAACGCAGAATGTGTTTTTCTCCCCGGAACTGATCCGCCGCCTGGCGGATCGGCACGTGGGCGTGGGGTTCGATCAGCTGCTGGTGGTTGAGCCGCCCTACGATCCTGACCTCGATTTCCACTACCGTATTTTCAACGCTGACGGCAGTGAGGTTAACCAGTGCGGCAATGGCGCGCGCTGTTTCGCCCGCTTTGTCCGCCTGAAAGGGCTCACCAATAAGCGCGATATCCGCGTCAGTACCGCCAACGGTCGTATGGTGCTCAGCGTTACCGACGATGAGCTGGTGCGCGTCAATATGGGCGAGCCTAACTTCGAGCCTTCCGCCGTGCCGTTTCGCGCAAACAAAGCGGAAAAGACCTATATTATGCGGGCGGCCGAGCAGACAGTATTGTGCGGCGTTGTCTCGATGGGTAACCCGCACTGCGTGATTCAGGTGGATGACGTGGAAACCGCGGCGGTCGAAACGCTCGGTCCGGTGCTGGAGAGCCACGAGCGGTTCCCGGAGCGGGCGAACATCGGCTTTATGCAGGTAGTGAAGCGTGAACACATCCGTCTGCGGGTTTACGAGCGCGGCGCGGGCGAAACCCAGGCTTGCGGAAGCGGCGCCTGTGCGGCGGTGGCCGTCGGTATCTCACAGGGGTTACTGGCAGAAGAGGTTCGCGTGGAATTACCGGGCGGTCGTCTTGATATCGCCTGGAAAGGAGCGGGTCATCCACTGTACATGACTGGCCCGGCGACACATGTTTATGACGGGTTTATCCATCTATGAAACAACCAGGGGAAGAACTGCAGGAAACAGTGACGGAACTGGACGACAGCGCTGTTGTTGATTATCTGCTGAACAATCCTGAGTTTTTTATTCGCAATGCACGCGTCGTCGAACGAATGCGCGTGCCGCATCCGGTTCGCGGGACCGTGTCGCTGGTCGAATGGCACATGGCGCGCTCGCGTAACCACATCAACCAGCTTGAAGAGAACATGACGCTGCTGATGGAGCAGGCCAGCACCAACGAAAGCCTGTTCTATCGCCTTCTGCACCTGCAGGCGCGTCTGGCCTCGGCGCACAGCCTTGAAGAGTTTCTCAGCCGCTTCCATCGCTGGGCGCGCGAGCTGGGGCTGGCGGGCGCAACGATTCGTCTGTTCCCTGACCGCTGGCGCATTGGCGCGCCGTCCGGCTTTACCCATCTGGCGCTCAGCCGTCAGGCGTTTGAACCGCTGCGCATTCAGCGCCTGGGTCATGAGCATCACTATCTGGGGCCGCTGAACGGACCTGAGCTGCTGGTAGTGCTGCCGGAAGCCAAAGCGATTGGCTCGGTGGCGATGTCGCTGATGGGGCGCGATGGCGACCTGGGGGTAATATTATTTACCAGCCGCGACGCGCACCACTATGAGCAGGGGCAAGCCACGCACCTGCTGCAGGAGATCGCCCTGATGCTGCCCGAGCTGCTGGAGCGCTGGATTGAACGCGTATGACGGACGGACTGCTCGCCACTGACGTCACCCGGTTTCTGCGCTATCTGGGCGTTGAGCGCCAGCTCAGCCCCATTACGCTGCTTAACTATCAGCGTCAGCTTGATGCCATCATGCAGATTGCCGAAGAAATCGGCCTGAAAAGCTGGCAACAATGTGACGCCGCCACGGTACGCGGGTTCGTCGTGCGTAGCCGTAAAAAAAACCTTAGCCCGGCGAGCCTTGCGCTCCGGCTCTCTGCCCTGCGCAGCTTTTTCGACTGGCTGGTCAGCCAGGGCAAGCTGAAAGCTAACCCGGCAAAAGGGATCGCCACGCCAAAAGCCCCGCGCCATCTGCCGAAAAATATTGACGTCGACGACGTAAACCGCCTGCTGGATATCGATCTGAACGATCCGCTGGCCGTGCGCGACCGCGCGATGCTGGAGGTAATGTACGGTGCGGGCCTGCGTCTCTCCGAACTGGTGAACCTCGACTTAAAGCATCTCGATCTGGAATCCGGCGAAGTGTGGGTGATGGGCAAGGGCAGCAAAGAGCGCCGCCTGCCGATTGGCCGCAACGCCGTCTCCTGGATTGAGCACTGGCTGGATCTGCGCGGCCTGTTTGGCGCGGAAGAGGATGCGCTGTTTTTATCAAAGCTCGGCAAGCGGATCTCCGCGCGTAACGTGCAGAAGCGCTTTGCGGAGTGGGGCATCAAGCAGGGGCTGAACAGCCACGTGCATCCCCACAAGCTGCGCCACTCTTTTGCGACACACATGCTGGAATCGAGCGGCGATCTGCGCGGCGTACAGGAACTGCTTGGCCACGCGAATCTGTCGACCACTCAAATCTACACCCACTTAGACTTCCAACACCTTGCCTCGGTGTATGACGCGGCGCATCCACGCGCCAAACGGGGGAAATAATGCGTTTTTACCGCCCACTCGGTCAGATCTCAGCCCTGACGTTTGACCTTGATGACACCCTTTATGACAACCGCGAGGTGATCCTGCGTACCGAGCAGGAGTCGCTGGCGTTTGTGCAGAACTACCATCCCGCGCTGAAGGCGATGCAGAACAAGGATTTCCAGAAGCTGCGTCAGTCCCTGCGGGAGACCGAGCCGGACATTTACCACGACGTGACCGAATGGCGTCGTCGCGCGGTTGAGCAGGCGATGCTGAACGCGGGTCTGAGCGCACAGGATGCCGCCGTCGGTGCCGAAGCGGCAATGGAAAACTTCGCCAAATGGCGTAGCCGCATCGACGTGCCGCAGGAAACCCACGACACGCTGGCGAAGCTTGCCGAAAAGTGGCCGCTGGTGGCCATCACCAACGGCAATGCCCAGCCGGAGCTGTTTGGCCTCAGCGATTATTTTGAATTCGTGCTGCGCGCGGGTCCGCACGGGCGCGCGAAGCCGTTCAGCGACATGTACCATCTGGCAGCGGAGAAGCTTAACCTGCCGCTGGGTGAGATCCTGCACGTGGGCGATGACCTGACCACCGACGTGGCGGGTGCCATCCGCTGCGGCATGCAGGCCTGCTGGATCAAGCCAGAAAATGCGGAGCTGATGACCGCAACAGACAGCCGTCTTCTGCCGCACGTGGAAATTTCGCGGTTGGCATCCCTCACGACGCTGATATAATCATCAATTTTTCTGTATAAATTAACAGGGTTTTGGCGAATGCTCTTCGCCTGCCCGACATGACGTGACGGTGCCAATGGACGTTTCTTACCTGCTCGACAGCCTTAATGACAAACAGCGTGACGCGGTTGCCGCCTCGCGCACCAACCTGCTGGTTCTGGCTGGGGCGGGGAGTGGTAAGACACGCGTGCTGGTTCACCGTATCGCCTGGCTGCAGAGCGTGGAAAACTGCTCACCGTACTCGATTATGGCCGTGACGTTTACCAACAAGGCGGCGGCGGAGATGCGTCACCGTATCGCCCAACTGATGGGCACCAGCCAGGGCGGCATGTGGGTTGGCACCTTCCACGGCCTGGCGCACCGTCTGCTGCGCGCGCACCATATGGACGCTAACCTGCCGCAGGATTTCCAGATCCTCGACAGCGAAGATCAGCTCCGCCTGCTGAAGCGCCTGATCAAGGCGATGAACCTCGACGAGAAGCAGTGGCCACCGCGTCAGGCGATGTGGTACATCAACGGACAGAAAGACGAAGGTCTGCGCCCGCACCACATTCAGAGCTTCGGTAACCCGGTCGAGCAGACCTGGCAGAACGTCTATAAGGCCTATCAGGAAGCGTGCGACCGCGCCGGCCTGGTGGATTTCGCCGAGCTGCTGCTGCGCGCCCACGAGCTGTGGCTGAACAAACCGCACATCCTGCAGCACTACCGCGAACGCTTTACCAATATCCTGGTGGACGAATTCCAGGATACCAACAACATCCAGTACGCGTGGATCCGCCTGCTGGCCGGAGATACCGGCAAGGTGATGATCGTGGGCGATGACGACCAGTCGATCTACGGCTGGCGCGGCGCGCAGGTGGAAAACATCCAGCGCTTCCTCAACGATTTTCCCGGCGCGCAAACCATCCGTCTGGAGCAGAACTATCGCTCAACCAGCAACATCCTGAGCGCGGCCAACGCCCTGATTGAGAACAACAACGGGCGTCTGGGCAAAAAGCTGTGGACCGACGGCGTCGACGGCGAACCGATTTCGATTTACTGCGCCTTCAACGAGCTCGACGAAGCGCGCTTCGTGGTGAACCGCATCAAAACCTGGCAGGACAACGGCGGCGCGCTGGAGCAGTGTGCCATTCTCTACCGCAGCAACGCCCAGTCGCGCGTGCTGGAAGAGGCGCTGCTGCAGGTGAGCATGCCGTACCGCATTTACGGCGGCATGCGATTCTTCGAACGTCAGGAGATCAAAGATGCGCTTTCGTATCTGCGCCTGATCGCCAACCGCAACGACGACGCGGCGTTTGAGCGCGTGGTGAACACGCCGACTCGCGGGATTGGCGACCGTACGCTGGACGTGGTGCGTCAGGCCTCGCGCGATCGCCAGCTGACGCTGTGGCAGGCGTGCCGCGAGCTGCTGCAGGAAAAAGCCCTCGCCGGACGTGCCGCCAGCGCGCTCCAGCGCTTCCTGGAATTAATTGATGCCCTGGCGCAGGAAACCGCCGACATGCCGCTGCACGTGCAGACCGACCGGGTGATTAAAGACTCCGGGCTGCGTACCATGTACGAGCAGGAAAAAGGCGAAAAGGGGCAGACCCGTATCGAGAACTTAGAGGAACTGGTCACGGCAACGCGCCAGTTCAGCTACAACGAAGAAGACGAAGACCTGATGCCGCTGCAGGCGTTCCTCTCTCACGCCGCGCTGGAAGCGGGTGAAGGGCAGGCGGACACCTGGCAGGACGCGGTTCAGCTGATGACCCTGCACTCCGCCAAAGGTCTGGAGTTCCCGCAGGTGTTTATCGTCGGCATGGAAGAGGGCATGTTCCCAAGCCAGATGTCGCTCGATGAAGGCGGGCGTCTGGAAGAAGAACGTCGTCTGGCTTACGTGGGCGTGACGCGAGCGATGCAGAAGCTGACGCTAACCTACGCTGAAACCCGCCGCCTGTACGGTAAAGAGGTCTATCACCGTCCGTCGCGCTTTATCGGTGAACTGCCGGAAGAGTGCGTGGAAGAGGTGCGTCTGCGCGCCAGCATCAGCCGTCCGGTTAGCCATCCGCGCATGGGCTCGCCGATCTCTGAAACCGACACCGGCTACAAGCTGGGCCAGCGCGTGCGCCATTCGAAGTTTGGCGAAGGTACCATTGTGAATCTGGAAGGCAGCGGCGAGCACAGCCGCCTGCAGGTCGCGTTCCAGGGGCAGGGGATCAAATGGCTGGTGGCGGCCTACGCGAAGCTGGAAACAGTCTAACATTCAGAAAAATATCATTATTTTGTAATAATCTGCTAGCCTTATACAGTGAAGGTCAATTAATGCCCTTCAGCGTTCCGTTGCGTGTTGACGCCACAGTTACTGCTGGCGTAACATGCGCGCACGATTACGCTAAGAGGACATTCGCCTTGGACACACCCAGTAGATACTGGCTCAATTCCCTGTCATCCAGGAACAACTCCTAAGGCTATCTCCTCATGCTGATGGCCTTAGTGGTTGTCAGCGACTGCATTATTCCCGTCGCGCTGAGTCAGGCTGTTTAATGGTCTGAAACCCAATTTGTTTCTGTGTGCCCACCGAACTGTCCGATATTTTTTGCATTGGGAGTCCCGGTCATGTTGAGCGCATTTCAACTCGAAAATAACCGACTGACTCGGCTTGAAGCCGAAGAGTCACAGCCCCTCATTGATGCCGTATGGGTGGATCTGGTCGAGCCGGACGACGATGAGCGCCTTCGCGTACAATCTGAGCTGGGGCAAAGCCTGGCAACCCGCCCGGAACTGGAAGACATCGAAGCCTCCGCGCGTTTCTTTGAAGATGAAGACGGCCTGCACATTCACTCCTTCTTCTTCTTTGAAGATGCGGAAGATCACGCGGGCAACTCCACCGTGGCGTTTACCATTCGCGACGGTCGTCTGTTTACTTTGCGTGAACGCGAACTGCCGGCATTCCGTCTCTACCGCATGCGCGCCCGCAGCCAGGCGATGGTGGACGGCAACGCTTACGAGCTGCTGCTCGATCTGTTCGAGACTAAAATTGAACAGCTGGCGGATGAAATTGAAAACATCTACAGCGATCTGGAAAAGCTGAGCCGCGTGATCATGGAAGGCCATCAGGGGGATGAGTACGACGAAGCGCTTTCGACGCTGGCAGAGCTGGAAGATATCGGCTGGAAGGTGCGTTTGTGTCTGATGGATACCCAGCGCGCGCTGAACTTCCTGGTGCGCAAGGCGCGTCTGCCGGGCGGTCAGCTGGAGCAGGCGCGTGAGATCTTACGCGATATCGAATCTCTGCTGCCGCACAACGAATCCCTGTTCCAGAAGGTGAACTTCCTGATGCAGGCGGCGATGGGCTTTATCAACATCGAGCAGAACCGCATCATCAAGATCTTCTCGGTAGTGTCCGTGGTGTTCCTGCCGCCGACGCTGGTGGCGTCCAGCTACGGGATGAACTTTGAGTTTATGCCGGAGCTGAAGTGGAGCTTTGGCTACCCGGGGGCGATTATCTTTATGATCCTCGCCGGGCTGGCACCGTATCTGTACTTTAAGCGTCGGAACTGGCTGTAAAATCTGGCGGGTGGCGCTGCGCTTACCCGCCCTACAAAACACCTACATTCCTCTGCGGGTTCTGCGCTGGGTATAAATCGCATCGGCGACGAAAATCGCCAGCGCCACCCAGATAAAGGCGAAGGTCACCATCTTATCCGCACCCGGCACTTCGCCGTAAAACACCACCGCCAGCAGAAACATCAGCGTCGGGCCAATGTACTGGAAGAAGCCCAGCGTGGAGAGGCGCAGGCGCGTTGCCGCACCGGTGAAGCACAGCAGCGGAATGGTGGTCACTACGCCTGCCGCCATCAGCATCAGGTTCAGCGACCACGGGTTGCTGCCCATATGGCTGGTGGTGCTGTCGGCGATACCGAACAGATAGATCGCCGCCACCGGCAGCAGCCACAGGGTTTCAAACAGCATCCCGGTTTGCGCTTCCACCGCAATTTTCTTACGTACCAGGCCGTAAAAAGCAAAGCTGAACGCCAGACCGAGGGCGATAACCGGCAGCGAGCCAAAGGTCCACAGCTGCACCAGCACGCCGCAGAAGGCGAGAATCACCGCCACCCACTGCATCCGGCGGAAGCGTTCGCCGAGGAAAATCATCCCCAGCACGATATTCACCAGCGGGTTAATGAAGTACCCCAGGCTCGCTTCGAGCATGTGGTGGTTATTCACCGCCCAGATAAACAGCAGCCAGTTGCCGCCGATCAGCACCGCAGAAAGCGCCAGCAGGAAGACCTTTTTAGGGGTTTGCAGCAGCGTTTTAACGCCGGACCACTGACGGCTGAGGCTCATCAGCGCGATCATGAAGAAGAACGACCAGATGACGCGGTGAGTGAGGATCTCGTCGGCCGGAACATAGGCGATAAATTTGAAGTACGCCGGGGCGATACCCCAAATAAAATAAGCGGCAAGGGCGAGTAAAACGCCCTGCCGCGTCTGTTTAGCATCCATCGGGAAAATCCGTTACAAAAAAGTGAATCAATTTTACCCGAATTTGCCGCCTCAACCCACCATATAAGTGGCGGTTGCGCTGGCGATATAAACCTGCTCCTCGTTATGTAGCTCAACGCGGGCAACGGCAACTTTGTTCCCGGCACGCAGCAGGCTGCTGGTGCAGGTAAAGCGGTTTCCGCGCCCCGGGCGAAGATAGTCGACGCGTAAATCAATGGTGCCCATGCGCGCCAGACGCTGGCGGAGTTCATCTTCGTTGATGGTGTCATGGCGCGTCAGCGTACTGCCCACGCAGACCAGGCCTGCCGCCACGTCCAGCGCGGAGGCAATCACCCCGCCGTGCAGAATACTTTGCGCCCAGTTACCCACCATCATCGGCTGGTTGTTGAAACTCAGCTGGGCAAACTCTTTCTCGTAACGCTCCAGCTCAAGACCCAGTGCACGGTTAAACGGCATATGGTAAACAAAAATCTCGCCCACGAGTTTTAACACTTCTTCGGCGGTAAGCATGGCTGACATGAGGCATCACATCCTTATTGTTAATGAAATGTTGATTTTATGCTTCAGCAATAAGGAATTCCACTTTCAGAAACGAGGATGCAGCAGTTATCGCAGAAGTCTGTAGAATGTTCGCCTCATAACTATTCAGGTAATTTTACTCTTTGCAGGAGAACACCACCGATGCGGACGTATCTGGCCTGGTTACTGGCGGCGGTTGCGCTGCCCCTCACAGCATATGCGCAGGAAGCGACGATTAAAGAAGTCCATGATAAACCTGCCGTTAAGGGCAGCATTATCGCCAATATGCTGCAGGAGCATGACAATCCGTTCACGCTCTACCCGTATGACACGAACTACGTGATTTATACCCAAACCAGCGATCTCAACAAAGAGGCGATAAGCTCCTATAACTGGTCTGATAATGCGCGTAAGGATGAGGTGAAGTTCCAGCTTAGCCTCGCGTTCCCGTTCTGGCGCGGTATTATGGGGCCAAACTCGGTGCTCGGCGCGTCTTATACGCAGAAATCCTGGTGGCAGCTCTCCAACAGCGGCGAATCTTCACCGTTCCGTGAGACCAACTATGAGCCGCAGCTTTTCCTCGGCTTCGCAACGGATTATGAATTTGCTGGCTGGACGCTGCGCGACGTCGAAGTGGGCTTTAACCATGATTCTAACGGACGTTCCGATCCAACCTCCCGTAGCTGGAACCGCGCCTATACGCGCCTGATGGCGCAGAACGGTAACTGGATGGTGGAAGTGAAGCCGTGGTATGTGCTCGGCAGCACCGATGACAACCCGGATATCACCAAATATATGGGCTACTACCAGCTCAAAGTCGGCTATCAGTTAGGTGAAGCCGTGCTGAGCGCGAAAGGCCAGTACAACTGGAACACCGGCTACGGCGGTGCGGAGCTCGGTCTGAGCTACCCGGTGACGAAGCACGTGCGTCTCTATACCCAGGTGTATAGCGGCTACGGCGAGTCGCTGATCGACTACAACTTCAATCAGACTCGCGTTGGCGTGGGCGTAATGCTGAACGATATTCTCTAAGCTGCTCGAATGTTTTTGCGTTAAACGTTGAAGTTTCTCTCTCAGGCGCTGAAAATAGCGCCTGTTTTATTTTTCGCAAATGGGGTTAACGTGGCGCAGGCGGAAGTATTGAATCAGGAGTCGCTGGCTAAACAGGTTTTGCATGAAACCTTTGGCTACCAGCAGTTCCGCCCCGGCCAGGAAACCATCATTGAAACCGTGCTGGAAGGCCGCGATTGCCTGGTGGTGATGCCGACCGGCGGCGGTAAATCCCTCTGTTATCAGGTGCCCGCGCTGGTGCTTAACGGCCTGACGGTCGTGGTATCCCCGCTCATTTCCCTGATGAAAGACCAGGTCGACCAGCTGCTCGCCAACGGGGTGGCGGCGGCCTGCCTGAACTCGACGCAAACCCGCGAGCAGCAGCAAGAGGTGATGGTCGGGTGCCGCACCGGGCAGATCCGCCTGCTGTATATCGCGCCAGAACGCCTGATGCTGGATAACTTCCTCGACCATCTCGCGCACTGGAACCCGGTCCTGCTGGCGGTGGATGAAGCGCACTGTATCTCCCAGTGGGGACACGATTTCCGCCCGGAATATGCCGCCCTCGGCCAGCTGCGTCAGCGCTTCCCTGAACTGCCGTTTATGGCGCTTACCGCCACGGCGGACGACACCACGCGTCTGGATATCGTTCGCCTGCTGGGGCTGAACGACCCGTATATTCAGGTCAGCAGCTTCGACCGCCCGAACATCCGCTACATGCTGATGGAAAAATTCAAGCCGCTGGACCAGCTCCTGCGCTACGTTCAGGAGCAGCGCGGCAAGTCCGGTATCATCTACTGCAACAGCCGTGCGAAGGTGGAAGACACCGCCGCGCGTCTGCAAAACCGTGGCTTTAGCGCCGCCGCATATCACGCCGGGCTGGAGAACCACATCCGCGCCGACGTGCAGGAGAAATTCCAGCGCGACGACCTGCAAATCGTCGTCGCGACGGTGGCGTTCGGGATGGGCATCAACAAGCCCAACGTGCGCTTTGTGGTGCATTTCGACATTCCGCGCAATATCGAATCCTACTATCAGGAGACCGGCCGCGCCGGGCGTGACGGCCTGCCTGCGGAAGCGATGCTGTTTTACGATCCGGCCGATATGGCGTGGCTGCGCCGCTGTCTGGAAGAGAAGCCGCAGGGACAACTCCAGGACATTGAGCGCCACAAGCTCAACGCGATGGGTGCCTTCGCTGAAGCGCAAACCTGCCGCCGTCTGGTGCTGCTCAACTACTTTGGTGAGGGGCGACAGGAGCCGTGCGGCAACTGCGATATCTGCCTCGATCCGCCAAAGCAGTACGATGGCCTGATGGACGCGCGCAAAGCGCTCTCGACCATTTACCGCGTGAATCAACGCTTCGGGATGGGCTACGTGGTGGAGGTGCTGCGGGGTGCCAATAACCAGCGTATCCGCGACATGGGGCACGACAAGCTGCCGGTTTACGGCATCGGTAAAGACCAGAGCCACGAGCACTGGGTCAGCATTATTCGTCAGCTGATCCACCTCGGCTTTGCCACACAGAACATTGCCCAGCACTCCGCGCTACAGCTGACCGAAGCAGCGCGTCCGGTGCTGCGCGGTGACGTTGAGCTCAAGCTCGCCGTGCCGCGCGTGGTCGCCCTCAAGCCGCGGGTGATGCAGAAATCCTACGGCGGCAACTACGACCGCAAGCTGTTTGCCAAGCTCCGCAAGCTGCGTAAAGCTATCGCTGACGAAGAGAACATCCCGCCATACGTGGTGTTCAACGACGCGACGCTGATAGAGATGGCCGAGCAGATGCCGCTCAGCGCCAGCGAAATGCTCAGCGTTAACGGCGTGGGGACGCGCAAGCTGGAGCGCTTCGGTAAAGAGTTTATGGCGCTTATCCGCTCTCACGCCGATGGTGACGACGAGGAGTAGTCAGACGGGCGAAAAAGTGCCAGGATGATGACTCACTGAATTATTTCCCCGCGAGCTAATTATGTTAATGCTATTTCTCACCGTGGCGTTAGTGCACATCGTTGCGCTGATGAGCCCTGGCCCAGACTTTTTCTTCGTGTCGCAAACTGCCGTCAGCCGCTCCCGCAAAGAGGCGATGATGGGCGTGCTCGGTATTACCATGGGCGTTATGGTCTGGGCGGCGGTCGCGCTGCTCGGTCTGAACCTGATCCTGGCGAAGATGGCGTGGCTGCATAACATCATTATGGTTGGCGGCGGGCTGTACCTGTGCTGGATGGGCTACCAGATGCTGCGCGGGGCGCTGAAGAAAGAAGAGAAAAAGCCAGAAGAGCCAAAGGTAGAGCTGGCAACGGGCGGCCGCAGCTTTGTAAAAGGGCTCCTGACTAACCTGGCAAACCCGAAAGCGATTATCTATTTCGGATCCGTGTTCTCGCTGTTTGTGGGTGACAGCGTCGGCGCAGGCGCGCGCTGGGGGATCTTCCTGCTGATCGTTGTTGAGACGTTCGCCTGGTTCACTATTGTTGCCAGCCTGTTCGCCTTACCGGCGATGCGCCGCGGCTATCAGCGCATCGCGAAGTGGATCGACGGCTTCGCCGGCGCGCTGTTCGCCGGCTTCGGCATTCATCTCATCATTTCTCGCTAAGCATGACGCGCTGACGCAAGCAGCGCGCCAACCAGCATAAACAGCGAACCAAAGACTTTATTCAGGGCCTTCACCTGCTTAGGCCCTTTGATCCACGCCGCTATCCGCTGTGCCAGCGTCGCGTAACCAATCATCACGATGATATCGACGATGATGGTGGTCGCGCCCAGCACCACGTACTGCATCACCTGGGGCTGATGTGGCACGATAAACTGTGGGAACAGGGCGGCGAGGAACACGATGCTTTTCGGGTTCGTCAGGTTCACGAACACCGCGCGCTTAAACAGGTGGCCGCGCGTTTGCGTCCTGGAGAGCGTATTCAGGTCAATCGAGCCTGCCGCGCGCCACTGCTGGATACCGAGCCAAATCAGATACGCCGCACCGGCCCACTTCAGCACTTCAAACGCCAGCACCGAACGAGAGAACAGCGTCCCCAGACCAATCCCCACCAGCACAATATGAATGCCGAGCCCGGTCTGTAAACCGGCAATGGACGCCGCCGCACCGCGATAGCCGTGGTTGATGGAAGTGGTCATAGTGTTAATGGCGCCAGAGCCGGGTGAAAGGCTAAGGATGATTGATGTCAGCAGGTAGGCGAACCACCACTCGAAGGTCATTTGAAGCTCCCGAACCGTCTATTTTTATGCCACAATACGCTATTGTTGAGTCATTTTGTGACCAGTGACGAAAAAAAACGATATTCCCTGGATTACGTGAGTGGAAACCCAATGTTTCAGCAGAAAAAGGACTGGGAAACACGAGAAAACGCGTTTGCTGCTTTCTCAATGGGGCCGCTGACCGATTTCTGGCGGCAGCGTGAGGAAGACGAGTTTACGGGCGTCGGTGGCATCCCGGTGCGCTTCGTTCGCTTCCGCAATGAAAAAAATGACCGGGTGATCGTGGTCTGCCCCGGGCGTATCGAAAGCTACGTTAAATATGCCGAACTGGCCTACGACCTGGTCAACATGGGGTTTGACGTGCTGATCATCGACCACCGTGGACAGGGGCTGTCCGGGCGCATGCTGCCGGATACGCACCGCGGGCACGTGGATCACTTCAGCGATTACGTCGACGATTTTGCCGCGTTCTGGCAGCAGGAAGTTCAGCCCGGCCCCTGGCGCAAGCGGTACATCCTTGCGCACTCCATGGGCGGCGCCATTTCGACGCTGTTTTTGCAGCGGTATGAGCACCAGTGCGACGCCATTGCGCTCACCGCGCCGATGTACGGTATTGTCATTCGTTTTCCCGACTGGATGGTGCGCCATCTTCTCGACTGGGCTGAGGGCCATCAGCGCATTCGTGAAGGCTATGCCATCGGAACCGGACGCTGGCGCGCATTGCCGTTCGCCATCAACGTCTTAACCCACAGTCGGCAGCGCTATCGCCGCAACCTGCGCTTTTATGCCGATGAACCGCGCTTGCGCGTCGGCGGCCCGACCTGGCACTGGGTGCGTGAGGGTATTCTGGCCGGTGAGCAGGTGTTGGCAGGCGTAGGTGATGATGACACGCCGACGCTTCTGATTCAGGCGGAAGAAGAGCGTGTGGTGGATAACCGCATGCATGACCGCTATTGTGAACTGCGCGCTGCCGCCGGTCACCCTTGTGAAGGGGGTAAACCGCTGGTCATCAACGGCGCGTACCATGAGATCCTTTTTGAAAAGGACGCTATGCGCTCAGTCGCGCTTAACGCCATCGTCGAGTTTTTCGACCGGCATAACTGATTTTCTATTGAGGTTAAATTTTCCTATGTACCAGGTTGTTGCATCTGATTTAGATGGCACGCTGCTTTCCCCCGACCACACCCTGTCGCCTTATGCGAAAGAGACCTTAAAGCTTCTGACCGCCCGTGGCGTGAACTTTGTGTTCGCTACCGGCCGCCACCACGTGGACGTGGGGCAGATCCGCGATAATCTGGAGATCAAGTCGTACATGATCACCTCCAACGGTGCGCGCGTGCATGATACCGACGGCAACCTGATCTTCACCCATAACCTGGATCGCGATATTGCTGCCGATCTCTTCGGCGTGGTGCATAACAATCCGGCTATCGTCACCAACGTATACCGTGACGACGAATGGTTCATGAACCGCCACCGCCCGGATGAAATGCGTTTCTTCAAGGAAGCGGTATTCAACTACTCCCTGTATGAGCCGGGCCTGCTGGATCCAGAGGGGATCAGCAAGGTGTTCTTCACCTGCGACAGCCACGAAGAGCTGCTGCCGCTTGAGCAGGCGATCAACGCCCGCTGGGGCGATCGCGTCAACGTGAGCTTCTCTACCCTGACCTGTCTGGAAGTGATGGCGGGCGGCGTTTCTAAAGGTCACGCGCTCGAAGCGGTTGCGAAACGTCTGGGCTTCGCGCTTAAAGACTGTATCGCCTTTGGCGACGGCATGAACGACGCCGAGATGCTCTCTATGGCGGGCAAAGGCTGCATCATGGAAAACGCGCACCAGCGCCTGAAGGATCTGCATCCGGAGCTGGAGGTCATCGGCACCAACGCAGACAACGCGGTACCGAAATACCTGCGCAAACTGTTCCTTGAATAATCTTCATTCGGTTGTTTATTGTTCAGTTGTCAACTAAAGAGTTCGCTACAATGCCTGTCCTTCTTTCTGAGAGACAAGCATTGTGGCGCTACTCATTATCACCACTATCCTGTGGGCCTTCTCCTTTAGCCTGATTGGCGAATACCTTGCCGGTTCGGTCGACAGCTACTTCTCGGTGCTAATGCGCGTGGGGCTGGCGGCGCTGGTGTTTCTGCCGTTCCTGCGCACGCGCGGGCAATCGCTGAAAACCATTCTGCTGTACATGCTGGTGGGGGCGATGCAGCTTGGCATCATGTATCTGTTCAGCTTCCGGGCTTACGTCTACCTGTCCGTCTCCGAATTCCTGCTCTTTACCGTGCTGACGCCGCTCTATATCACCCTGATCTACGACCTGCTCAGCAGGCGCCGTCTGCGCTGGGGATATCTGCTAAGCGCCGCGCTGGCGGTTATTGGCGCGGCGATCATTCGCTACGACAAAGTTAGCGATCACTTCTGGACAGGGCTGATGTTCGTCCAGCTTGCCAACATCAGCTTTGCCATTGGTATGGTGGGCTACAAGCGCCTGATGGAAACCCGCCCGATGCCGCAGCACAACGCGTTTGCGTGGTTCTATATGGGTGCGGCGATCGTCGCGGTGGCGGCGTGGTTTATGCTCGGCAACCCGCAAAAGCTGCCGACCACCACCGTGCAGTGGAGCGTTCTGGTCTGGCTGGGCGTGGTGGCGTCGGGGCTGGGGTACTTTATGTGGAACTACGGCGCTACGCAGGTAGACGCCGGTACGCTGGGGATCATGAACAACATGCACGTCCCGGCGGGGCTGCTGGTGAACCTTGCCATCTGGCAGGAACAGCCGCACTGGCCGAGCTTCCTTATTGGGGGGGCGGTGATCCTGGCTTCACTGTGGGTCCATCGCCGCTGGGTCGCTCCGCGCTCCGCACAAACGGAAGATGGTCGCACGCGTGGTTCCGCGCTGAGCGAATAAACGCCTCCGTAACCGGCTGACGCTGCTCGCCATCGCGCACGGCGGCGTACAACCGGCTCCACAGTCCTTCCCCCAGGGTTTTGGTGACCACCAGACCCTGGCGTTCAAAGCTCTCAACCACCCAGTGCGGCAGCGCCGCGATACCCATGCTGGCCGCCACCATCTGGATCAGCAGCAGGGTGTTATCCACGCTTTTCAGTTGAGGGCTGATGCCTGCCGGCTGCAGAAAATGACGCCAGATATCCAGGCGGCTGCGCTGAACCGGGTAAATCAGCAGCGTTTCTGTCGCCAGATCTTCCGGCGTAATGCGCGTTTTGGCCGCCAGCGGATGGTCCGGCGCCAGCACCAGACGCACCTCAAAATCAAACATCGGCGAATAGTGCAGGCCGCTGCGCGGCAGGATGTCGGACGTCATCACCAGATCCAGCTCGCCCTGCTGGAGCGAGGGCTGCGGGTCGAACGTCACGCCGGATTTAAAGTCCATCTCCACCTGCGGCCACTTCTGGCGAAAGTTCTCAAGCGCGGGGGTCAGCCACTGAATACAGCTGTGGCACTCAATGGCGATCCGCAGTTTGGTCTGCTGCGGCTCGTTACACGCCTGCAGCGCGCTGGCGATCTGCGGCAGTACCTGATTCGCCAGTTGAAGAAGAATTTCACCCTGCGGCGTAAAGCGCAAAGGCTGGCTCTTACGCACAAAAAGACGAAATCCGAGGCGTTGTTCCAGATCGCTGAACTGGTGAGAAAGGGCGGACTGGGTCTGGTGCAGCGTGGCCGCTGCCGCCGCTAGCGAACCGCAGTTCCGCAACGCTTGTAGCGTTTTCAGGTGTTTAATCTCGATCATGAAAGTCCTTCACTCCGCCATGAACATTTTGCGCTTGAGGAATATACAGTACCTGCCAATTATAGATGTGTAAACATCTGGACGTCTAAATAACAAATTTCACAAGGGGCATACCATGACAATCCGCACTCACACTCTCGGTTTTCCTCGCGTTGGCCTGCGTCGCGAGCTGAAAAAAGCGCAAGAAAGCTACTGGGCGGGCAACGCCACCCGTGAAGAACTGCTGGCGGTGGGGCGGGAGCTGCGCGCCCGTCACTGGGATCAGCAAAAACAGGCGGGTATTGACCTGCTGCCTGTGGGCGATTTCGCCTGGTACGACCATGTTCTGACGACCAGCCTGCTGCTGGGCAACGTGCCGGCTCGTCATCAGAACAAAGATGGATCGGTGGATATCGACACCCTGTTCCGCATCGGCCGTGGCCGCGCGCCAACGGGTGAGCCAGCGGCAGCGGCGGAAATGACCAAGTGGTTTAACACCAACTATCACTATATGGTGCCGGAGTTCGTCAAAGGTCAGCAGTTTACGCTGGCCTGGACGCAGCTTCTGGACGAAGTGGATGAAGCACTGGCGCTGGGTCACCAGGTGAAGCCCGTATTGCTGGGGCCGGTAACCTACCTGTGGCTGGGTAAAGTGAAGGGCGAACAATTTGACCGCCTCAGCCTGCTGAACGATATTCTGCCGGTCTATAAGCAGGTGCTGATTGAGCTGGGCAAGCGCGGCATTCAGTGGGTGCAAATCGACGAACCCGCGCTGGTGCTGGAGCTGCCGCAGGAGTGGCTCGATGCCTTCAAACCGGCGTATGACGCGCTCACCGGACAGGTGAAGCTGCTGCTGACCACCTATTTCGAGGGCGTGACGCCGAACCTCGACACTATCACCGCGCTGCCGGTTCAGGGCCTGCACGTTGACCTGGTTCACGGTAAGGACGATGTCGCAGAGCTGCACAAGCGCCTGCCTGAGGAGTGGTTGCTCTCCGCCGGTCTGGTCAACGGCCGTAACGTCTGGCGCGCCGATCTGACCGAGAAATACGCCCAAATTAAAGACATCGTCGGCAAACGCGAGCTGTGGGTGGCTTCATCCTGCTCGCTGCTGCACAGTCCTATCGATCTGAGCGTGGAGACCCGTCTCGACCCTGAAGTGAAAAGCTGGTTTGCCTTCGCCCTGCAAAAATGTGAAGAGCTGGCGCTGCTGCGCGACGCGCTCAACAGCGGCGACACGGCGGCGATTACCGACTGGAGCGCACCGATTCAGGCGCGTCGTCACTCGGCTCGCGTGCACAACCCGGCGGTAGAAAAACGTCTGGCGGCCATCACCGCCCGGGACAGTCAGCGCCAGAGCCCGTACGAGGTACGTGCCGAAGCCCAGCGCGCCCGCTTCAACCTGCCTGCGTGGCCGACTACCACCATCGGTTCATTCCCGCAGACTACCGAGATCCGCGGCCTGCGTCTGGACTTCAAAAAGGGCAATCTGGACGCGAATCATTACCGCACCGGCATTGCGGAACACATCAAGCAGGCGATTATCGAGCAGGAACGCCTCGGGCTGGACGTGCTGGTACACGGTGAAGCCGAGCGTAACGACATGGTGGAATATTTCGGTGAGCACCTGGACGGCTTCGTCTTTACCCAGAACGGCTGGGTGCAGAGCTACGGCTCCCGCTGCGTGAAGCCGCCGGTGGTCATTGGCGACGTCAGCCGCCCGGAACCGATCACGGTGGAGTGGGCGAAGTACGCCCAGTCCCTGACCGACAAGCCGGTAAAAGGCATGCTGACCGGCCCGGTGACCATCCTCTGCTGGTCGTTCCCGCGCGAAGACGTGACCCGTGAAACCATCGCCAAACAGATCGCCCTGGCGCTGCGTGATGAAGTGGCGGATCTGGAGGCGGCGGGGATTGGCATCATCCAGATTGACGAACCGGCGCTGCGCGAAGGTTTGCCGCTGCGCCGCAGCGACTGGGATGCTTACCTGCAGTGGGGCGTGGAAGCATTCCGCATCAACGCCGCAGTGGCGAAGGACGACACCCAGATCCACACCCATATGTGTTACTGCGAATTTAACGACATCATGGATTCGATTGCCGCGCTGGATGCAGACGTGATCACCATCGAGACCTCGCGTTCAGACATGGAACTGCTGGAGTCGTTTGAAGAGTTCGACTACCCGAACGAAATTGGGCCGGGCGTGTACGACATTCACTCCCCGAACGTGCCGAGCGTGGAGTGGATTGAGGCGCTGCTTAAAAAAGCCGCTCAGCGCATCCCGGCGGAACGCCTGTGGGTAAACCCGGACTGCGGCCTGAAAACCCGCGGCTGGCCGGAGACGCGTGCGGCGCTCGCCAACATGGTGAAGGCGGCGCAGAATTTGCGTCAGGCTTGATGACGCGCAGGCCCGGTAAGTCGCAGTCGCCACCGGGCTTTTTTTATGCTTTCTTCCCACCGTACTGGCTAAACCATGCCAGCATTCTCTGCCAGCCATCTTTCGCGGATTCCGCGTGATAGCTCGGACGATAATCGGCATTAAACGCGTGTCCGGCATCGGGATACACCACGATTTCGGCCTTCGCGTTCGCCGCCCGCAGCGCGTGGCGCATCGTCTCGACGGTATCAAGCGGAATGCCGGTATCCTGGCCACCATATAGCCCTAACACCGGGGCATTGAGATCGGTAGCGATATCAACCGGATGCTTCGGTGAGTTCAGCGTCTTTTCGCCCACCAGTTTGCCGTACCAGGCAACGGCGGCTTTCAGCTGCGGGTTATGCGCGGCATACAGCCAGCTAATGCGTCCACCCCAGCAGAAACCGGTGACCATTAAGCGGTGCGGGTCGCCGCCGTTGCGCGCCGCCCAGCTGGCGACGTGGTCGAGGTCTGCCAGCACCTGCGCGTCCGGCACTTTGCTGACCAGGTTGCTGAACAGCGTCGGGATATCACTGTAGTCATTCGGATCGCCCTGACGGAAGTAGAGCTCTGGCGCAACGGCCAGATAACCCTCCAGCGCCAGGCGGCGGCAGAGGTCGCGAATATGTTCGTGAACGCCGAAAATCTCCTGAACCACAATCACGATGGGCAGCGGGCCGTCTGCTGACTTTGGCCGCGCGTGCCAGGCAGGCATATTTTCTCCCTGAGAGGGGATGGAGGTCTCGCCTGCCGTAATGGCCTCTTCTGAGGTTGAGACGATAGTTGAAGCATGCGGAGCCGCAGCAGGTGCAAATCCGGTTTTTTCAGTCATGGCATTCTCCGTACCAATGAGTTAGCGCAAAGGTAAATATAGACACCAGGTTAACAACTCACAGTGCCTTAAACGGTCTATCTTTTGTGCAGCACCCGACGATATAACTTGTTAATGTGATGTGAATCACTTTTTGATGGAAATTCAATGCAACCATTTTCATTCATGGTGAGATGTGTCACGAAATTATGCTTACCGCTTCTGTAAAGTACCGTTTTACTTCTTCTGACTAACCGACCCACAGAGGAGTCACCTATGTCTAAGTCTGATGTTTTTCATCTCGGCCTCACTAAAAACGATTTACAAGGGGCTACGCTCGCTATCGTCCCTGGCGACCCAGAGCGTGTGGAAAAGATCGCCGCGCTGATGGATAAGCCGGTCAAGCTGGCTGCCCATCGTGAATTCACCACCTGGCGCGCAGAGCTGGATGGCAAAGCGGTGATTGTGTGCTCTACCGGTATCGGTGGCCCGTCTACCTCTATCGCCGTGGAAGAGCTGGCGCAGCTGGGCATTCGTACTTTCCTGCGTATCGGCACCACCGGCGCGATTCAGCCGCACATTAACGTGGGCGACGTGCTGGTGACGACCGCTTCCGTGCGTCTGGACGGCGCAAGCCTGCACTTTGCACCGATGGAATTCCCGGCAGTGGCTGACTTCGAGTGCACCACCGCGCTGGTTGAAGCGGCGAAATCCGTGGGCGCAACCACTCACGTGGGCGTAACTGCCTCTTCTGATACCTTCTATCCGGGCCAGGAGCGTTACGACACCTTCTCAGGCCGCGTGGTGAGCCGCTTCAAAGGCTCAATGGAAGAGTGGCAGTCTATGGGCGTGATGAACTACGAGATGGAATCCGCAACGCTGCTGACCATGTGCGCAAGCCAGGGTCTGCGTGCCGGTATGGTGGCGGGCGTTATCGTCAACCGTACCCAGCAGGAGATCCCGAACGCCGAAACCATGAAGCAGACAGAAAGTCACGCGGTGAAAATCGTGGTTGAAGCGGCTCGCCGCCTGATCTAGTTCTCCTCTCTGAGATAAAAGGCCGACGCGTTCGGCCTTTATTTTTTGCGTAGCGCCTCGCAGGAAAACCCTTTCAAACTGGACGTTTATACAGCACAATCTTATTTTGTGCGGGTAATACGTTGATGCAGGGGGCATTGTGGATATCTCAATCCTTATTTATGCGGTAATTGCGCTGGCGGGCGTGGCGATAGGCTGGCTGATATCCAGCTATCAGCATGCACAGCAGAAGGCCGAGCAACTGGCTGAACGCGAAGAGATCGTCGCCGATTTAAGCGCCGCAAAACAGCAACTTGCCCTAAGCGACCACTGGCGCGACGAGTGTGAACTGCTCAATAACGAACTGCGTAACCTGCGCGACATCAACACCTCCCTGGAGGCCGATCTCCGCGAAGTGACTACCCGCCTTGAATCCACCCAGCTGCATGCCGAAGACAAAATCCGCCAGATGATCAACAGCGAGCAGCGCCTCAGCGAGCAGTTCGAGAACCTCGCCAACCGCATTTTCGAGCACAGCAACCGCCGCGTTGATGAGCAAAATCGCCAGAGCCTGAACAGCCTGCTGACGCCGCTGCGCGAACAGCTGGACGGCTTTCGCCGTCAGGTACAGGACAGCTTTGGTCAGGAAGCCCGCGAACGCCACACGCTGGCGCATGAGATCCGCAATCTTCAACAGCTGAATGCCCAGATGGCGCAGGAGGCGGTCAACCTGACGCGGGCGCTGAAAGGCGATAACAAAACCCAGGGTAACTGGGGGGAAGTGGTGCTCACCCGCGTGCTGGAGGCCTCTGGCCTGCGGGAAGGGTATGAATACGAAACGCAGGTGAGTATCGAAAACGATGCCCGCTCGCGAATGCAGCCGGATGTGATTGTGCGTCTGCCGCAGGGCAAAGATGTGGTCATTGACGCCAAAATGACGCTGGTGGCCTATGAGCGCTACTTCAACGCTGAAGATGACTATACGCGCGAATCGGCGCTGCAGGAGCACATTGCCTCCGTGCGTAACCATATTCGCCTGCTGGGTAGAAAGGATTATCAGCAACTGCCGGGGCTGCGCTCGCTGGACTACGTGCTGATGTTTATCCCGGTCGAACCCGCGTTTTTGCTGGCGCTCGACAGACAGCCCGAACTGATCACCGAAGCGCTGAAAAATAACATTATGCTGGTCAGCCCCACCACGCTGCTGGTGGCCTTACGCACCATTGCGAACCTGTGGCGCTATGAGCACCAGAGCCGTAACGCGCAGCAGATTGCCGACCGCGCCAGCAAGCTGTACGACAAAATGCGCCTCTTCGTGGACGACATGTCCTCCGTCGGGCAAAGCCTGGATCGTGCGCAGGATAACTACCGCCAGGCGATGAAAAAGCTCTCCTCCGGGCGTGGCAACCTGCTTGCGCAGGCTGAAGCATTCCGCAGCCTGGGAGTGGAGGTTAAACGCGAGATTAATCCGGAATTGGTCGAACAGGCGACAGCCCAGGACGAAGAGTTCCGACTGCGTGAGGGCGGGGATGAACAAAATTCACCCAGCCAGGACAACGATTTAGCGCCGGATTTATCGCCAGACGAGCAGCCAGCGCGTTTCTTTCGCGGTGGTTGAATCGTAGGGCAATTGCGCCCAATCTGTTACACTTCACGAACATTTGACTGATTAGCAGGCTCTGAAATGGTTGACGATTCACAAGACACGACGCACTTTGGCTTTCAGACTGTAGCCAAAGCGCAGAAAGCTGACATGGTGGCCCACGTATTTCATTCCGTGGCGGCGAAGTACGATGTGATGAATGACTTGATGTCGTTCGGCATTCATCGCTTGTGGAAGCGCTTCACCATCGACTGCAGCGGTGTGCGTCGTGGACAAACGGTTCTCGATCTGGCTGGCGGTACGGGCGATCTGACGGCGAAATTCTCCCGTCTGGTGGGCGAAACCGGTCGCGTTGTACTGGCTGATATTAATGACTCCATGCTTAAAATGGGACGCGAAAAGCTGCGTAACATCGGCGTGGTGGGTAACGTGGAATACGTGCAGGCCAACGCCGAAGCGCTGCCGTTCCCGGACAATACTTTTGACTGCATCACGATTTCCTTCGGTCTGCGTAACGTCACTGATAAAGAAAAAGCGCTGCGTTCCATGTACCGCGTGTTGAAGCCGGGTGGACGCCTGCTGGTGCTCGAGTTCTCTAAACCGATTATCGACCCGCTGAGCAAAGCCTACGACGCCTATTCCTTCCACGTGCTGCCGCGTATTGGCGAACTGGTGGCAAACGACGCGGAAAGCTATCGCTATCTGGCGGAATCAATTCGCATGCATCCGGATCAGGACACCTTAAAAGCCATGATGCAGGATGCGGAATTTGAGAACGTTGAGTACTTCAACATGACGGCGGGTGTCGTCGCGCTGCATCGCGGTTACAAATTCTGAGTGGAGGTGTCCCGTGCCCTTTAAACCCTTAGTCACCGCAGGCATCGAGAATGTGCTGAATGCCTTCCTGTATCGCGCTCCGGCGCTGAAAGCCGCACGTCAGCGGCTAAACGGGAAGGTACTGCGCATTGTGTTAAAAGAGTTCTCGACGCCGCTCGTGCTGGTTTTCAGCGAACGTCAGCTTGACGTTCTGGGTGAGTGGGAAGGTGAAGCTGATTGCTCGGTCATTACCCATATGAGCGTGCTGCCAAAACTGCGCGATCGCCAGCAATTAACGGCGCTTATCCGCAGCGGTGAGCTGGAAGTGGAAGGCGACATCCAGGTCGTGCAGAACTTCGTTGCGCTCAGCGATCTGGCTGAGTTTGACCCGGCAGAGCTGCTGGCGCCTTTTATTGGCGACATCGCCGCTGAAGGGATCGGGAAAGTTATTCATGGCGGCACTGCGTTCCTGCGCAAAAATCTGCAACGCCAACAGCGTTATGCCGCAGAAGTACTGACCGAGGAGTGGCGCATGGCGCCCGGGCCGCTGGAAGTTGCGTGGTTCGCAGAAGAGACGGCCGCGGTTGAACGTGCGGTTGATGCCCTAAGCAAACGGCTGGAAAAACTGGAGGGCAAATGACGCCTGGTGAAATTCGGCGCCTCTATTTTATCATCCACACCTTTTTGAGTTACGGGCTCGACGAGCTCATCCCCAAAATGCGTATCACGCTGCCGCTCAGGATCTGGCGGCGGACGCTGTTCTGGATGCCAAATCGCCATAAAGGCCAGCCGCTGGGTGAACGCCTGCGTCTGGCGCTGCAGGAGCTCGGCCCGGTATGGATTAAGTTCGGACAAATGCTCTCAACTCGCCGCGATCTCTTCCCGCCGCACATTGCCGATGAACTGGCGATGCTGCAGGACCGTGTCGCCCCGTTTGACGGGGTGAGAGCGAAGAAACAGATCGAGGAGGCGATGGGTAACCTTCCCGTTGAAACCTGGTTTGACGATTTCGAAATAGAACCGCTGGCGTCGGCTTCTATCGCTCAGGTGCACACTGCGCGTCTGAAAGAGAACGGCAAAGAGGTGGTGATCAAGGTGATCCGCCCGGATATCCTGCCGATTATCAAAGCCGACATGAAGCTAATTTATCGTCTGGCGCGTTGGGTTCCGCGTCTGCTGCCGGACGGCCGTCGACTGCGCCCGATGGAAGTGGTGCGGGAATATGAAAAAACGCTGATTGATGAGCTTAATCTGCTGCGTGAATCGGCAAACGCCATTCAGCTGCGCCGCAATTTTGAAAACAGCCCGATGCTCTACGTGCCTGAAGTCTATTCTGACTATTGCAGCCAGAACATGATGGTCATGGAGCGCATCTACGGTATTCCGGTTTCGGATGTGGTGGCCCTGGAGAAGCAGGGAACGAACATGAAGCTGCTGGCCGAACGTGGCGTGCAGGTCTTCTTTACTCAGGTATTCCGCGACAGTTTTTTCCATGCGGACATGCATCCGGGCAATATCTTCGTGAGCTATGAGCATCCTGAGGATCCGAAATACATCGGTATCGACTGCGGAATTGTGGGCTCGCTGAATAAAGAAGATAAACGTTATCTGGCTGAGAACTTCATCGCCTTCTTCAACCGCGACTACCGTAAGGTGGCCGAGCTGCATGTGGATTCCGGCTGGGTTCCGCCAGACACCAACGTCGAAGAGTTCGAGTTTGCTATCCGTACCGTTTGCGAACCGATTTTTGAAAAACCGCTGGCAGAGATCTCTTTTGGACACGTGCTGTTAAACCTGTTCAATACGGCCCGCCGCTTTAATATGGAAGTTCAGCCACAGTTAGTTTTACTTCAGAAAACATTACTTTACGTTGAGGGTGTAGGTCGACAACTCTATCCTCAGTTAGACTTGTGGAAGACGGCTAAACCTTTCCTGGAATCCTGGATTAAGGATCAGGTTGGCCTTCCAGCGCTGGTGCGTTCGCTGAAAGAGAAAGGACCGTTCTGGATCGAAAAAATGCCTGAAATTCCTGAACTGGTTTACGACAGTTTGCGTCAGAGCAAGAATCTTCAGCACAGCATGGATAAAATCGCCCGCGAGCTTCAGTCCAGCCGTGTGCGCCAGGGACAGTCACGCTACCTCTTTGGCATTGGCGCAACGCTGCTGCTGAGCGGTACGTTGCTGCTGATCAACCGTCCTGACTGGCAGATGATGCCCGCCTGGCTGATGGCTGGCGGGGTTGTTGTCTGGCTTGCAGGATGGAGAAAAACGCGCTGAGTTTGCATCGCCATCGACAGGTCGCATACGTATAATGCGACCTGACCAATTAATCATCTATCCCTGAGGAATATGTATGGGTGGTATCAGTATCTGGCAATTAGTCATTATTGCCGTCATCGTTGTGCTGCTGTTTGGCACCAAAAAGCTCGGTTCTATTGGTTCCGATCTGGGCGCGTCTATCAAAGGCTTCAAGAAAGCAATGAGCGATGATGAGAGCAAGCAGGATAAAACCAGCCAGGACGCTGACTTTACTGCTAAATCCATCTCCGATAAGCAAGAAGATGCCAAAAAGGAAGACGCTAAACGCCACGATAAAGAGCAGGTGTAAGTCGTGTTCGACATTGGTTTTAGTGAGCTGCTGCTGGTCTTTGTGATTGGTCTGATCGTGCTGGGACCGCAGCGTCTGCCGGTAGCGGTGAAAACCGTCGTGGGCTGGGTTCGAGCGCTAAGATCGCTGGCTTCGACCGTTCAAAACGAGCTGGCGCAGGAACTTAAGCTGCAGGAGTTTCAGGAAAGCCTGAAAAAGGTTGAGAAGGCGAGCATGGATAACCTGACGCCGGAACTGAAAGCCTCAATGGATGAGCTGCGCGAAGCGGCGGAATCCATGAAGCGCTCTTACAGCGTTAACGATCCTGAAAAAGCGAGCGATGAAGCGAACACTATTCATAACCCGGTGGTGAAGGACAGCGAAGCGCAGCGTGAGGGCGTGACGCCAGCGAGTGCGGAGCACCAGGCCGCAGCGCCTGAACAAACGCCGCAGGAAACTGAACTGAAAAAACAGGCGCAGCCGGAAGAGCCGGTGGTAAAAGCGGCTGAAGCGAAACCCGCCGCGCCCGTTTCCGAATCATCCCCCTCGTCGAGTGATAAAGCGTAACTATGGCAGTAGATGATACTCAACCGCTTATTACGCACCTTATTGAGCTGCGTAAGCGCCTGTTAAACTGCATTATTGCGGTATTCCTCATATTCCTGTGCCTGGTCTATTTCGCCAACGATATTTATCAGGTGGTTTCTGCGCCGCTGATCAAGCAGATGCCGCTGGGGGCAACGATGATTGCAACAGACGTTGCATCACCGTTTTTCACCCCGATTAAGCTCACCTTCTGGGTGTCGTTGATTGCGTCTGCACCCGTCATCCTTTATCAGGTATGGGCATTTGTGGCGCCAGCACTGTACAGGCACGAACGTAAACTGGTGATCCCGCTGCTGGTCTCCAGTTCGCTGCTGTTCTATATCGGCATGGCGTTTGCCTACTTCGTTGTCTTCCCGCTGGCCTTTGGCTTCCTGACGCATACCGCGCCGGAAGGGGTTCAGGTATCGACGGATATCGCCAGCTACCTCAGCTTTGTGATGGCGCTGTTTATGGCGTTCGGTGTGGCGTTTGAAGTGCCGGTGGCCATTGTGCTGCTCTGCTGGGTTGGGGTAACCACCCCTGATGACCTGCGTAAGAAGCGTCCCTATATTCTGGTGGGCGCCTTCGTAGTCGGCATGCTGCTGACGCCGCCGGACGTCTTCTCACAAACGCTGCTGGCAATACCGATGTACTGCCTGTTTGAGGTTGGCGTATTCTTCTCGCGTTTCTACGTGGGAAAAGGACGCCGGTCGGACGATGAAGACGATGCGTCCGAAAAGACCACTGAAGAGTAAAACCAGCCGCCCGTCAGGGCGGTTGTTCTATGGGGAATCGCATGTTTGATATCGGACTCAACCTGACCAGCTCGCAGTTTGCGAAAGATCGTGACGAGGTGGTTGCGCGTGCTTTTGAGGCTGGCGTAAAAGGGCTGCTCCTGACCGGGACCAACCTGCATGAGAGCGAGCAGGCGCTGCTGTTGGCGCAACGCTATCAACACTGCTGGTCAACCGCCGGCGTCCACCCTCATGACAGCAGCCAGTGTACGGCTGAGAGCGCAGAAACCCTGCGCACGCTGGCAAAAACGGCAGAGGTGGTGGCTATTGGCGAGTGCGGGCTCGATTTTAACCGCAACTTCTCCACGCCTGAAGAACAGGAAAAGGCGTTCACTGCCCAGCTTGCGCTGGCGGCAGAGCTTGAAATGCCCGTCTTTATGCACTGTCGCGATGCGCATGAACGTTTTCTCGCACTGCTGGACCCGTGGCTGGATAAACTGCCCGGCGCAGTGCTCCACTGCTTCACCGGGTCTCGCCAGGAAGCGCTGGATTGCCTGAACCGCGGTTTGTATCTGGGGATCACCGGTTGGGTGTGTGATGAGCGCCGCGGGCTTGAGCTTCGCGAGCTGCTGCCGATAATCCCGGCAGACCGTTTGCTTCTTGAAACCGATGCGCCATACCTGCTGCCGCGAGATATGAAGCCCAAACCGGCATCGCGGCGAAACGAGCCCGCCTTGCTGGGGCACATAGTTGAGCGCGTAGCGCACTGGCGCGGAGAGGATCCGCACTGGCTTTCCGCGCAGACGGATGACAATGTGCGTCGCCTGTTCGGGATAAACGTTTAAACTTTGCGGAAGTCGGTGTTTTTCACGCTCTGCAGCACCTGCTTGTTCAGCAGATTGAGCAACAGCATGGAGCGCGCTTCACCGTCCGGCTCGGCGAAAATCGCCTGCAGGCCTTCGAATGCGCCTTCGGTAATGACGACGCTATCGCCCGCGTAAGGGGTTTCCGGGTCGGTGATCCCTTCAGGCTGTTGATAAACAGACAGCTGATGAATGACGGTCGACGGAACGGTTGCCGGGTGGGCACCAAAACGAACGAAGTGGCTGACGCCGCGCGTTGCGCTGATGGTAGTGGTGTGGATCACCTCAGGGTCGAACTCCACGAACAGATAGTTCGGGAATAAAGGCTCACTGACGGTTGTGCGCTTCCCGCGCTGCATTTTTTCAAGCGTGATCACGGGTGTCAGACAATTTACAGACTGACGTTCAAGATGTTCCTGCGCGCGCTGAAGTTGCCCGCGTTTGCAATACAGTAAATACCAGGCCTGCATAATCACTCTTTCCCTTAGTTCGGGGCGCAAGCATATCAAAACCCTGGAGGGATCGCTAAGTTGATTATAATGGGGGAAATTCGAACACAGCGGGTAAGTTCACGCTAATTTAACAAAATTACAGCATCAAGCAGGCTTACGCCGTATAATGAAGCGCTTACAGAGAGGCCATGACTAACTGCATGAAATACCACGATCTCCGCGACTTCCTGACGCTGCTGGAAAAGCAGGGTGAACTGAAACGCATTACACTTCCTGTTGATCCTTATCTGGAAATGACAGAAATTGCTGACCGCACCCTGCGTGCCGGTGGCCCTGCATTACTGTTTGAAAATCCAAAAGGTTACTCAATGCCGGTGCTGTGCAACCTGTTTGGCACCCCGCGTCGTGTCGCGCTGGGAATGGGGCAGGAAGACGTTACCGCGCTGCGTGAAGTGGGGAAACTGCTGGCATTTCTGAAAGAGCCTGAGCCACCGAAAGGTTTCCGCGATCTGTTCGATAAGCTGCCGCAGTTTAAGCAGGTGTTGAACATGCCCACCAAACGCCTGCGCGGCGCGCCGTGTCAGCAGAAAGTGCTGGAAGGCGATGCGGTGGATCTCACCAAAATCCCTATCATGCAGTGCTGGCCTGAAGATGCTGCGCCGCTGATCACCTGGGGCCTCACCGTGACGCGCGGACCGCATAAAGAGCGGCAAAACCTCGGTATTTATCGCCAGCAGCTGATTGGCAAGAATAAGCTCATCATGCGCTGGCTGTCGCACCGCGGCGGCGCGCTGGATTTCCAGGAGTGGTGTGCTGCACATCCGGGTGAACGGTTCCCGGTGTCTGTCGCGTTAGGTGCCGATCCGGCCACCATTCTGGGGGCGGTCACGCCCGTACCGGATACGCTCTCTGAATATGCGTTTGCTGGCCTGCTGCGCGGGACTAAAACCGAGGTCGTGAAGTGTATCTCCAACGATCTCGAAGTGCCGGCCAGCGCCGAAATTGTGCTGGAAGGTTACATTGAGCAGGGTGAAATGGCGCCAGAAGGCCCATACGGCGACCACACCGGCTATTACAACGAAGTGGATAACTTCCCGGTGTTTACCGTCACGCATGTTACTCAGCGTGAAGATGCGATTTATCACTCCACCTATACTGGCCGCCCACCGGATGAACCGGCGGTGCTCGGCGTGGCGCTGAACGAAGTATTTGTGCCGATCCTGCAAAAGCAGTTCCCGGAAATCGTTGATTTTTATCTGCCGCCTGAAGGATGCTCGTATCGCATGGCGGTGGTCACGATGAAGAAGCAGTATCCCGGACATGCTAAACGCGTGATGATGGGCGTATGGTCTTTCCTGCGCCAGTTTATGTATACCAAATTTGTTATTGTCTGCGATGATGACGTTAACGCCCGTGACTGGAACGACGTTATCTGGGCGATAACCACGCGAATGGATCCTGCGCGTGATACGGTGTTAGTCGAAAATACGCCGATAGATTATCTGGATTTTGCCTCGCCGGTTTCCGGTCTTGGCTCAAAGATGGGACTGGATGCCACAAATAAATGGCCTGGCGAAACCGACCGTGAATGGGGTCGCCCGATCAAAAAAGATCCTGCTGTGACCGCGCGAATTGACGCGATCTGGGACGAACTGGCCATAATGAATAACGGTAAACCCTGAGCTGACCGTTAAGCCCTATAGACTTCCCGACAGAGAGAGCGAATGACAACCTTAAGCTGTAAAGTGACGTCGGTAGATGCTATTACCGACACCGTATACCGCGTCCGTTTGGTTCCTGAAGCGGCATTCTCATTCCGTGCCGGCCAGTACCTGATGGTGGTAATGGATGAGCGTGATAAGCGTCCTTTCTCTATGGCCTCTACGCCAGCAGAGCAGGAATTTATTGAGCTGCATATTGGTGCGTCTGAGCTTAACCTGTACGCGATGGCCGTGATGGACCGCATCCTGAAAGAGCGTGAGATTGTGGTCGACATTCCTCACGGCGACGCGTGGTTGCGTGATGACGAAGACCGTCCGCTGATTCTGATCGCGGGCGGTACGGGCTTCTCCTATGTGCGCTCTATTCTGTTGACCGCGCTGGCGCGTAATCCAGACCGTGACATCACCATCTACTGGGGCGGCCGCGAAGAGAAGCACCTGTACGACCTGTCTGAACTGGAAGCGCTGAGCGTTAACCATCCTAACCTGCGCATTGAGCCAGTGGTCGAGCAGCCGGAAGAGGGCTGGCGTGGACGTAGCGGGACGGTGCTGACGGCGGTACTGCAGGATCACGGCACGCTGGCGGGACATGATATCTACATTGCAGGCCGTTTTGAGATGGCGAAAATTGCCCGCGACCTGTTCTGTAACGAACGCGATGCGCGTGAAGATCGCCTGTTTGGCGATGCGTTTGCCTTCATTTAAATAAAAAACCCGCCCCTGACAGGCGGGAAGAACGGCAACTAAACTGTCTCTCTTCGCCAATGACGCCATAACTGCGTTGGCTGCGCTCGTTCACCCGAATCACTTACTAATGTAAGCTCATCGGGATTCGCTCGCTTGCCGCCTTGTTCTGACGTCATTGGCTTTGAGATACTTTTCCTTACTTACACTCTCTCAAACACCGTCGCGATACCCTGACCCAGGCCGATACACATCGTTGCCAGACCAAACTGGGCATCTTTGCGTTCCATCAGGTTAATCAGCGTCGTGCTGATACGCGCCCCGGAACAGCCCAGCGGGTGACCGAGGGCGATCGCGCCGCCGTTGAGGTTAATCTTCTCGTCGATCTGCTCCATCAGCCCCAGATCTTTAATGCACGGCAGGATCTGTGCGGCAAACGCTTCGTTCATCTCGAACAGATCGATATCGCTGGCAGTTAAGCCCGCTTTTTTCAGCGCCAGCTTCGAGGCCGGAACCGGGCCGTAACCCATGATTGAAGGATCGCAGCCCACCACCGCCATCGAACGCACGCGAGCGCGTGGCGTCTGGCCCAATTCACGGGCACGGCTTTCGCTCATCACCAGCATCGCGGCGGCACCGTCGGATAGCGCCGACGACGTCCCTGCCGTTACCGTACCGGTGACCGGATCAAATGCCGGACGCAGGGTAGAAAGCGCTTCGACCGTCGTTTCCGGACGAATGACTTCGTCGTAGCTAAACTGCTTCAGTACGCCGTCTGCATCGTGGCCCCCGGTCGGGATGATCTCATTCTTGAAGGCACCGGACTGCGTGGCGGCCCAGGCGCGGGCGTGAGAGCGCGCGGCAAAAGCATCCTGCATTTCACGACTGATGCCGTGCAGGCGGGAGAGCATCTCGGCGGTAAGGCCCATCATGCCTGCGGCTTTCGCCACGTTGCGGCTCATGCCCGGATGGAAATCGACCCCGTGGCTCATCGGCACATGGCCCATGTGTTCAACGCCGCCGACCAGACAGGCCTGCGCATCGCCGGTCATGATCATGCGCGCCGCGTCGTGCAGGGCCTGCATCGACGAACCGCACAGGCGGTTGACGGTGACCGCCGGAACCGAATGCGGGATCTCCGCCAGCAGCGACGCGTTGCGGGCGATGTTGAAGCCCTGCTCCAGCGTTTGCTGCACGCAGCCCCAGTAGATATCGTCGAGCGCTGCTGGGTCCAGCGCCGGGTTACGCGCCAGCAGGCTACGCATCAGGTGCGCGGAGAGATCTTCCGCTCGCACGTTACGGAACGCACCGCCTTTTGAACGGCCCATCGGGGTGCGAATCGCATCAACAATGACAACCTTTTCCATTGTGACTCCTTAAGCCGTTTTCAGCGCGCCAACCGGACGGGCTGGCTCAACTGCTGGATAGTAGGGTTCGTTATGGCGCGCTTTGTTACGCAGCCCTTCCGGCACTTCATAAAGCGGACCGAGGTGCTGATACTGCTGCGCCATATCGAGATAGCGGGCGCTGCCGAGCGTATCCAGCCAGCGGAACGCGCCGCCGTGGAACGGAGGGAAGCCCAGGCCGTATACCAACGCCATATCCGCTTCTGCCGGGCTGGCGATAATGCCTTCTTCCAGGCAACGGACCACTTCGTTGATCATCGGAATCATCATGCGGGCAATAATTTCGTCGTCGGTGAAGTCGCGTTTCGGCTGGCATACGTCGGCCAGCAGGCCATCCACCGCCGCATCTTCTTCTTTCTTCGGTTTGCCTTTGCTGTCTTCTTTATAACGCCAGAAGCCCAGGCCGTTTTTCTGTCCGAAGCGGTTGGCGTCAAAGAGGGCGTCAATGGCATCGCGATAATCTTTCTGCATGCGCTGCGGGAAGCCCGCCGCCATGACGGCCTGCGCGTGGTGGGCGGTATCAATGCCGACGACGTCCAGCAGATACGCCGGGCCCATCGGCCAGCCGAACTGTTTTTCCATTACTTTGTCGATTTTGCGGAAGTCCGCGCCGTCGCGCAGCAGCTGGCTGAAGCCGGCGAAGTACGGGAACAGCACGCGGTTGACGAAGAAGCCTGGGCAGTCATTAACGACGATCGGCGTTTTACCCATCTTGCTTGCCCACGCCACGACTTTAGCGATGGTTTCGTAAGAGGTTTTTTCTCCACGGATCACTTCGACCAGTGGCATACGGTGTACCGGGTTGAAGAAGTGCATTCCGCAGAAGTTTTCCGGACGCTTCAGCACGCTCGCCAGTTCGCTGATGGGGATGGTGGAGGTGTTTGAGGCCAGGACGGCGTCCGGGCGAACCTTGTCTTCCGTTTCCGCCAGCACCGCTTTTTTGACTTTCGGGTTCTCAACGACCGCTTCAACCACCACGTCCACACGGTCGAAACCGCTGTATTCCAGCACAGGCTGGATGGTTGAGATCACGCCTGCGAGCTTCAGCCCGTCAATTTTTCCGCGCTCAAGCTGTTTATTCAGCAGCTTGGCGGCTTCGGTCATGCCCAGCGTCAGAGATTTCTCGTTGATGTCTTTCATCACTACCGGCACGCCTTTCCAGGCCGACTGGTAAGCGATGCCGCCGCCCATAATACCGGCGCCGAGTACCGCCGCGTGTTTTGGCGTCTCAACGTTTTTGGTCAGCTGTTTGGCTTTGCCCTTCACGAACTGATCGTTGAGGAAGATGCCAACCAGCGCGCGGGCTTCATTGGTGTGCGCCAGCGGAACAAAGCTCTGGTTTTCCAGCTTCAGGGCTTCGTCGCGGCCAAAGCGGGCTGCCGCTTCAATGGTTTTCACCGCCGTGATTGGCGCCGGGTAGTGTTTACCCGCCGTCTGCATCACCATGCCTTTGGCGATGGTGAAGCTCATGGTGGCTTCAATCTTGCTGAGCTTTAACGGCTCCAGCTTCGGCTGACGTTTGGCCTTCCAGTCGAGGTCGCCGTTAATCGCCTGACGCAGAATGGCGAGTGCACCTTCAACCAGCTTCTCTGGTTTCACGACGCCGTCGACCAGACCGATTTTCTGCGCCTGTTCTGCACCCACGTCTTTACCAGCGGCAATGATTTCCAGGGCGCTGTCGGCGCCCAGCATGCGGGGCATACGCACGGAACCGCCAAAGCCCGGCATGATGCCCAGCTTGGTTTCCGGCAGGCCGATACGCAGGTCCGGCGTCGCCAGACGGTAGTCGGTCGCCAGCACGCACTCGCAGCCGCCGCCCAGCGCGTAGCCGTTCACGGCAGAGATCGTTGGAACAGGCAGATCTTCCAGACGATTAAAGACGCTGTTGGCAAAGTGCAGCCACTGGCTCAGCTGTTCTTCCGGAACCTGGAACAGCGAAAGGAATTCGGTGATATCGGCACCGACGATAAAGGCCGCTTTGTTCGAACGCAGCAGCAGCCCTTTTAATTCAGATTGCTTTTCAAGTACTTCCAGCGCCTGGCCAAGACTGGCCACCGTCGCGGTATCAAGCTTATTCACTGAGCCGGGGGCATCGAACACCAGTTCGGCAATGCCATCTTCCAGCCAGTTGAGGTACAGGGTGTCGCCTTTGTAAAGCATGTCAGTCTCCTGAATCCAGCAAGTGGATCTGGTCATACCAGATGAGACGGAGTGTGGAATTTATGTTAATAAAATGCAAATTACTCATTAAGAAATTGCTGCGTTGATCACGGTCGGTGGAAATCACGCAGCCGGAGTGAGGTGTGCTAAGATGCGATGACTTGAGGTCAAAAAAACGAAAGGAAGAATGATGGACTCACTGGCTTCGCTTTATAAAAATCATATCGTTACCCTACAGGAACGTACCCGCGATGTACTGGCCCGCTTCAAGCTGGATGCTCTTCTGATCCACTCCGGCGAGCTGATGAATACTTTTCTTGATGACCACGCCTATCCGTTTAAGGTTAACCCGCAGTTTAAAGCCTGGGTGCCGGTGACACAGGTTCCGAATTGCTGGCTGCTGGTGGACGGCGTGAACAAGCCGAAACTGTGGTTCTACCTGCCGGTTGATTACTGGCACAACGTCGAACCGCTGCCGACCTCTTTCTGGACCGAAGAAATTGAGGTGATCGCCCTGCCAAAAGCGGACGGCATTGGCAGCCAGCTGCCAGCGGCGCGCGGCAACATCGGCTACATTGGCCCTGTACCTGAACGTGCGCTCGGTCTGGATATTCCGGCAGACAAACTCAATCCGAAAGGCGTGCTGGATTACCTGCACTATTACCGCGCGTATAAAACCGACTATGAACTCTACTGCATGCGTGAAGCGCAAAAAACGGCGGTGAATGGTCACCGCGCCGCGCACGAAGCGTTCCAGTCAGGCATGAGCGAGTTCGATATCAACCTGGCCTACCTGACCGCAACCGGTCATCGTGACACCGACGTACCGTACAGCAACATCGTCGCGCTGAATGAGCATGCGTCTGTTCTCCACTACACCAAACTGGATCATCAGGTTCCGTCTGAGATGCGCAGCTTCCTGCTGGACGCAGGCGCAGAGTACAACGGCTATGCGGCCGATCTGACTCGCACCTGGGCGGCGAATGCGGATACCGATTTTGCGCAGCTTATTAAGGACGTAAACGACGAACAGCTGGCGTTGATTGGCACCATGAAGGCCGGAACCAGCTACGTGGATTACCACATCCAGTTCCATCAGCGCATTGCTAAACTGCTGCGTAAGCATCAGATTGTGAAAGACATGAGCGAAGAGGCGATGGTCGAAAACGACCTGACCGGACCATTCATGCCGCACGGTATCGGCCACCCGCTGGGCCTGCAGGTTCACGACGTTGCGGGCTTCATGCAGGATGATACCGGTACGCACCTGGCGGCACCGTCTAAATATCCTTACCTGCGCTGCACCCGTATTCTTGAGCCGCGCATGGTATTGACCATCGAGCCGGGGATCTACTTTATTGAATCCCTGCTGGCGCCGTGGCGTGAAGGGCAGTTCAGCAAGCACTTCAACTGGGAAAAAATCGACGCGCTGAAACCGTTTGGCGGCATTCGTATCGAAGATAACGTGGTGGTTCACGAGAACGGTATCGAGAATATGACGCGAGACCTGAAGCTGGCCTGATGGAAAGCTGGCTGATACCGGCTGAACCGGTCACTTTTGTTGAGGAAATCAAGAAAAGCCGCTTTATTACGCTGCTGGCGCACACCGACGGCGTAGAGGCGGCGAAAGCGTTTGTCGAGTCCGTTCGCGCGGAGCACCCTGACGCACGTCACCACTGCGTGGCGTGGGTGGCAGGGCCGCCGGACGATTCGCAACAGCTCGGTTTTTCCGACGACGGTGAACCGGCGGGCACAGCCGGTAAACCCATGCTCTCCCAGCTGATGGGCAGCGGCGTGGGTGAAATTACCGCCGTGGTGGTGCGCTACTACGGCGGCATCCTGTTGGGCACGGGCGGGCTGGTTAAAGCGTATGGCGGTGGGGTGCAGCAGGCACTGAATATCCTGACGACCACCCGCAAAACGCCGCTCACCGAATATACTTTATTGTGCGATTACGCTCAGCTATCGGGCATTGAAACACTGCTCAAACAATTTAACGGCGTGATTGCGCACAGTGATTACCAGGCAATGGTGCAATTACGCGTGGCGCTTCCTCAGGCAGAACTGGCTGCTTTTTCAGCAAAACTGGCTGATTTCAGTCGCGGTTCGTTGCAATTGCTGCCGATTGAAGAATAATCCCCACCTCACTTTTTGAATACCAAAGGAAGCGGCAGAGATGCATTTTCGTGCCATAACCCGAATCGTTGGACTGCTGGTCATACTCTTTTCGGGGACGATGATTCTCCCTGGACTGGTGGCGCTTATCTACCGGGACGGCGCGGGGCGGGCTTTTACCCAGACCTTCTTTGTCGCGCTGGCGATCGGCTCGCTGCTGTGGTGGCCGAACCGTCGTCAGAAAGGTGAACTGAAATCTCGCGAAGGCTTTCTGATTGTGGTCCTGTTCTGGACGGTGCTGGGAAGCGTCGGTTCGCTGCCCTTTATCTTCTCTGAGCAGCCTAACCTCAGCATCACGGATGCCTTTTTTGAATCGTTTTCTGGTTTAACGACCACTGGTGCGACGACGCTGGTGGGGCTGGATTCGTTACCCCACGCTATTCTCTTTTATCGCCAGATGCTGCAGTGGTTCGGGGGGATGGGGATCATCGTCCTGGCGGTGGCCATCCTGCCGATTCTGGGCGTCGGGGGGATGCAGCTGTACAGGGCTGAAATGCCGGGGCCGCTGAAAGACAACAAGATGCGCCCACGTATTGCCGAGACGGCGAAAACCCTGTGGCTGATTTATGTTCTGCTGACGGTAGCCTGCGCGCTGGCGCTATGGTTTGCCGGGATGCCTGCCTTCGATGCTATCGGGCACAGCTTCGCGACGATTGCCATTGGCGGGTTCTCCACCCACGACGCCAGCGTGGGGTACTTCGACAGCCCAACGATTAACACCATCATTGCGATTTTCCTGCTGATCTCCGGCTGTAACTACGGCCTGCACTTCTCTTTACTGAGCGGACGTAGTCTGAAGGTGTACTGGCGCGATCCTGAGTTCCGCATGTTCATTGGCGTCCAGCTTACCCTGGTCGTCATCTGCACCCTGGTGCTGTGGTTCCATGATGTTTACAACTCGGCGCTGACCACGCTCAATCAGGCGTTTTTCCAGGTGGTGTCGATGGCGACGACCGCCGGTTTTACCACGGACAGCATCGCGCGCTGGCCGCTGTTCCTGCCGGTACTTCTGCTGTGCTCCGCGTTTATCGGCGGATGCGCCGGGTCGACGGGCGGTGGTCTGAAGGTGATTCGTATTCTGCTGCTATTCAAGCAGGGGAACCGTGAGCTGAAGCGCCTGGTCCACCCGAATGCGGTCTACAGCATTAAGCTGGGGAACCGCGCGCTGCCGGAACGTATCCTCGAAGCGGTGTGGGGGTTCTTCTCGGCGTATGCGCTGGTCTTTATCGTCAGCATGCTGGCTATCATCGCGACGGGAGTGGATGATTTCTCCGCTTTTGCGTCCGTCGTCGCAACACTAAACAACCTCGGGCCTGGCCTGGGGGTTGTGGCGGATAACTTTGCCAGCATGAACCCGGTTGCGAAATGGATCCTTATTGCCAATATGCTGTTTGGTCGTCTTGAGGTCTTTACGCTGCTGGTGCTGTTTACCCCAACATTCTGGCGCGAATAAGGAGCCGTTGATGAAAACACTGATTCTTTTCTCTACGCGAGACGGGCAAACGCGTGAGATTGCCGCGTATCTGGCGTCGGAATTAAAAGAGCTGGGCATTTACTCAGATGTGGTGAACCTGAATCGCGCGGAGGAGATTGCCTGGCAGGAGTACGATCGCGTGGTGATTGGCGCCTCCATTCGTTACGGACACTTCCATCCGGCGCTGGATCGCTTTGTGAAAAAGCATACGGCGGTACTCAACACATTGCCGGGCGCGTTTTACTCGGTCAATCTGGTTGCCCGTAAAGCTGAGAAGCGTACGCCGCAGACCAACAGCTACACGCGCAAGTTTTTGCTCGGCTCGCCGTGGCAGCCAGACCTGTGCGCCGTCTTTGCCGGTGCGCTGCGCTATCCTCGCTACCGCTGGTATGACCGCTTCATGATCCGCCTGATAATGAAGATGACGGGTGGCGAAACCGATACGCATAAAGAAGTGGTTTATACCGACTGGTCGCAGGTGGCCAGTTTTGCGCGGGAAATTGCCCATTTAGCGGGCGATTCGCGACTTAAATAAGCGTTAAGTTTGAAAAGTGAGCGAACGAAAAGTTTTTTGTATTTTGTGCTTGTCACTTCAGAATAACTCCCTATAATGCGCCTCCACTGACACGGAACAACGGCACACACGCCGCCGGGTCAGCAGAGAAAAGCAAAATAAAGGCTTGACTCTGAAGCGGGAAGGCGTAATATGCACACCCCGCGCCGCAGCGAAAACGAAGCGGCACTGCTCTTTAACAATTTATCAGACAATCTGTGTGGGCACTCAAAGTGACATGGATTCTTAATGTCTTCGGAC
>NZ_JADBRK010000021.1:0-78335 GCF_014930595.1 Enterobacter cloacae complex sp. P42RS
CGTAATGGTTTCTCCCTCTTCCACAGGAAGAGGGAGAAACCATTACGCGGTCAGCTTCACCGCTTCGCTGGAAAAGTCATCCGCTGGCTCGAACTTAAGGTCCAGGGTGGCCAGCAGCGCGCTCGCTTTGTCGTGGAACTCTTTCAGGGTGTATTCCAGGCGATCGATCACTTCCTGATCTTTGATGGTCGTGGCCTGCCAGTTGCCGTCTTTGTTAAACAGGCCAAACTGGTAGCTATACGTAAAACGTTTCTCCTCTGCTTCCATTTCCATCCACCAGCCCCAGAATTCACGTTTTTCGGGTGCAGGCTTCACGTTGACGCAAACAGCCAGGCAGTCGAAAAAAAAGCGATTCTCTTCACACTGCTCTTCTCGAATATACGGGCCGAGAGCCATAAATTTCTTAATCAGCCTACTTTTCGGGTGTCCACTCGGTAACGTCATTGCGATCTCCTTTTGTGAAGCCACTGTTTTACCAAACCAGCGAAATTTAGCAATCTATTAACACACTCTCTGGGCGATCCAGCGCGTGATCTCTTTCAAGGCTTTGTCAAAATTCTGATACACCGGGCTGAACGGCACCTCAAGCAATTTGCCATCCGCAGATGACGAAGTGATTAAGCGTGACTCTTCCTCCGGGCTGAACGGATCGTTTTTCCAGAAACCGGACAGCATCGGCGTCGGGCAGCGGCGTCCCAGCAACCCTTGCGTTTTTAACGAGTAGCGATTGAGCTCAACGCGCAGCGCTTCGTCTGAGGCATCATGCATGCCAAGGCGACTGGCAAGGACGTCCAGATACATCTCCGGCACGCTGCCCTGACGGGCAGGATCGCTGAGCAGGGCGTGAACCACCGGGCCCAGGCAGGCGACGGCCTTCAGACGTGAAGATTCAAGGTAAGCCAGACGCACCGCAACGTTGGCACCAAAACGGAAGCCGAACGCCGCGACGCGGGTGTGGTCAACCCACGGAACATTTTCCAGCGCTTTAAGCGCATGCTGGTGCAGCAGGCTCGAATCCTGCGTTAACTTCCACTTCGATGAGAATCCAATAGAAGGCATATCGAGCGTCAGCATCGCGATCCCTTTTGGTGCGAAGTAGCGCTCATACAGGCTGTAATAGTCGATTTGCAGGGAATCCAGCCCGCCGCACATTAGCACGGTCGGGAACGGGCCGTCGCCTTCAGGCATGTGCAGGAACCCGGTGACGGGCGCACCGCCCGGAACGGCGAACTCAAGCTCGCGCATCTGACCCGGCAGACGTTGAGCAGCTTCCTCATAGGCACGATTCGCCAGCGCCTGAGCCTGCTCGGCCAGCTCATCCCCTTTCAAATGCGGATAGGCGGCGATGGCGTAGAGGTTGGCCGCATGCAGCCAGTGCTTGCCGCTTCGCGTGGCATCCTCTTCCTGGCTGGCTTTTTGCTGCCAGAGCATCGCCTGTTTAGACCATTCGTAGATCCAGTTCCCGCCCCGGTAGCCCACCACCGTGTCGTAGAGCTCGCTGTCGGTACGCTCCGACTCGCTCATTACGATACGCGCCTGCACGTCGAGGATTTCACGGGGATCGATACCGCGCCAGATCCACATCAGGCGGTTAATCATGCGATACCAGTGGGGCACGTTTTTACCGTCTAACGCGGACTGGACGGCAGGCATGGTTCCCGGATTAAACCGACGGACCAGCGTCGACGTTTCAGGGTGTTTGAAACGGGGTTTGAAGAGAGTCTCGGTGAGATTCGCCTGCGTCATTGCGTTGCCTCCATGGATACGTCATATAGTGCCCATTGTAACGCGTGGCGGGATAAAAAGAACAACGCCCGGCATAGCCGGGCGTGTAAAGTTACGTACTGAAATTAACGGCCTGAAATAGGCGGTACGAAGACCACGCCCATATCCCACGGCTGTTCAATCCAGGTATCCTGCGGGATATCAATCACGTAATCGTCGACCAGCGGACGGCCAGCAGGCTTCGCAAAGATCGTCACGAAGTGCGCTTTTGGATACATTTCGCGAATAGCGACCGCAGTACCGCCGGTGTCCACCAGATCGTCGATAACGATGAAGCCTTCACCGTCGCCTTCAGCGCGTTTCAGCACTTTCAGCTCACGCTGGTTATCATGGTCATAGCTGGAGATGCAGACGGTATCGACATGACGAATACCCAGCTCACGTGCCAGCAGCGCCCCCGGTACCAGACCGCCACGGCTGACGGCAATAATGCCTTTCCACTGTTCGGAAGGCATCAGACGCGCAGCCAGTTTGCGTGCGTGAATCTGCAACATGTCCCAGGTGACGACGTATTTTTCGCTCATGTGAAGTGTCCCAGCCTGTTTTTATACGGCTTAAAAAGTGTTCGAGGGGGAAATAGGTTGCGCGAGATTATAGAGATCTGGCGCACTAAAAACCAGTGTTTAGCGCTCCCTGCCTGAGTTTTTACATGCTTTATGCTACCAGCCAGCAGAGAAAGTGGTATTCTCAGTTGCATCTCGCAAGCCTGTCTTGTGGTAACTATTAACCTGCTAACCCTGTGGCCTGCAACCCTGTTTGCAGCGCCTCGACAAGGAGACTTATCGTGTCTGAACTGTCTCAATTATCTCCGCAGCCGCTGTGGGATATTTTTGCCAAAATTTGCTCCATTCCACACCCTTCCTACCATGAAGAACAGCTTGCCGAACATATTATGGGTTGGGCGAAGGAAAAAGGTCTGCACGCAGAGCGCGACCAGGTTGGCAACATTCTGATCCGCAAACCAGCTACCGCAGGCATGGAAAACCGTAAACCGGTTGTACTGCAGGCGCACCTGGACATGGTGCCACAGAAAAACAACGACACCGTTCACGACTTCACTAAAGACCCAATACAGCCGTACATCGATGGCGACTGGGTAAAAGCGCGCGGCACCACCCTGGGCGCGGACAACGGCATCGGTATGGCCTCTGCGCTGGCGGTGCTGGCTGACGACAGCGTTGAACACGGTCCGCTGGAAGTGCTGCTGACCATGACCGAAGAAGCGGGCATGGACGGCGCGTTCGGTCTGCAGGCGAACTGGCTGCAGGCAGATATCCTGATCAACACCGACTCCGAAGAAGAAGGTGAGATCTACATGGGCTGCGCGGGCGGGATTGATTTCATCTCTACCCTGCCGCTGTCACGCGAAGCGATCCCTGCTGGCTTCCAGACCTTCAAGCTGACGCTGAAAGGGCTGAAAGGCGGCCACTCTGGCGGCGACATTCATCTGGGTCTCGGCAACGCCAACAAACTGCTGGCACGCTTCCTGGCGGGCCACGCGGCCGAGCTGGACCTGCGTCTGGTGGACTTCAACGGCGGCACCCTGCGCAACGCGATCCCACGCGAAGCCTTTGCCACCGTGGCGGTGTCAGCGGCGAAAGCGGACGAGCTGAAAAAACTCTCCAGCGTCTACCTGGATATCCTGAAAAACGAACTGTCGGCGAAAGAGAAGAACCTGACCGTGGTGCTGGAATCCGTGTCTACGGATAAAGCCGCCCTGACCGCGCAGTCTCGCGACAGCTTCGTTCAGCTGCTGAACGCGACGCCAAACGGCGTGATTCGCAATTCTGACGTGGCGAAAGGCGTGGTGGAAACCTCTCTGAACGTGGGCGTGGTGACCATGAGCGACGACAGCGCGGAAATTATCTGCCTGATCCGCTCTCTGATCGATAGCGGTAAAGAGTATGTAGTAAGCATGCTGGAATCCCTGGGTGCGCTGGCGGGCGCGAAAACCTCCGCCAAAGGCAGCTACCCTGGCTGGCAGCCGGATGCAAGCTCTCCGGTGATGGCGCTGGTGCGTGAAACTTATCAGCGTCTGTTCAACAGCACCCCGAACATCCAGGTGATCCACGCGGGTCTGGAATGTGGTCTGTTTAAGAAGCCGTATCCGGACATGGACATGGTTTCCATCGGGCCAACCATTACCGGTCCACACTCGCCGGATGAGCAGGTTCATATTGAAAGCGTCGGTCATTACTGGACGCTGTTGACGGAACTGCTGAAGGCGATCCCTGCGAAGTAATTTGTCGTCTGTTGCCCGGCGGCGCTACGCTTGCCGGGCCTACGATGAGTGTAATCTACAATCCCAAAACCAGCTGACGCTCCAGCTGCGGATCCAGCAGCGTGACGTGCAGTCCCACCAGCCTCACCCCTCGTCCGCCTCGTCGTTCTTCCCACGCCTTTTTCGCCGTTGCGATAAGATCTTCTTTGTTCAGGCGCGGCCAGACGTGCTCCTGCGTCGTCTGCTGAAAGTCGTTAAATTTCAGCTTGATGCCCTGTCGGGCAATCAGTAAATCAGGCTTTACTTTGATCAGGCGTCGCTCCAGCTCCGGATAGAGCTGTTCCGTAATAATGGTTTCGCATTCCGACCAGTCATGGATGTCTTCGCTCAGCGTGCGCTCAACCCCGACCGATTTACGAAGCCGTTCGTTGTTTACATCGCGGTCGTCAATGCCCTGACTGCGCTCCCACAGCACGCGGCCAAACTTCCCAAAGCGCTTGAGCAGCATAGCCAGGTCGCTTCGCTGCACGTCTTCGCAGGTGCGTAACCCCATACTTTCCAGCTTCGCGGCGGAGACTTTGCCTACGCCGGGGATTTTGCCAAGCGGCAGCGTTTTTAAAAACGCCGGGACCTCTTCAGGGGTGATGACGTACTGGCCGTTGGGTTTATTTAAATCGGAAGCAATTTTGGCGAGAAATTTTACCGGCGCGACGCCTGCCGACGCGGTGAGATTCAGCTCGTTGAAAATGGTCTGGCGGATCTCCTGCGCCATCAGGGTAGCGGAGCCGTGACAGTGCAGGCTGTCGGTGACGTCCAGATAGGCTTCGTCCAGCGAAAGCGGTTCAATCAGTGAGGTATAGCGGGAGAAGATTTCGCGTATATGGTTTGAGGCTTCTTTATAGGCGTCAAAGCGCCCTGGCAAAAGAGTAAGGTGCGGACACAGTTTCAGCGCCATCGCCGTCGGCATGGCGCTGCGCACGCCAAATTTGCGTGCAGGATAGTTGGCGGTGCTGATCACACCGCGCTGAACGCGGCTGCCGCCAATGGCGATGGGAATATCCCGCAGCGCCGGGTTGTCACGCATCTCCACTGCGGCAAAAAAGCAGTCCATATCGACATGGATTATTTTGCGCATCGGTCATACCACACATGTATTTATATACAGTATAACAAAAGGCAAAAAATGCGTCAGCTATTTTCCTTACTCACGGTTGTCATATAAACGTGTTACAAACATTCGTAATAAAACCTTTATATACATACACTTAGAAAATCAATGGAGCGTAATTATTCATGAAAAAAATTCTCTCGATTTCGTTACTGTTTCTGGCGAGTGCTGCATCTGCTAGCCCTGCGATCGTTGCCCACCGGGGCGGAACTGCGGATGCACCTGAAAATACCCTGCCAGCCATTAAGCTCGCCCTCGAAAACAAAACAGATATCGTCTGGATAACCGTGCAGCTCAGTCGGGATGGCGTACCGGTTCTCTATCGACCTGCCGATCTGAAAGCGTTAACCAATCTGCAGGGAAAGGTGTCACAGTATACCGCTGAAGAACTGGCAAAAGCGGATGCCAGCGTGAAGTGGAAAGATAAGGGCCTGCCGGAAAACCTGCTTAATTCCCCGATACCGACGCTGAAGTCGGTGCTGAGCGCCTGGCCAAATACGCGTTTTTTCATTGACATCAAATCGCCGGATGCCGATCCGGCGACCATGGGCAACGCGCTGCTTAACGTACTGAAAGAGACCAACAGCCTGAATCGCGTTCGCGTTTATTCAACCGAAGATCGCTATATGGAAGCATTGCCTGTCGAAATCCCCCGCTTTGTCACGCGCAGCGAAACCCGCACGCGTCTGGCCACGATTTCGTTGAGCCATGAATGTCTGCCTCCTTCACAAAAAATGGACGATTACTGGTATGGGCTTGAGTTAAACCGAAAAGTAGAAGTGGTCGAGAAATTCACCTTAGGCGAAGGTGTCTCTCCTGCAACATTAACGTGGGACAAAGAGGCCGTTGACTGCTTCCGCTCTCAGGGCAATGCCCATCTGATTTTTATCGGCGTGAACTCAGAAGAGGATTACCAGAAGGCGAAAACACTGGGTGCCGAAGGGGTTCTTGTAGACTCACCAGCCAAAGCCAAAAGCTGGGCAAAATAAATGATAAAGGCCGCACGAAGCGGCCTTTTCCTAGATGATCCTCTGCTGATCCCGAGCCATCCGTTTTTTACGGGCATCACAGGGCTCCGGGCAGTCGCACACCTTTTCCATTCCGATGGAAGAGATACCTCCACAGCTGCCCTGAATGCTTTTACGCTTGATGATCCAGCCTAAAGACATACCGAACACCACCAGCAAAAATACCGCAAAGGTTGCCAGAAAGGTCAACATAATCAGCCCCCGAAATCATCAAGGAGGATGTTTTCATCTTCCACGCCGAGATCTTTGAGCATCTTGATCACGGCGGCGTTCATCATTGGCGGACCACACATATAGAACTCGCAGTCTTCCGGTGCCGGGTGCTGTTTGAGGTAGTTTTCATACAGCACGTTGTGAATGAATCCCGTATAGCCCGTCCAGTTATCTTCCGGCTGCGGATCGGAGAGCGCCACGTGGAAGGTAAAGTTCGGATTCTCACGCGCCAGTTGTTCAAACTCATCGTCGTAGAACATTTCGCGCAGCGAGCGCGCACCGTACCAGAAGCTGATTTTACGCTTGCTGCCGAGACGCTTGAGCTGGTCAAAGATGTGCGAGCGCATAGGGGCCATACCCGCACCGCCGCCGATAAAGACCATTTCCGCGTCGGTATCTTTAGCAAAAAACTCGCCGAACGGACCGGAGATCGTCACCTTGTCGCCTGGCTTAAGGGACCAGATATACGACGACATCACGCCCGGCGGCGCGTCAGGCACGTTTGGCGGCGGCGTGGCGATACGCACGTTGAGCATGATAATGCCCTTCTCTTCCGGGTAGTTAGCCATGGAATAGGCGCGCAGCGCGGGCTCTTTTACCTCGGAAACAAAGCGGAAGAGATTAAATTTATCCCAGTCGGCCCGGTACTCATCGGGCACGTCGAAGTCCGCATACGCCACGGTGTGCGCCGGACAATCAATCTGGATATACCCGCCTGCACGGAACGGGACGCTCTCCCCTTCAGGGACACGCAGCTTAAGCTCTTTAATAAACGTGGCTTTGTTATCGTTCGAGATAACCTCGCACTCCCATTTTTTCACGCCGAAAATCTCTTCCGGCAGCTCAATCTTCATGTTCTGACGCACCGCGACCTGGCACGCCAGGCGGCACCCCTCTTTCGCTTCACGCTTCGTAATATGCGACAGTTCAGTAGGCAGAATATCACCGCCCCCCTCTTTCACCGTCACACGGCACTGCCCGCATGAGCCGCCTCCACCGCAGGCTGACGAGACAAAAATCCCGTTGCCCGAGAGCGTATTAAGCAACTTGTCCCCTGCCGGAGTGCGGATCTGGTTCTGCGGATCGTCATTGATATCAATGATCACATCCCCGGAATTAACCAGCTTTGCGCGCGCCGCCAGAATCAGCCCTGACAGCACCAGTACTATCAGCGTGAACATCACCACGCCAAGAATAATTTCCATCTGTTAGCCCTTATAGCTGCACACCGGAGAAGGACATAAAGCCCAACGCCATCAGGCCGGTGGTGATAAAGGTGATCCCTAAGCCACGCAGCCCCGCAGGCACGTTGGCATATTTCATTTTTTCACGGATCCCCGCCATGGTGACAATCGCCAGCATCCAGCCGATACCGGAACCGAAGCCGTACACCACCGATTCACTGAAGTTGTAATCGCGCTGAACCATAAACGAGACGCCACCGAAGATGGCGCAGTTCACCGCGATCAACGGCAGGAAGATCCCCAGCGCGTTGTACAGCGACGGGAAATACTTATCGAGGATCATCTCCAGGATTTGTACCAGCGCCGCAATCACCCCGATGAAGGTGATGAAGTTCAGGAAGCTAAGATCGACGCCTTCCACCAGCGCGCCGTCCCGCAGCACGAAGTTGAACACCAGGTTGTTAATCGGAACCGAAAGCCCCAGCACAACGGTGACCGCCACGCCCAGGCCAAATGCCGTCGAGACCTTTTTAGAGACAGCAAGGAACGTACACATGCCCAGGAAGAAGGCGAGCGCCATGTTTTCAACAAACACCGCGCGCACAAATAAACTCAGGTAATGAGCCATTGTCGGTTACTCCTTTTCCTGCTGCTCAGGCTTCAGCGTACGAATCAGCCAGATCAGCAAACCGATAATGAAAAATGCGCTTGGGGCCAGCAGGAACAGGCCGTTCGGCAGATACCAGCCGCCGTTCTGTACCGTATCCAGCACCTGAACGCCAAACAGCTTGCCGCTGCCAATCAGCTCGCGCAGGAAACCGACCGTCAGGAGGATCACGCCGTAGCCCAGGCCGTTGCCGATACCGTCCATAAAGCTCGCCAGCGGCGGCATTTTCATGGCGTAGGCTTCAGCGCGCCCCATCACGATGCAGTTGGTGATAATCAGGCCGACAAACACCGAAAGCTGCTTCGAGGTTTCGTAGGCGAAAGCGCGCAGCAGCTGATCGACCACGATCACCAGCGAGGCGATGATCGCCATCTGCACGATGATCCTCACGCTGTTGGGGATGTGGTGGCGGATCATCGAGATAAACATGCTGGAAAACGCCGTCACCAGCGTTACCGCCAGCGTCATCACCACCGCCGTTTCCAGCTTGGTCGTTACCGCCAGAGCCGAGCACACACCCAGCACCTGCAGGGTTATCGGGTTATTGGCTAAAAGTGGGCCAATCAGCACCTTTTTAACTTCTTTCAGTTCACCCGTATCAGCCATTGTTCAGCGCTCCTTCACGTACGTTCTTCAGGAAGGGACCAAAGCCCAGTTCACCCATCCAGAAATCAAAACTGTGCTGCACCCCGTTAGAGGTGAGTGTGGCGCCGGAAAGACCGTCAACGGCGAATTCATCCCCAGGACGCGCGCCTCCTTTCACCACCTTCAGCGCAGGTTGACCGTTATCATTGAGCACTTTTTTACCGATAAACTGCGCACGCCAGTTAGGATTTTCCACTTCGCCACCCAGCCCCGGCGTTTCGCCCTGATCGTAATAAGTAATACCTTTGACCGTGCGGCCATCGGTATCCAGTGCCACAAACGCATACATCATTGACCATAAGCCGTTGCCGTAGATGGGCAACACGATTTCCTGTATGCGCTTCTGCTCGTCACGAACGAGGTAAATCTCCGCCACATTGCTGCGGCGCTTAATGCCAGCCGGATCCTGCGAGGCGTCAAGCACGGTGCTCATCTGCGGATCCTTTAATGCCAGCGCCTGGTTATATTTCGCCGGGTCTTTATCCATCAGCTCGCCGGTTTTTAAATCCACCAGCCGTGCGGTAATGCGTTCAGCAAACACGGCAGCGACGTCGTCCTTCGTCATGCCTTCCTGCATCAGCCCGGCAACGGCCAGGATGTTACGCTGTTTATCCAGCGCGCGCTGTTCCTGCTGCAGCGGTTTCAACCCTACGGCGGAACCGGCAACCACGATGGAACAGACCAGACACAGTACCAAAACCACCAGCAGCGTTTTGCTGATGCTGTCGTTATTTTTAACCTCAGCCACGCGCCTTCCTCCGCTTAATGTTGGCGCGCACGACCAGGTAGTCGAACAGCGGCGCAAACAGGTTGGCAAACAGAATGGCCAACATCATCCCTTCCGGATAGGCCGGGTTGACCACGCGAATCAGTACACACATCACGCCAATGAGCGCGCCGTAACACCATTTCCCCCTGTCGGTAAAGGAGGCCGAGACGGGATCGGTGGCCATGAACATCATGCCAAACGCAAAGCCTCCCAGCACCAGGTGCCAGTACCACGGCATGGAGAACATCGGGTTCGTGTCTGAACCAATGAGGTTGAACAGCGTGGCGGTAAGCACCATGCCGAGCATAACGCCCGCGACGATGCGCCAGGAGGCCACGCGGCCAAAGAGGATGATGGCCCCGCCGATCAAAATCATCAGGGTAGATACTTCGCCAATGGAGCCCGGAATGTTGCCAAGAAACGCGTCGAACCAGGTTACGGGCTGGCCGGTAGCATTGTTGACCAGCGTTTCACCGCCGCCTGCCGCCCACTGTGAAAGTGGCGTCGCGCCGGAGAATCCGTCTGCTGCCGTCCACACCAGGTCGCCCGAAATCTGCGCCGGGTAAGCAAAGAACAGGAACGCACGCCCCGCCAGCGCCGGGTTGAGGAAGTTACGTCCGGTGCCGCCGAAAATCTCTTTGGCAATCACCACGCCAAAGCTGATCCCCATCGCCGCCTGCCAGAGCGGCAGAGTCGGCGGAACAATCAGCGCAAACAGAATGGAGGTAACAAAGAAGCCTTCGTTGATCTCGTGTTTGCGGATGATGGCGAACAGCACTTCCCAGAAGCCGCCCACGATAAAGACGGTCATGTAGATCGGCAGGAAGAAGACGGCCCCCAGCGTCATCATGCTGACCCAGCCTGCATCAGCCGCAAAGCTGACGCCCAGTGACTGCGCCAGACGATAGTGCCAGTCAGACTGGATCACCTGCGCCAGCTGCTGAGCGTCGTACATATGATGCAGCGCCGGAATGGTTTGCAGACCAACGTTGTACATGCCCCAGAACATGGCCGGGAAAACCGCAAACCACACCAGGATCATCATGCGTTTCAGGTCGATGGCATCGCGAACGTGCGCTGCACCTTTCGTCACCAGACCCGGAGTGTAGAAAATAGTCGTCGTCGCTTCATACAGCGGGTAGTACTTCTTCAGTTTACCCTCGGTAAAATGCGGCTCAATTTTTTCGAAGAGGTGTTTTAAGCCCATGGTTATCCTTCCTGCTCAATGCGGGTTAACACCTCGCGCAATACGGGTCCATATTCGTATTTACCCGGACACACATAGGTACAGAGCGCCAGATCTTCTTCATCCAGTTCCAGGCAACCGAGCGCCTGCGCGCCGTCGGTATCGCCTGCCAGAAGATCGCGCAGCAGCACGGTAGGCAGAATATCCAGCGGCATTACACGTTCGTAGTTGCCAATCGGAACCATCGCGCGCTCGCCGCCGTTTGTGCTGGTAGAGAAGTTAAAGAGCTTATGACGCAGAAAGTGGCCAAGCGTGGTGCGGGTGACGGAGTATTTTTCTGCGCCAGGCAGAACCCAGCCGAACAGCTCTTTCTCACGCCCTTCAAGAACGACGCTCACCTGAAGATGGAAACGTCCCAGGTACGCGTGCGCATTGACAGCGCGGCGGCCGCTGAGTACCGAACCGGAAATGAGGCGGTTTTCACCCTCTTTCTGTTCCCCTGCCAGCAGTTCATTAATGTCTGCTCCCAGAAGCGTCTTAACCAGACGCGGGTTTGCGGCCTGCGGCCCGCCGATAGCGATAATCCGTTCAGCGCAGAGTTCACCCGTAGTAAAGAGTTTACCGATGGCAATGACATCCTGATAATTAAGGTGCCAAACCTGTTTTTTAAGGCTTACCGGCTCAAGGAAGTGGATATGGGTCCCGACCAGACCCGCCGGATGCGGGCCGGAAAATTCATTAAACGTAACCTGCCCCTGCGGATGGCCGCCAAGCTTGCCGCCGCTGGCCTGGCAAACGTGCACTTTTCCGGGCGTCAGGCGAGTCAGAACGGTCAGCCCGGCATCAAAGGCTTTACGCTGCTCCAAAATAATGGGCTGCGGGTCTGCGCTGAGCGGGTTGGTGTCGATGGCCGTCACGAAAATGGCAGCCGGGGCGGTATCAGGAACGGGGGATTTGCTGAAAGGACGCGTACGCAGCGCCGTCCACAGGCCGGACGCGAGCAGCTGAGCCTGCACATCTTCGCGGCTAAGCGTCGCGAGGTCTGCCGCATCATAACGAGCAAACTCACGCTGTTCATCGCCTTCAATGCGAATTACCACCGACTGCAGCACGCGACGCTCGCCGCGGTTGATCGCTACCACGGTGCCGCTGGCGGGGGCCGTGAACATGACGCCAGGATTTTTTTTGTCTTCAAAGAGCGCCTGCCCTTTGATCACGCGATCGCCCTCCTGCACCAGCATTGAAGGACGCATTCCCAGATAATCGTCACCTAAAATTGCGACATGACGGACGCTTGCGCCACACGAGACGTGCTGCTCAGGCACGCCTGCAATCGGCAAATTAAGTCCTTTTTTTATTTTAAACATGTGGTTAGCAGGTTTCCATAAACAACAATCCAGTGGGCGCAAAGTGTAACATTTTCCCCTTCTCTCGGGCAGGGGATCCACCGTCGGGCGCGCCAAAATGCGAGCTATTACGCAAAGTTCCTGGAGCCAGCGCGTTTTTGATGGTTTATAAAGTAAAACTAATTTGTAAACTCACCGCCCGGCTCTTGCGAAAATCTATAGCGGTGCTAATGTGAGCGCACCTAACAGAATAATCTGATTTCGGGTCTCTTTTGCCGTCCTGGCAAGTTAGTCCAGGTTTTATCAAGGAATTTGTAGTATGCGTAAAATCGCATTGTTCATTGCGATGCTTCTGATTCCGTGCATGTCGTTTGCCGGGCTGCTCAGCAGCAACAGCTCCACCACGCCGATCAGCAAAGAATATAAACAGCAGTTAATGGGATCCCCGGTTTATATTCAAATCTTCAAGGAAGAGCGCACGCTCGATCTGTTTGTAAAAATGGGCGAAACATATCAGCTGCTTGATAGCTACAAAATTTGTAACTATTCCGGCGGGCTGGGCCCGAAACAGCGTCAGGGCGATTTCAAAAGCCCGGAAGGTTTTTACAACGTTCAGCGTAACCAGTTAAAGCCGGATAGCCGCTTCTATAAAGCCATCAACATCGGTTTCCCGAACGCCTATGACCGTGCTCACGGTTATGAAGGGAAATACCTGATGATCCACGGTGCCTGCGTGTCTGTCGGCTGCTACGCGATGACCGACTCCGGCATTGATGAGATTTTCCAGTTCGTAACCGGCGCACTGGTCTTTGGGCAGCCTAACGTTCAGGTCAGCATCTATCCGTTCCGCATGACCGATGCCAATATGGCGCGCCATAAGTACTCTTACTACGCCGATTTCTGGAAACAGCTGAAGCCGGGTTATGACTACTTTGAGCAGACCCACAAGCCGCCGGTAGTCTCTATCGTCGATGGCCGTTACGTGGTCAGCAAACCGCTGAGCCACGAAGTCGTCCACCCGCAGCTGGCCTCAAATTACACGGTCCCCGAGACAAAATAGCACCCACTCGCCTGGCATAATCTTTTGCCAGGTTTCGTTGCCCGTCAGCGGCTGCGTTGCAATAACGGTGACCACATCGTTCGGTGTGGTCTCTTTCTGAAAATCTATCTCCACATCCTGATCGAGCAGCGTAGCGACGCCAAACGGCGCACGGCGCGTGATCCAGAAGAGATTCGTCGAGCAGAACGCCATCACGTAGCGTCCGTCAGACAACAGCATGTTAAACACGCCTTTTTCACGCAATTCGGCTGCCAGCGTCGCGATGTATTTGAATACGGCGGCCATATTGCCGGGCGTGCGCGGATAACGTTCCGTCAGCTTATGCAGCAGCCAGCAGAAGGCCTTCTCGCTGTCCGTTTCGCCCACCGGGCGGAAGTTGCCCGTTTCCAGAGATTTATAGCCCGTAAGCTGCCCGTTGTGCGCGTAGGTCCAGTTACGGCCCCACAGCTCGCGGGTAAAGGGATGGGTATTTTCCAGCGCAACTTCGCCGCGGTTTGCCTGGCGAATATGCGCGATCACCGAACAGGATTTAATGGGATAGTCCTGCACCAGTTTGGCAATCGGTGAGTTAAAGCTGGGCTGTGGATCTTTGAACGTGCGACACCCTTTGCCTTCGTAGAAGGTGATGCCCCAGCCGTCTTTATGCGGCCCGGTTCCCCCACCGCGCTGAACCAGCCCGGTGAAGCTAAAGCAGATATCGGTTGGCACATTGGCGCTCATCCCGAGCAGTTCGCACATACATCACCTCCACAACAGCGGGGGGCAGCCCCCTCGTCTTTCAAGCTGCACTTTTGTTGGCTGCCTTCGCTCACCCCAGTCACTTACTTATGTAAGCTCCTGGGGATTCACTCAGTTGCCGCCGCAGTGCAACTCGAAATCCATTGGGGATATGCCCCCAGCGAAGTCTTACTTAACCATCTCTTTTTCGATCAGCTGGATCAGGATGTGGATCACTTTGATGTGAATTTCCTGAACGCGATCAGCATAGCCGAAGTGCGGAACGCGAATTTCGATATCCGCCGTACCGTCCATCTTACCGCCATCTTTCCCGGTCAGGGTGATGACCTTCATCCCTTTTTCGCGCGCGGCGGCGATCGCTTTGATCACGTTGGCGGAGTTACCGGAGGTAGAGATACCCAGCAGCACGTCGCCTTCACGGCCTACTGCCTCAACGTAGCGGGAAAAGATGTGGTCGTAACCGAAGTCGTTGCCTACGCAGGAGATGTGGCTCACGTCGGAAATCGCAATCGCCGGGTAGCCCGGACGGTTTTCGCGATAGCGTCCGGTCAGCTCTTCGGCGAAGTGCATGGCGTCACAGTGGGAACCGCCGTTACCGCAGGAGAGCACTTTGCCACCGGCCTTAAAACTGTCGGCCAGCAGGACCGCCGCGCGCTGAATAGCGTGAATATTGGCATCATCTTTCAGAAAGTTCGCCAGCGTTTCCGCCGCTTCGTTCAGTTCGTTACGAATAAGATCCTGGTACATGAGGATAATCCTTCAGTATTGATGAAATAACACAGTGGAGTGTACCGGATAGCGGGAAAAGCGAGAAGCTAAAGCCATGCGAATCGTCCGGCGTTTTGATTTTTTGTGCCGACGAAAACGCGAACAATGTGAACCAGGTTGTAATTATTTTGTAAACACATTGCTAAAGGAATTCACATCAACTACAACCATATCATCACAAGTGGTCAGACCTCCTACAAGCAAGGGAGCTTTTCTTTATGATGATTTTGAGCATTCTCGCAACCGTTGTACTGCTCGGTGTGTTGTTCTATCACCGCGTCAGTTTATTCCTGAGCAGCCTGATTCTTCTGGCCTGGACGGCTGCGCTTGGCGTCGCAGGTCTCTGGAATATCTGGATTTTGGTCCCTCTTGCCATCATTCTGCTGCCGTTTAACCTGGCCCCGATGCGTAAGTCGATGATCTCCGCGCCGGTATTTAAAGGCTTCCGCAAAGTGATGCCGCCGATGTCGCGCACCGAGAAAGAAGCGATTGATGCGGGCACCACCTGGTGGGAAGGCGACCTGTTCCAGGGTAACCCGGACTGGAAAAAGCTGCACAACTATCCGCAGCCGCGCCTGACCGCCGAAGAACAGGCCTTTATTGACGGCCCGGTGGAAGAAGCGTGCCGCATGGCGAACGACTTTGCTATCACCCACGAAATGGCCGACCTGCCGCCGGAGCTGTGGGCGTACCTGAAAGAGCATCGCTTCTTCGCGATGATCATTAAGAAAGAGTACGGCGGTCTTGAGTTCTCCGCTTACGCGCAGGCTCGCGTGCTGCAAAAGCTGGCGGGTGTTTCCGGGATCCTGGCGATTACCGTCGGCGTACCGAACTCCTTAGGCCCGGGCGAACTGCTGCAGCATTACGGTACGGAAGAGCAGAAAGATCACTATCTGCCGCGACTGGCGCGCGGTCAGGAAATCCCGTGCTTCGCGCTGACCAGCCCGGAAGCAGGCTCCGATGCAGGCGCAATCCCGGATACCGGCGTGGTCTGTATGGGCGAGTGGCAGGGCCAGCAGGTGCTGGGCATGCGCCTGACCTGGAACAAACGCTATATCACCCTGGCGCCTATCGCCACCGTGCTGGGCCTGGCCTTTAAGCTCTCCGACCCGGAAAAACTGCTGGGCGGTGAAGAGGATCTGGGCATTACCTGCGCGCTGATCCCAACCTCGACGCCGGGCGTTGAAATTGGCCGTCGTCACTTCCCGCTGAACGTGCCGTTCCAGAACGGCCCGACCCGCGGCCAGGATATCTTCGTGCCGATTGACTACATCATCGGCGGCCCGAAAATGGCCGGTCAGGGCTGGCGCATGCTGGTGGAATGTCTGTCGGTGGGTCGCGGTATTACCCTGCCGTCGAACTCAACCGGTGGCCTGAAGTCCGTCGCGATGGGAATTGGCGCTTATGCCCACATTCGCCGTCAGTTCAAAATCTCCATTGGCAAGATGGAAGGTATCGAAGAGCCGCTGGCGCGCATCGCGGGCAACGCCTACGTGATGGACGCCGCTGCATCCCTGATTACCTATGGCATCATGCTGGGCGAAAAACCGGCCGTGCTGTCCGCGATTGTGAAGTACCACTGTACCCACCGCGCGCAGCAGTCGATCATTGACGCGATGGATATCGCGGGCGGTAAAGGTATTATGCTCGGCGAAGGCAACTTCCTGGCGCGCGGCTATCAGGGCGCCCCGATTGCCATCACCGTGGAAGGGGCCAACATCCTGACCCGCAGCATGATGATCTTCGGCCAGGGTGCGATTCGCTGCCATCCGTACGTGCTGGAAGAGATGGCCGCTGCGCAGAATAACGACGTGGACGCCTTCGACAAACTGCTGTTCAAACATATCGGTCACGTGGGCAGCAACAAGGTGCGGAGCTTCTGGCTGGGCCTGACGCGCGGCCTGACCAGCGCGACGCCAACCGGCGATGCGACCAAACGTTACTACCAGCATCTGAACCGTCTGAGCGCCAACCTGGCTCTGCTGTCTGATGTTTCCATGGCGGTGCTGGGCGGTAGCCTGAAGCGTCGCGAGCGTATCTCCGCCCGTCTGGGCGACGTGCTGAGCCAGATCTTCCTGGCCTCTGCGGTGCTGAAACGCTACGACGACGAAGGCCGTCAGGAAGCGGATCTGCCGCTGGTGCACTGGGGCGTGCAGGATGCGATGTATCAGGCGGAACAGGCGATTGACGACCTGCTGGCGAACTTCCCGAACCGCTTCGTGGCTGGCGCTCTGCGCGTGGTGATCTTCCCGACCGGTCGTCATCATCTGGCGCCGTCCGACAAGCTGGACCACAAAGTGGCGAAGATCCTGCAGGTTCCGAGCGCCACCCGCTCCCGCATTGGCCGCGGTCAGTATCTGGCGCCAACGCCGCATAACCCGGTGGGCCTGCTGGAAGAGGCGCTGCTGGACGTGATGGCCGCCGACCCGATTCACCAGAAAATCTGCAAACAGCTGGGTAAAAACCTGCCGTTTACCCGTCTGGACGAACTGGCGAAACAGGCGCTGGCCGGTGGCATTATCAATAACGACGAAGCTGCGCTGCTGGTGAAAGCCGAAGAGAGCCGTCTGCGCAGTATTAACGTGGATGATTTCGAACCGGAAGAGCTGGCGACGCAGCCGGTAAAGCTGCCGGAGAAGCACCGCAAACCTGAAGCGGCATAACCCGCTTCGCTCTGACAAACCCCGCCCGGTGCGGGGTTTTTTATTGCCACATTTTCTCGTAATGACGTGCTACAGTGTCAAAAAGGGGTCGTTTGAGGAGTCTGTATCGTGCCTGGTTTGAAGATTTCGATTTTGCAGCAGCCTTTAGTGTGGATGGATGGCCCTGCCAACCTGCGCCACTTTGATCGTCAACTGGAAGAGATTACCGGGCGAGATGTGATTGTCCTGCCGGAGATGTTTACCACCGGCTTTGCGATGGAAGCGGCGAAACAGTCGATGCCCCAGGAAGAGGTGGTCGCCTGGATGCATGCCAAAGCGCAGCAAACCAACGCGCTGATCGCCGGGAGCGCCGCACTGCAGACGGAACGCGGCCCGGTGAACCGCTTCCTGCTGGTTGAGCCGGAAGGAAAGGTGCATTTTTACGATAAACGCCACCTGTTCCGCATGGCCGATGAACATCATCATTATGAAGCCGGTAACGAACGCGTGGTGTTCGAGTGGCGCGGCTGGCGCATCCTGCCGCTGGTCTGCTACGACCTGCGCTTCCCGGTATGGTCGCGCAACCGCAACGATTACGACCTGGCGCTGTACGTCGCCAACTGGCCCGCGCCGCGCTCGCTGCACTGGCAGGCGCTGCTGGTGGCTCGCGCGATTGAGAACCAGGCGTACGTGGTGGGCTGTAACCGCGTGGGGACGGACGGCAACGGCCACCACTATCGCGGCGACAGCCGGGTGGTGAACCCGCAGGGCGAGATTATTGCCACCGCCGAGCCGCATCAGGCGACGCGCATTGATGCGGAGCTGTCGTTGACGGCGCTGAAGGAGTATCGGGAGAAGTTTCCGGCCTGGCAGGATGCGGATCCGTTTAGCATTGGGTGAAAAAATGCCGGGTGGCGGCTACGCCTTACCCGGCCTACCAATGTTGCTCGCTTCTTTTAACTCACTAACGCCTGCCCGTCCTTGCGGCTTTCCGTCGCGGCCACGTAGTGCCCTTCCGGCATACGATAGATCACCTGCGCACCGCCGAAGTTGTAATCCTGGAGCGGATCTTCCACCACGATCTTATGCCCGCGCTCGCGCAGCGCGGCAATGGTGTTGCGATCGAACGTCGATTCAACAATCACTTCCCTGCCCTGCACCACGCGCCAGCGCGGCGCGTCGATGGCCGCCTGCGGGTTTTGCCCGTGCAGCATAATGCGCAGCGCCATCTGCATATGCCCCTGCGCCTGCATCGGGCCGCCCATCACGCCGAAGGACATCAGCGGCTGGCCGTTGCCGTCCATCGCAAAGCCCGGAATGATGGTGTGGAAAGGACGCTTGCTGCCCGCCAGCGCGTTCGGGTGTTTGGGATCGAGCACAAAGCCGCAGCCGCGGTTTTGCAGGCTGATTCCGGTATCCGGCACCACAATGCCTGAACCGAAGCCCATAAAGTTGGACTGGATAAACGAAACCATCATCCCGCTGGCGTCCGCGGTGCTGATGTAGACCGTGCCGCTCTGCGTCGGTGATCCGTACACAAAGTCAGAGGCGTTATCGCGATCGATAAGCGCCGCACGCGACTTCAGATAGTGGTCGCTCAGCAGCTCTTTTGCTGCGAACTCCATATGTTCTTCATCCGCCACGTAGCGGTCGAGATCCGCCAGCGCCAGCTTCATGGCTTCAATGGATAAGTGCAGAGACTGCACGGAGTCCGGATGATGTTTCTCAATGCCGCACTGCTCCAGAATACCGAGCGCAATCAGCGTGGCGATCCCCTGCCCGTTTGGCGGCAGCTCCTGTACCGAGCCGCCCGCGAAGTCGCGCGACAGCAGGTCAACCCAGTCCACGCGATGGTTTGCCAGATCTTCCGCTGACAGGTGCGCGCCATGCTCCTGGGCGAAGGCGGCGATTTTCTGCGCCAGCTCACCACGGTAAAAGGCTTCACCGTTGGTTTTGGCAATCAGCTCCAGCGAATGAGCCTGCGCTGGATTACGGAAGATCTCCCCCACGCGCGGGGCGCGGCCTTCCGGCGCGAAGCAGGCGCTAAAGCCCGGCTGATCTTTCAGCTTGTTATAGCCGCGCTGCCAGAGATGACCAATCAGCGGCGAGACCGGGAAGCCGTTGCGCGCGTAGTCAATCGCAGGCTGCGCCAGCGTGGTCAGCGGTAGCGTGCCGAAGCGTTCTGCCAGGGCCACCCAGCCCGACACCGCACCCGGCACCGTCACCGCGTCCCAGCCGATTTCCGGCACTGCGCTTTTACCGGCAAACAGATCCGCATGCCAGCTGGCCGGCGAGCGCCCGGACGCGTTCAGGCCGTGAAGTTTTTCACCGTCCCAGACGATGGCAAAGGCGTCGCTGCCGATGCCGTTGCCGGTCGGCTCAACAACGGTCAGCGCCATGGCGGTGGCAATGGCCGCATCGACGGCGTTGCCACCCAGCTGCAGCATTTTCATTCCCGCCTGCGCCGCCAGCGGCTGCGAAGTGGCAACGGCGTTGTGGCCCATCATCGGCGGGCGGCGTGAAGCGTAACCGGATGTAAAATCAAGCGCTTTGGTCATCATGACTCCTTAGTCGTGGCGCGGATCGAGCGCATCGCGCAGCCCGTCGCCAAGTAAATTAAAGCCCTGCACGGCAAGGAAAATCGCCACGCCGGGGAAAACGGACATCCACGGCGCCTGCTCAAGGAAACCTTTCGCGGTATTGAGCATGGACCCCCAGGACGGATTGGGCGGCTGCTGCCCCAGCCCTAAAAACGACAGGCTGGCTTCGGCAATAATCGCCGAGGCAATGGCCAGCGTGGCCTGAACCAGGATCGGCGACATCACGTTTGGCAGAACGTATTTAATGATGATCCAGAGATCCGGCAGGCCTATCGCCCGCGCGCCGTCGATGTACTCTTCGTTGCGAATGGCGATCACCTGCCCGCGCGTCAGGCGGGCGAAGATCGGCATCGCCGAAAGACCGATGGCGATCATCGCATTGGTCAGGCTCGGGCCTAAAAATGCCCCCAGCGCGATCGCCATGATCAGGAACGGACAGGCCAGCAGCGCCTCGATAAAGCGCGAGATGACGCCGTCCCACATCTTCTGGAAGTAGCCCGCCACCAGCCCCAGCGGCACGCCGATGACCACCGCGATAACCACCGACATACAGCCCGCCATCAGCGAGGTTCGCGCTCCCCAGATAATGCGGGACAAAATGTCGCGCCCCAGCTCGTCGGTGCCGAACCAGTACATCGCTGACGGCGCTTTGCGCACCGCAAGGAAGTTGGCTTTAACCGGATCAAACGGGGCGATCCACGGCGCCAGCAGCGCCACCAGCACAAAGAAACCCACCACAAGCGCGCCAATCACCGCGCTTTTATTGCCGAGGAATTTCTTCAGCACCCGGTTCTGCGCGCGCGGCAGCGCGGGGGCTACGGTTTGCGTCGTCAGTTCCGCCATCGTTAACCTCGCATTTTCGGGTTGATAAGGACGTAAAGCACGTCGGCCAGCAGGTTGAGCAGCAGGAAGCCGATCGCCACGATCAGCACCACGCCCTGCACCACCGCGTAGTCACGGTTGAACACCGAGTCGACGATCATCTTGCCAAAGCCCGGAATGGTGAACACCTGCTCGGTCAGCACCGCGCCGCCCAGCAGCTCGCCGAACAGCAGCGTGGTGAGGGTGATCACCGGCACCAGCGCGTTGCGAAACGCGTGCTTTAGAATGACCGCCTTCGGCAGCAGCCCCTTGGCGCGTGCGGTACGGATATAATCCGCTTTCAGCACCGCAATCATCGACGCGCGGGTATGGCGCATCAGCGTCGCCGCCAGCCCGGTTCCGAGCACGGACGCGGGCAGCAGCAGCGTGCGCAGGTTCTGAAGCGGATCTTCACTGAACGGCACGTAGCCGGACGCGGGCAGCCACTGCAGGTTCACCGAGAAGACCAGAATCAGCAGGATCCCCAGCCAGAAGTGGGGAATAGAGATCCCTGAGATCGCCACGAAGTTCGCCCCGTGATCGACCCAGCTGTTTTTGTTCACCGCCGCAAGGATCCCCATGCTGATGCCAAACACCAGCGCAATAATCATCGCCAGCAGCGACAGCTCCAGCGTAACCGGCAGCTTGCTGGCGATAAGCTCGGTCACCGGCTCGTGCGTGCGCAAGGAGACGCCCAAATCGCCCTGCAGCGCCCGCGTCAGCCAGTGGAAATACTGAACCGGGATTGGTGCATCCAGGTTCAGCTCCGCGCGCAGCTGGGCGATCACCGCCGGATCGCGTTCCTCACCGGCCATCGCAATCAGCGGGTCGCCGGGCAGCAGCTTTTGCAGCCCGAACACCATCATGCTCACCAGCAGTAGCGTCGGGACGGCCAGCAGCAGACGTTTGCAAATCAGTTCCAGCATGGGTTCTCCTCAGGACGTTTATTTCGCCAGCGTCAAACCCGCCAGACGCACGATGCCGTCCGGGTAAGGCTTAAAGCCCTGCACGCGCTTGTTCAGGCCAAAAATGCGCGGCTCGAAGTAGAGGTAGGCAATCGGCATATCGGTTTGCAGCTGCTTCACCACCTTGTCATACAGCGGCTGGCGGGCGGCCTGGTCGGTGCTCTGGCGCGCCTGCGTCAGCCACTCATCGACCTGCGCGTTGCTGTAACGGCCATCGTTAAGCGTGCCGTTGCTGTGGATAAAGCCGTAGATGCTGCCGTCCGGATCCGGGCGACCCGACCAGCCGGAGAAGCTCAGCTGATAATCACCGCTCTGCTGGCGATCCAGCAGCGTGGCAAATTCGGTCATCTGCAGGTTCAGCGTGAAGCCGGCCTCGGCGACCATCGCCTGCAATACCTGACCCACCTGCTGCGAGGTTGGGTTGTTCGGCACCAGCAGGTTGACGGTCAGCGGCGCGGTGACGCCTGCCGCTTTGAGCAGTGCTTTGGCTTTATCAACGTCGCGCGGCGGAACCGGCAGATTCACGTGATACGGGCTCACCGTCGAAAACGCCTGGTTGGCTGGCGTATACAGCCCTTCGAAGACCACCTGGTTTAACGCATCGCGGTCGATGGCCTGAGAAAACGCCTCGCGCACGCGGGCATCTTTGAACGGATCGTTCGCCGGGACCTTGCCGTTGTTAATATTGAAGGTGATCCCCTGATAGCCCAGGCCGGTGACCTTCGCCAGCGCCAGCTTGCTGTCGGCTTCGACGGTTTTGACGTCGCTGGCGGCGATGCCTTCGGTCAGATCCAGATCGCCCGCGCGCAGGTTCGCGAGGCGCACGGAGGCATCCGGGATCGGCAGATAGATAATTTTGTCGAAGTGGTAGGCGCCTTTGTTCCAGTAGTTGTCGAAGCGGGTCAGAACGATGCGGTCCTGCGACACGCGGCTGTCGAACTTGTACGGGCCGGAACAGACAGGATGGGCGGCAAAGTCAGGCTTTTTCGCGGCCTCGGGCGCCATCATCGCGCCCGCGCGGTCGGTAAGCTGCATCAGCAGCGCGGCGTCCGGCGTTTTAAGGTGCAGCGCTATCTGCATCGGGCCGGTGACCTCTACCGATTCCACGGAGGAGATCTCGCTTTTCCGCAGGGAGCCTTTGAGGGTCAGGGCGCGGTCCAGGTTGTATTTCGCGGCGGCGGCATCGAATTTCTCTCCGTCATGGAAGGTCACGCCTTCGCGCAGATCCATGGTCAGCGTTTTGCCGTCGGCGCTCCAGGCCCACGATTTCGCGAGACCTGGCACGACCTTCAGATGCTCGTCGACGTCCACCAGCCTGTCGCACAGGGAGGCAAACACGAAGCGGCCATAGTAGGTGCGCGCCAGGTGCGGGTCGAGCATGTCCGGGTCTGCTCCCAGGCCGATTCGCAGCACGCTTTCAGAATGGGCGGGCAGCGCCGCGCCAAGCAACATAACACTTCCCAGTACGGTCAAAAGAGAATTACGCATTGTCATTATCATGAGTTCCTTGAAGGAAGGGAGGAGTGAGTGGCCGCGTGTTCAAACAGCGCGCGGCGGCGCAGAAAGGCTGCGGATGGCGGTGCGATCTGGATAACGCTGCGATCGCGGTTAATTTCCTGCCAGCGGTGGCAGGCAACCTGACGCCCGCCGTCGAGCACCTGATTAATCGGCTCGACCTGGCGGCATTCGTCGGTGACGTACGGGCAGCGGGTGTGGAAGCGACAGCCCGACGGCGGGTTAGCCGGGTTCGGCAGATCCCCCTGCAGCAGCGGCGCGTCGCGCTCAACGCCCGGCTGCATCTGCGGCGCCGATGCGATCAGCGCCTGGGTGTAAGGGTGCAGCGGTGCGTCAAAGATCTCGTCGACGGTGGCAAGCTCAACGATTTGCCCAAGGTACATCACCGCCACGCGGTCGCTCATGTGGCGGATCACCGCCAGACCGTGGGCGACGATCACCATCGTCAGCCCCAGCTGGTGCTTCAGGCTCTCCAGCAGATTTACCACCTGCGCCTGCACCGACACATCCAGCGCGGAAACCGGCTCGTCGCCCAGCAGCAGCTTTGGCCCCGAAGCCAGCGCGCGCGCAATGCCGATACGCTGGCGCTGCCCGCCGGAAAACTCGTGCGGATAGCGCCCGGCCCAGGCGGCAGGCAGGCCAACGATCTTGAGCAGCTCCGCGACGCGGTACTGACGATCCGCTTTCTTCATGTTCTGGTGCAGCCACAGCGGCTCACCGACGATCTGCTCCACCGTCATGCGCGGATTCAGCGAGGCAAAAGGATCCTGAAAAATAATCTGCAGTTCGCGCCGGAGCTGATTAAGGCGCGCGCCAGTCGCGTGAGTGATCTCCTCGCCCTGATAAAACACGCGCCCTTCGCTGGCTGCCAGAAGGCGCAGCAGCAAGCGGCCCAGCGTGGATTTCCCGGAGCCAGATTCGCCTACGATAGCGAGCGTTTCCCCTGGCATAACGGAAAGGGAAACGCGATCAACAGCGGTGACAAAACGCGCCGGAGTAAACAGTTTTTTCGTGCCAGGGAACATCTTGCTGAGGTCGCGAGCTTCAAGAATGGGCGTGGTCATGCGGTCTCTCCCAGGGCGATGTGGTGTTCGAGCGGCACGCGGAAGCAGGCAACCTGATGGCCCGCGCCGAGCGTGGTGAGCTGCGGTTTTTCATCATGACAGCGCGACTGTGCAAACGGGCAGCGCGTCGCGAAACGGCAGCCTTGCGGCATGGATTCCGGCAGCGGGACCGTTCCGGGAATGGTGGAGAGCTGGCCTTTGCGTGCGCCCAGCGAAGGGATCGAGCCCATCAGGCCGATGGTGTACGGGTGCTGCGGATCAGCGAATATTGCCTCAACGCTTCCCTGCTCTACCACCTGCCCGGCATACATTACCGCCACCTGCTGCGCCACTTCAGCCACCACGCCCAAATCGTGAGTGATCATCAGCACCGCCGTGCCGGTTTCCTCTTTTAGGGTGTTCAGCAGGGTCAGGATTTGCGCCTGGATGGTGACGTCGAGCGCGGTGGTCGGCTCATCGGCAATCAGCAGTTTAGGGTGGTTGATCAGGGCCATGGCAATCATCACGCGCTGGCGCATGCCGCCGGAAAGCTGGTGCGGATACGCCTTGAGGCGCATCTCTGCCGCCGGGATCTGCACCTTCTCAAGGATCTGCAGCGCGACCTTCATCGCCTCCGGGCGCGTAACGTTCTGGTGACGCATGACCGCTTCACTGAGCTGATCGCCTAACGTGAAGGCCGGATTAAGCGAGGTCATCGGCTCCTGGAAAATCATCGCCAGCTCGCTCCCACGCAGATCGGCATACTCCCGCTGGGAGAGCTTGCGCAGGTCGTGGCGGCGAAACTGCATCTCGCCGCTGACAATCTGCGCGCTGGCGGGCAGTAAACCCATCAGCGCCAGTGAGGTGATACTTTTCCCGCAGCCGGACTCCCCCACCAGCGCCAGCGTTTCGCCCGCTTTGACCGTCAGGGAAATGCCGTCCAGGACGCTGACCGGCGAGCCGGAAAACTTAACGTTGAGATTATTCAGCCGGAGTACAGGCGTGGAGTCCTTAAACGGGATCGTCGTCATAGCGTGAAATCGTCCTCAAGGTGGATCGCCTGAATCAGGGCGTTTTGCAGGCTGAGCAGGTGTTCGCGCATGGCGGCCGCTGCTTCATTAGGCTGGCGATGGATAATCGCGGACATGATCTTGTGATGGTGGTCGTTGTAGCTGTCGACACGTTCGGGCGTGCGGGCTAATTCACGCAGATGCTGCCAGCCGGGTTCGCGCCGCACGGCGTCAATGGCGTCAAACAGGCCAAGCATCAGGCGATTACCCGCGGCCTCCGCAATGGCGCGGTGAAAGGCGCTATCCCAGAGTTCATTGAGATCGCGGTCATCCGGGCTGACCTTGTCGATGCGTTCAAGCATGCGCTGCATGAGCGCGAGGTTTTCCCTGGTGGCACGCAGTGCCGCAAGCCGGGCTAAGCCGGGTTCGATCTGTATACGAGCTTCCATCACTTCCAGCAGATTGGTCTGCTGAACCAATCCCTGAAGGGCCAGCGGTTCAACAGGGGCAGCCGGACCAATAAAGGTGCCTTTGCCCTGTTTACGCCAGATCCGCCCTTGTTCTTCCAGCACGTCCAGCGCGCGACGCACTTCGCGTCGTCCTACGCCGAGTGTTTCCGATAGCTCACGTTCCGTGGGCAGCGGAGTGCCTGGTGTTGACTCATGCTGGTTGATTAGCCCGCGCAGTTGCTCAAGCGCGGTGCTGGAATTGGCCAGAAACCGTGACGGTTTTTCCATATTGGTTCGCTCACTATCATCGTTATTTTCTTTTTATGAACGATAAGTTATTGATATGGCGTGCTACTTATCGTGCTAATGATTAAGCAATAAACGAACCAATTTTCTAATGGTTCAAAAGAGATTTAAAAAAGCGGTAGTAAATGAAGGGGTTACAGCAACGTATTGTTACAGATGCAAGCGGCATCCTGAGACGATAAAGGCCGGAAAAGAACATGAAACGCACAAAAACAGTGCAAATATTGCACTACAATAGTGCCATTGTTAATTTTTTGCACTATAAATGATAACAATAAGTTAACAAAAAGTAATAAATAAGGCGCGCTTACGCCTGAAAATGGCCCCCTTGCGAGGGCCGCGAAAGATTAAGGAACAGGCTGCCAAAGCGTCGCAGCCGCAGTCGGCGCCCAGTCGGACTGAGACGTATGCCCTTGCACGCAGCGATACTGTGTGCCGTTATACGTGACAATTTCTCCAGTCTTATAGCGCGTACCGACTTTCCACTCGCCTTCCGGCTCAGGCGTCACAGACCCCTCTTTCGTCGTGGCTTTAAGCGGTGTACTGGCGAGAGACTGATGACCTTTGGCATTTTCGGCGATCACCTGGTAGCTGTAGGTTGTTCCCGCGCGCAGGCCGCTGTCGAAGATCTGCGTTCCGCTTACGGTGAGTAACTCCGCCCCATCGCGTAGTACATGGTATTTCACCGCGTTGTCTACCGCATTCCATTTCACCGTCAGGCTGTTTTCCGTCGAAGAAACCAGGGCCAGGCCGCCTGGCGCGTCAGGACGTCCCTCTTCGACCTGTACGGTTTCTACCTTAACCACGTTGCTGCTTTCAGAGATATTGTTCGCTGCATCACGTGCTTTCACGCTGTAGTGGTACACCACACCGCCGGTCTCTACCGCATTATCGGTCCACTGGGTGTCCGTTGAAGACCCGACTTTGATGTCATTACGGTAGATGTCATATCCCACTACGCCACGGTCATCGGTGGAGGGCTGCCAGGCAAGGGTGATAGTCAAGCCATTGTTCAGCACCTTCAGTCCTGCTGGCGCAGTTGGCGCGACGGTGTCCTGCGGGCGTTCAGGCGACATCAGGTCCGCGCGCTCTTTCATTTCATTGAAATAGTCAACCTGCTGCGAGATGGACAGCTGCTGATCGTTTGAACCCAACGTCCAGATAAAGAACCCACCATAGCCGTTTTCCGCCTGCCAGCCCGCACGGTTTACGTTGTTCTGTCGGTTTTCAACAAAGCGACCTTCTGGCCCCCACTGGGAGTTGATGGTCTGACCGAGAACGATTTTGCTCTTATCACCCACTGCCCGGGCGTAGTTAGCCATCGCCACGTCATACTTAAAGCGTGGGCCGGCGTCATAGGCCATGACGTTGAAGAAATCGAAAACGTTTTTCCCCTGCGTCAGCAGCGGCAGAACTTCGCCATGGTGTGAAGAGCGAGCCGCCTCAACGAAGGAACAATTCTCGGTTACCGCGCTGTTGCGGCAGTTCTCCGGGTCAGCACCAACGTGATAGGTGGTCAGGCTCAGCAGCTTTTTGCTGCCGGACGCATTGAGCTTGCTACGAACCCGTTCAGCCAGATCCAGCAGGTTTGCGTTTTCCTCTGGCGTGACGCGATCGGGCTTTTCAAAGTCAAAATCGATGCCGTCAAGCTGAACGGTACCCGCCTTCTGGTAGTTCGCCATATTACATTTGCCTTGCCAGTCGGCGCTCAGGCATTCGCCAACCATCTCTTCCGGCTTCAGGTTCTTTTTATATACCGGGAAGTTGGTATTCAGCAGATTCACCAGATTCTGCGCCAGCGTTTCTCGCGTTTGCGCGTTATTCAGATAAGACCACATCGCGGAATACGTCTCGCCGCCGAGCGCCAGCATCATTTTTTTCTCCGGGTGCGCCAGCTTCAGCTGACTCCACACGACATAGGCTGGCGCATTAATGTACCAGGGATCATATTGTGGTACTGCAACAATATTATCGGAACTGGACAGCTTACCGCTTGCATCCCAGCCACCAAATGAAAGCAGGAACGTATCCGCTTTCACCTCTTTCATATCCTCAACGGACTCGACCGGAACGCCCCAGGAGGTCAGATAGGTGACCGCTCGCGGTGCCTGCGCCGCGAAAGCCGACTGCGCCATTAGTGCGCTACCAATTAACAGAGATAATGTAAGTTTTTTCATCAAAGTTCCTTATTGCTTTGTGATGATAGTCCTGTGGATTACCTCGCAAATTGTCTTTTTTTTTAGCGCCGAGATCGTTGGGGATAATAGAGTGGTGAATCAGGAAACCCTCCGCGTTAAATAAGAAATATCTCTCGCATTTATAATAAATACTTCAACGACAGCGCGGGATAATTCTCGCATCCTGTAAGACGCTTCTTTATTTAATTTTCCCATCTTCACCAATTAAAAAAGATGGCATACCTGTGTTCCCGCTCTTTTATCAGGGAAAATTCAGGAATTAATCACAACTATTATCCAACCAGGAACTCTCTCAATGAAATATGCAACAAACGTGATGCGAAAACAGGGTGGTTTCACCCTGCTTGAACTGCTGGTCGTGCTGATGATTATTGCGCTGCTGGCAGGATTTGTCGGGCCAAAAGTCTTCTCAAATGTCGACTCGGCTAAGGAGAAAACCGCCATGCGCCAGATGCGCTCGCTTGCTGAGGCACTCGGGCAATATCGCCTCGATACCGGCAGTTATCCAACTGAAACACAAGGTCTGAAAGCGCTGACTGAAAAGCCTTCCAACGCGCAAAACTGGAATGGCCCTTATCTTAGCCAGCATGTGCCGTTAGACCCGTGGGGCAATCCGTACCAGTGGCATAACCCCGCCCGGACAAAAGACGCCATTAATGAAGTCGAAATAACCTCCGGCGGTAAAGACGGTAAGCCTGTCACTTACGGGTTCTGAATATGTTGCGCCTGTCCATATATTCGCTGTTTATCTTCAGCGTATTTTCCTGCCGGGCCGATTGCTGGCAGCTGGCGGGAGAACGTTACGGCATTGAGCCAGAGCTATTACAGGCGATAGCGATAGTGGAATCCAACGGTAATACCCGGGCCATCAACAAAAATCGTGATGGCTCAATGGATGTCGGTCTGATGCAGATCAATAGCATTCACTTCGATGCGCTGCGTAAATTTCGTATTAGTCAAAAAGATCTGCTAACCGACCCTTGCCAAAGTGTCATGACCGGCGCCTGGATCCTGGCAGGTCAAATCCAGCGCTTTGGTTATACCTGGGACGCGGTGGGGGCGTATAACGCCGGAACGGCAAATACCCCCCAGCGCCGCGCGCTTCGTCAACAATACATAAAAAAAGTGGCTCCGCATTATGCCCGCCTTAAAAGGCAGAGCCATACACTGTCGCCAAAATGAAACCATATACCGTCACCATCCTCCAGGGGGGGAAACGCGTCAATCAGACCGTACTTGCCGCGTCGCCTGATGATGCCAGCGCCCGCATTATTGCCGGCGGCGGCATCGTTTTGCAGGTACAGGAACGCCCCGCCCGCAAGGAGAAACGCTTTCCACTGAATCTGTTCTTGCAGGAGCTTATCGCTCTGCTGGAAGCCGGGCTGGTCGTGGTCGAGGCCGTCGAAGCGCTGCGCGAAAGCAGCCGCGATGGTGGCACCTCGCTGGTTCTGGATACGCTGGTTAAAAAGCTCTACGAAGGAGCGCAACTCTCCCAGGCGATGATGGCGCTACCAGCACTGTTTCCGCCTCTGCTGATTAACACCGTTGCCTCTTCTGAGCAAACCGGACACTTACCCGAGGCGCTAAAGCGTTTTCAGTTTTACGAATCAAGAATGGAAATTCTGCGCAAGCGGATTAAATCAACCCTGCTCTATCCGACGATTGTCATTGCCGCCGGCGGGATAATTCTGTTCTTTCTGCTCGGCTTTATTATTCCGCGTTTTTCCGTGGTGTTTGACGGGATGAAGAACCCGTCCGCCAGCGCACAGCTTATCCTCTGGTGGGGACGCCTGACGCAAACCCATGGCTCGCTGCTGCTGGCCGGTTGCGCGGCAGCGGTCGCAGGCATCGTGATGGCGGTACGTAGCCCGCGCCTGCGCCAGCGCGCGCTCGGTTTGTTGCTGCGCATTCCCGCCTTACGCCAGCAGCATCAGCTTTCTGTGCTGGTGCGTTTTTACCGCACGCTGGGCCTGCTGTTACAGGGCGGCCTTCCCGCGCCAGATGCGTTAATGCTGAGCCGGGAGATCCTGCCCGCCACGCATCGTCAGCAGGTTGAACAGGTTATCCGCGACGTCGCCGCCGGCGAGTCGCTCTCCCGCATGCTGGAAGCGCAACGGATGACGACCCCTGTCGCCAGCCGCCTGCTGCAGGTCGGCGAACGCAGCGGCGAACTGCCTGCCATGTGCGAGCGGATCGCCGCTTTTTATGACGAATCGCTGGAACGCGCGATTGAAACCTTTAGCAAAATTTTTGAACCGATTCTGATGATGGTCGTTGGCGGCATCGTTGGACTCGTCGTGTTTTTACTGTACATGCCCATTTTTGAACTGGCAGGAGGATTGCAATAATGTCTCACTCACCGTCTGTAGAACCCCTTTTCGACCTGCCAGACGAGCAGCGCTGTCAGGCGCTGGCGGAACTGCTGGACAGTTTCCCCGGCGCGTTAGAAGAAGCCGCCGGTTCCCTGGGGCTCACGCCGCTCTCACCCACACAGCTCGCCGACAGCGAAGAGGATTTCGAAGCCGTACCGTTGACCGAATCGCTCAGCCAGCGGGCATTGCCGCTGCGCGTGAACGGTCAGCTCCACGTTGCGCTGGGCGATCCGTTTTCACTGGCGCTGCGCCAGTGGGCCTATAACGTGAATGCGCTCCCCGCGCTCGCCCCGCTCTCTCAGCTTAATGCCCGCCTTGATGAACTGGCAAAACAGCAGCGCACGCTCGACCAGCTGGAGCAGCAGCAGAGTGAAGAGAATAAAGAGGCCCGGTGGCTGGAGATCACCCCAGCAGCCATCGCCAGTGAACCCCACGCCGTCATTAAGCTGGTTAACGCCACGCTGTTTGATGCCCTGCAGAGCCGCGCCAGCGATATTCATCTTTGCGCCGTCGCGGATGGGTTGATGGTGAAGTACCGCATCGATGGCGTTCTGCACAGCATTCGCCACTGCGCCGGACTTCAGCAGGCGGAACAGGTGATCTCCCGTCTCAAGGTATTAAGCTGCATGGACATTTCCGAACGACGCACGCCTCAGGACGGGCGCTTTAAGGCGTTGATTCTCCAGCGTCCCGTCGATTTTCGCGTGTCCATCATGCCGGGCGTCTATGGCGAGGACGCCGTACTGCGCGTGCTGGATAAATCTCACGATCAAAACCTGCGCCTGGAGACGCTCGGCTTTGATGAGCACACGCTGGGCGCGATTCGCCAGTTAACCCATCTGCCCCACGGTATGGTGCTCGTCACCGGGCCAACGGGGAGCGGGAAATCCACCACTCTCTATTCAGCACTCAGCGAACTCAACAGCGGTGAATGCAAAATTATCACCATTGAAGATCCCGTGGAGTACCAGCTCAACAGCGTGCTGCAAATTCCGGTCAACGATAAAAAAGGGCTCACCTTCGCCCGCGGCCTGCGCGCCATTTTGCGTCACGACCCGGACATCATCCTGGTGGGTGAGATCCGCGACGGTGAAACCGCCGGCATTGCCGTGCAGGCGGCGCTCACCGGCCACGTGGTGCTCTCCTCGGTTCACGCCAATGACGTCTTTAGCGTACTGGAACGTTTTTTATATATGCAGGTGGAGCCCGCCAGCCTGATCACCGCCCTTAACGGCGTCGTGGCGCAACGGCTGGTGCGCCAGATTTGCCCGGACTGTATTGATGACACCACGCCCACAGATGACCTTCTCGCGGCGTGGCAATCCGGACCGCTGCAGCAGCTCACGCCCCGCTGGCGTCGAGGGCGAGGCTGCGATACCTGCCGCGACAGCGGTTTTCGCGGCAGGCTGGCGCTGGCGGAAGTGCTGCATTTCAGCGATGCGATGAAAGAGGCAATGCTGGCGCGATCGCCCCGGCGCAAGCTAAAGGAAGTGGCGCTGAATGACGGTTTTGTTCCGCTCTCGACCATCGCGCTGCGCGCCGTGGTCGAAGGCAAAACCACCTGGGAGGAGGTGAACCGTGTTATCACTCACTAACACCTGGCAGTGCGATATCTGGCCTCATGCCGTGCGGTTGCGCCGCAACAACGTGGTTCTCGCCACCCATGAACGCCGGCCAGATGAGTCTCTTGAAGCCGCGCTCGAAACGCTGCTGCGCCTGCGCCCTTCCGTCTTACCGTGGCGTGACGCGGTGGAGTTTCACCTCGATACCGACGATCTGACGTTTTTAATTCAGCCCTGGCATGACGGCGTGACCACACCGCAGGAACTGCTCCAGCTCGCCCGACAGCAGGCGGTTCTTCGCGCGAGTCCGCCCGTCGACTGGCAGGTGCGCTTCGAGACCCTTAACTGGCAGCAGTCAGCGCTGGCCGCGTGCCTGAAACAACCTTGCTGGCACCTGCTTGTCGCGCTGGCGCGTCGGGAGCGGCTGCGTTTTCGCGGTGTTGTCACGCCGTTTCAAAAGCTGTTTAGCCACTTCGCCGCCGCACTGCCGGAAAACGGCCTGTTTGTGGCGATGAGCCCCCACCATAGCCGGATTGCCAGCCGTCAGCACCACAGCTGGCGCGACGTCTGGACTCTCACCCTGCCACAGCAGGAGATGGACGCCCAGCTGCGGGTTATCGCCCGGCTAAGCGGAATGCAGGACTGTCCTGGCTACGTCATTCATACCGACGGTGAGCATCACCAGGAAGTCGCGCTACAGGAGAGTCCTCATGACGCCGCTGTTTACGCGTAGTTCCCCGTGGGCCGCACGCACACTGCTGTTAACCGGACTCCTCTGTTTACCGCTCACCGGTGCCGTGATGTATGGCCTGTTTGAGCACCAGCGCCTTGAGCTGGAGACGTCGCAGGTACAGCAGCAGCTCGCCCAACGGCAGCAGGTGCTGCGCAAGCTGCGTGAAGCGGAGCAGCGCCGGTTGCGCCAGGCTCAGCAACTGCAGGCCGTCCCGCCTGCCATCAAGCTGCTGGACAACATCGGCAGCGTACTGACGCCTGATATTGCGCTCCTGAGCATTGACGTCATTGCCAGTAAAGGCGATGCGCGGCTTACGGTGAATGCAGGCAATCTTGACGCCCTGCTCGCCTTTAGCGAGCGGCTACAGCAGTTGCCGGCGCATGTGGTGCTTGAGAACCATCGCCAGTCGGCGCAGGGCGATCCTGCCTGGCCGATTAACGCGGTACTCGACGTCAAGGTGACGACGGAGGCGCACCATGCGGCTTCAGAATAAACCTGCCGTGCTGCGCTGGCAGGCGGCGTTATTTGCCGGGCGCATCGGAACGGTTCCGCTCGTGCTCGCCGGTCTGCCCGCAGGACTGCTGCTGTTATGGCTTGGCGGCGTGCGGCCGCACACCATCCATTTGCAGGAGAACCTTGCCCGGATCCAGGCGCAGCTACAAACCGCGCTGCCGCTGGATAAACAGCAGCCGGAACTGCAAAGCCGCATCAGCCTCGGAGAATATCAGCAGGTCAGGCTCATTTTTGAGCAGTTCAGGAGCCGAGGGATGAAGGTCGACGCCAGCCGCTATCAGCTGGAAAACGACGACGGCAAAACCGCGCTACGGCTGGATATTCCGCTGCGCGGTGAATATCTGCCGCTGATGGACGCCCTGGAAACGCTAAGCCGCACTTTGCCGTTACGCATTGAGCAGCTAAGCCTGCGGCGCACCGGGCCATCGGAAAGCCAGCTCAGCGCCACCGTGCAGCTTCGCCTGTTGAAGGAGTCGCCATGAAACTGCCGCGCTATTTACAGCTGGCGCTGGTGCTGACCGCCGGTGCTGTTTTCTGGAGCCAGTTTGCCGATGACGAGATATCGCAAGCGCCGCTTGAGGCGCAGCCGGTCTCACGCCCGCGCCCCGCGCCAGCAAAGCCGGAGACGGCTCACGCAACGCGCATCGATCTCTTTTCAACGCCACATAGCAGGGCGCAAGACGCAGCAGAACAGCCGCCGGAAAACGATCGGCCTGAAGAGGCGACACCAACCGCACCGCCGCTACCGCTTCAGCTCCTCGGTGCCTGGTGGGAAAACCGTCAGAGGATCGTTGTGCTGACGGATGGCAAAGAGACCTGGCCGGTCTGCGAGCGCTGCAGGGCGGACGGCAGGATCTGGATCGGCAGTTCGCCGGTCAACAACTGGATTTTAAAAGCGGTGGCGAACGACCACCTCCTGTTTGAATGGCAGCCCACCCATAGCCAGCAGCGGCTGGAACTGGATGAGCTGCAATCGGAACCGACACATTAATCATGAAAAAAACAATTGCTCTCACTTTTTTGTTGTCATGCGCGCTACTGAGCGGCTGTGCACAACGTGCGGCGCCTCCGGTCCGGGGATCCGTGACCGCCTCGCCGCAGGTGCTGGTTAAGCGGCTTAAGGAGATAGACCAACAGCGCATCGCCAGCCCACAGGATATTGCGCTTCGCGCCGAGCAGGCTGACATCAGCAAAAAGCTGGTCAATGACTACCTGAAAAATGCCGATCTCGCGGTGCGTCAGAACAACTACACCCTGGCGACGCAAATGTGGCGCGATGCGCTTACCTATGAGCCCGGCAACCTGCGCGCCCTGCAGGGCTTACGCAAACTCGATGCCCGTAGAGCGCTGGACGCATTGTATAAGGAGGCGGTGGCTAACAGCACCCGCGACCCGGCACGCGCGCTGCACAAAATCCAGCAGGTACTGGAAGAAGATCCCAACTGGCCCCAGGCGCGCGCGCTGCGCGATCACCTGATGCGTGAGGTGTCGCGGATCAACCAGCCGGAGCAGCGTCTGAACCGGGAACTGCAAAAAACGATAGCGCTTAATTTTCGCGAGCACAGCCTGATGGCCATCTTTAACACCATCAGCCAGATGACCGGGGTCAATATCATTTTTGACAAAGATATTTCCTCCAGCACTACCGGCAGCCTGATAGCCAAACGCACCACTGCGGAAGATGCTATCAACGTGCTGCTGTTGTCGAATAACCTGCGGAAGAAGGTGCTGAACAGCAATACGTTGCTGATCTACCCCGCCACCGCGCAAAAAGAGAAGATCTATCGCGACGTGGTCGTCAAAACCATCTTCCTGGGCTACGCGAAAGCGAAAGATGTCAATGTCGCCCTGCGCAACATGGTCAAGCTGAAGGATGTGCACGTTGATGAGCGAACCAACTCTGTCACCCTGCGCGGGCCAAAAGAGAGCGTGGAAAAAGCGGAGCGCCTGTTAGTGACGCTCGACCGGCCTGAAGCGGAGGTCACGCTGGCCGTTGAGGTGCTGGAAGTAAATACCAACGATCTTGAAGCGCTTGGCGTGAAGCTGCCGCAAACCATCAGTGCGGGTTTTGCGAAAAGTAAAGAAGGTGATTTAAAGGGAAGCGGGATCCCGCTGGGCGACCTGAGCGCCAAAAATATCATGGTCGATATCGACAATATGACCATTGACATGAAAAAGGTGTTAAGCAACGCCAGAGTGCTGGCCAACCCGCGGATCCGGGTAAAAAACAATAAAAAAGCGCTGGTTGATATTGGTCAAACGATCCCGGTACTGACCACAACCGTCAATGACGGGATTTCGCAACAGAAAGTGGATTATCAGGACGTCGGCCTGAAGCTGGAAGTCACCCCGGAAGTCAGTATGGATGACAATATCTCAATGGAGGTGAAGTTCACGCTCAGTGCCCTGGGCGCCGAAGAACCCGGTGAGAACGGAGCAAAGTATTACCGCACCACGAAACGCGAAGCCAATACCACGCTCAGCAGTATGAACGGCGAGACCCAGATGCTGGCAGGGCTGATCAAGCAGGATGAAACCACGACCCAAAAAGGAACGCCGTTATTAAGTGACATCCCGGGGCTGGGCCGCCTGTTTAGCAGCAATTCCGACAACAAAGAGCGCACGGAGGTGGTGCTGTTAATTACGCCGACCATTGAGCGCAACCTCGATTTACCGGGAAGCCACGTCAGTACCATTGAGATGGGCAGCGACGATTTAACGGGCGACAGCATTCAACTGCGCGACCTGCAGCACGACGAGCCGGGGAGCGGGTTTACCGCACCGGCGCTAGCGCCGCCGGCCCATTTCCCTGACCGGGCGGCCACGCTGCCGCCACCGATCCTCGATGAGTCAGAGACGGAAAACGGAGCATCGTAATGCAGCGCCAGCGCGGTTTTACCTTGATTGAAATGATCGTCACGCTGACGCTACTCGCCACGCTTGCCGCTGCCGCTGCGCCGCTGATGCGTAACTACCATCAGCGGCAGCAGGAGACGCAGCTACGTGAGTCGCTGCGCACGCTACGCGATGCCATTGACCGTTATCACCAGGCAAGCGTGGACGGCATCATTGAGAAAAAAACCAGCGAATCGGGATATCCGCCGACACTAAAAAGCCTGGTGGAAGGCGTCCGGGATAAGACATCGCCCACTGGCGCGATGATCTACTTCCTGCGCCATATACCGCGCGATCCGATGTGCGATTGCGAGGGAAAAAATGATGAAGAGACCTGGCGGTTACGCGCATCCACGCAGCCACCCGGCGATTTCAGCGGCGGCGGGAAAGACGTGTTTGATGTCAGTAGTACCAGTACGGCCAGCGGTCTGAATGGAGTGCCCTATGCGCAATGGTGAAAAAGGTTTTACGCTCATCGAGCTGCTGGTGGTGATGGCGATCATCGCGACATTGATGACCCTGGTCGCTCCACGTTTTTTCCAGCACGCGGACAGAGCCAAAGAGGTGGTGCGCGAGCATAATCTGCATGCGCTGCGCAGCGCGATCGATCACTACCGCCGCGATCGCCTGGCGGGGCCATACAGCCTGGAGGATCTGATCGAGGCCGGTTATCTGCGCCAGATGCCGCTGGATCCCATCACCAACCGCCGCGATATCTGGGAGGCGAAGAAGGATGACGAAGGGCAAATTATTGACGTCGAGACGCCACCTAAACCCGGGCAGGATCATCGCGATGCGTTCGATTAAACAACAGGGAGGTTTTACCTATCTGCTGCTGCTGATTGCGCTCTCCACGCTGGCGTTGTCGCTGCTGAAAAGCCGCGATGAGGTGCAGATGCGTTATCAGGCGCAACAGGAGGCTGAGCTTTTATTTCGCGGCGATCAAATCCGCGCGGCGATACAGGCCTACCGCGGCAACGGTGATGGCTGTTTTCCCGTGCGTTTCGAACAGCTGCTTATTGATAAACGCGGGCGAAAACCGCTTTATCACCTGCGCCAGCACTACGCCGACCCGCTAACCGGGAGTAAAAACTGGGGGATGATCCTCGATCCTCAGGGGCGCTGGATTGGCGTGCGCAGTCTCGGAAAAGGTACGCCACGGAAAAAAGTCGGCTTTCGTCACGATCCAAAACAGTTTGCCAAAGCGAAAACGTATTACGACTGGAAATTTCAGGTAGAGAGCGATCCGCAGGCCCCGCTGCCTGCGGCTTGTGGTCGCTAATGGAATATTAAGGTATTAGCCGCAATATCATAAAAATATGTCTTTTTCTTACCAGCGGGGCCATGGCGGGCATGTTATTGATCGCCACTCTGGAAGTGCAGAAATACACAAACTGGAGAGTGCGTATATGCAAAAAAAAAGACTGGCTTATTTTTTCATCTCGCTGGCTGCTGTGTCTCAAAACATAAGCCCTGTATTTGCTGGTGAGCTGGCAATTAAGGCAAAAAATCACGTAACGGCTATTCCACTGGAGGAAGTTGATCATTATCTGAATCAAAATAAAACGCAGGAGACGATTGTTATAGAAGATGCGGCGCTGCTTGATGTTCATATCTCGTATGCTAACCTGCCCGCCGAGGCGATAGTGGAAATTGCGGGTAAAAATAACAACGAAGTTTACCGCTATGCGGCTGAGAAAATCCTGAGCGGCTCGGATGATCACCATGTCAGTTTCGATGCATTATCCATCTTTGGTGATAGCGTAACGGTACGCTTGTTATCTGCCGATGGCTCTGCACTTCCCTCTTCCCGACAGGCCGAAATTGCCTTCCAGGTCAGGGGCGAGGCAAAGCTTCAGGATGTGTCATTGTTTAATATCATCCCGGGTGACAAAAACCCGCCCCCGCACTCCTGCTTTAAAGAGTCACCTTTTATCTATAACTATACAAAACCCGTCGCGGTGATCCGCGATACCTATGACCGGGAAAAACCGCATTACAATACCGGATGGCGCATCGGCGAAAAAGGGGTTGATGGCGATCTGCTGGTATTAAGCAGTTTCCCTTTAAAAGAAGATAAAAAGGTAAGAACCACAGAGGTCTGGTTTGTTCAGGAGGTTGAGGTTAATCCGAACGATTGCACCAGTTATCAGATAAAGAAAACGGCCAAAGTGAAAGCCTTTGGCAAGTCATCCAGCAGAGACGGTAAATATCGCTTATTGTCGTTAGATTTTGCGGGCGATAAAGCGCAAGAAGATTTCGTCAAATCACTGGGTTATTTAGGGATTGATCCAAGAGATGAGACGAAGGCTAACGACATTGCCACTCAAAAAACCGAATTTTATCTGCCGCAGGCGCAGTTTAAAAAAGATAATGCGCGTTTGTATGCTGCAGTGAATAAGTCAGATGGCACCCACTGTGCTATTGAGCTATATGACCGCGAAGCGGGTCAATTCCGGCATCGTTGTAGCACATACAACAACGATATGAGTAATAAAAACAACCCCATGAAGCCGGGCGTAGGTGCGCCGCTGATCGATAACGACACGCAGCGCGTTCTGGCGCTCAGTACCAGCGGTGAGCTGGTGAATGGTTATAATCAGGCAATGCCGATTGCCCGGATCTGGCCGAAAATTAAAGAATTCTTTCCTGATGGCGCGATCCCCGATACGTCTTTTATCGTTAACGATCGGGTGGCTGCCGCCCAGAAATCATTGAAAGGCTATGCGAGCGTTAATGTGGCACAGGTCATTCCAGAGCCGGGCTCCACGCCCGATGTTTCCCAGTTTGCCTGCAAATGGTGGCTGCCTGCAGGGGTTAAAGCATCCGAACCCAATCCTGACAGCAGTACAATGTTACTTTATGAAAAAACAGGTACCGTTGCCGACCCGCTTATTGCCTGGTGTGATATCAAAGGTGGAGAGCAAAAATATCGGCCACAATGGGTGATGACCGCTATTCCCTAAAACTCTGGCGCGTCAGGCAACATGCTCCTTGAGATGTTGCCTGACGGCTTGTTAGCTTTTCGCTAATGTATTGCCGATTTTTACTGCGCGATGGGAATGGTCCCTTTGATAACCACTAATGTGATTGTCGCCTTTGCGTCCCCTGCTTTCAGCGGGATTTTATATTCATCCGGCTGGGTAAAGAGCGCCATGTATTTGTCATCTGGCATATCTATGATGACGTCATCGTCTGCGGCGGTGGCTTCGATCCGTTGCAGCAGCTCTGCTTTGGTCAGAGGTTTGTTCCATCCGGCAACAATACGATCGTTTTTAATGTGAATCTCATTACTCTCAAGGACGCAGAGCGCATTTTGCTCACCGCCCTGAAGGCGATAAAGTCGGTTTTCCGTTAAGGTGTCAAGAAACGGGCAGACGACCTCTTTTTGCGAACCCGACTCTGCCAGCGTGTAGCTAAACTTCACTTTCAGGTTATCCCCATGGCGAACGCCCTGTTTTTTCCAGTCGCCACTGTCCCCGGTGAACATGCGGATCCCGTTGGGGATGATCGCGCCGGCGGCAGCAAAAAAATCATTCCCGTTAACGGAAAAATAGGGCCGAAGCGTTAAAGATGAATCATTAATAATGGTGATCACCGGAGAGTTAATGGAACGGTAACTCTTTTTCTTATAACGACAGTTTTTCCCGTTTGCCTGTAAGTTGACGCCGTTGTCTTTACTGACAATCATGGCATAGTTGCAGTTAAGGCCGTTTTCAATAGATTCGTTCAGCACCGCACCATTATCGACAATGATATTCATCACGCCGTTATCTTCGTTACCAAACCAGACATGAGGAATAAAATCGCTATCGTAACCCTCTTCATAAATAGCATTCTGAACCCTGATTTTCAGATGGTCAGGGTTTTCAATATTAATCATACGCGCATAATCACTGGCACATACTGATGCCGTTGAAAAAGCGCTAAGTATGGCTAATGCTACGACGGTCTTTGTCATGAAAATGTCCTCTTTGAGAAAAATAAAAACAACAAGTTTACGCAACAGTGACCATATCTTAAAGCGTCAGGCCGTAAAACATACCGCCAGATAAAATCATCGTTTATTTATTTTTAACTCATAGATACAGAGTAGATTCTTATTAATCAGAAGACCAGCTCCGTCTTATTTTATTCTGAGGAATGAATATAATGCCTTGCCACTATTCAGGCTGGAATAGTAGGCTTAATAGCCATCTCATATATTTTACCCTGATGAGCGAGACATAAGATGGAACCATCAATTAAACAGACTCATGAAAAAATTCGGGTTTGCGTGCGAACAAACTCTTTTTTATTCGAAAAAGGGCTTGAAGAAATAGCGCGATTTTATTTTATCGCCAGAGATAAAATACTGTGCATTATCGATGCTGACACGTTTGGCACGAAGACGCATCTGGTGAAGTATCTGGAGTTCATCAGAAGAATTAAACCCGACATGCTTGTTTTGATCACGGGTCATCACACCCGAAGCGAGCAGCACGCATGGTATGTAAAAGCAAATGAATCCCTGTCGGGCTGGTGCGAAACCATTGATGCCATGAACTTTATGCGACCCAATCTCGACAGCGTTATCGATTTTTACAGAAGGCAACATGACTGAAAATCTTTTGCAAACGGAGGACTAGACGTGAAGTTAAGTTTTTGTATCAGGACGAATGTTTTGGCGAAAATGGCCGATGTCACCGAGGCTGAATTAGTGTATGCGCTCATGACGACGGGTGAGCTGTTCGGGGTGAAAATACCGGCACCGTTACCGGGCAGGCATAATGCCAAAACGCGTAGCTTTGATTACAAAGAAGCACTGGATTTTGCTGAAGAAGTGAAAATCGCCCGAGACAGTAAAAGGCAGATCTGAAAACGTAATAAGTCCATCCCTTAATCAAGTGATATCTCAATCCATTCCTTATATTTACAGCAGCACTGCCCGGATGACTTAGCGTTTTCCTTCAACATTGATAGCGCAATACATATGACTTCAGCGTACAAGCAATCATTAATACTCCGGGCATACTCAAGTTTTTTACCAAGATAATAACTAAGCGAAACATGATCAATATTAATCCCCTGCAAGGATAATTGCGTGGCGGCATCGCCAATGAGTATTGATGCTTGCTTTTCAGGATAGACATTATTCATGAATTTTAGCCCTGCACTTTGTAAAATATTCGACAGGTAGAGTTCAGGGGGCTTATGCCCCCTTGTTTACAAAAACACCTCAGAATGAATTAACGTGTTTACCAATCACAGCTACTTAAGCCCGTATTTTTAAACGTTTTTGATTCCGTCTTTCCTCTGATACCGTCCTTATTAACTGGCGTCACATAAAGCGTGACTTCCCCCCAATAGCCTAAAGTAACGCTTTTTATGTTGGAAACGACGGTGCTTCCCCACTTCCACTGAAATATCGTGTTGCCTTCAGATGCACCGCCATTAGCGTTGTAGGTGTAGGTTGCCGTTATTCTGTTACAGGCTCCGGTACTGCCACTGTAACCCAGGTTTGTAACGAAAGGCGCAGGCTTAGATCTTATGGTAACAGCACCACTAAAGGCCTCAGTGCCAGATAACGGCTGCCCTGAACCTTTAGGCGTCACGGCCACCCGCACGTCATAACCCGCATAGCTGTCCGGCAGCGTGAACGTTTTTGCCGTGCCGCCTGCGACATTCCTCCACGTCTGGCCATCCTTCCACTGCCACTGGAAGCTGGAGACGTCCGTACCGGCCCCGTTTGCCGTGAAGGTATATTCCGCCCTCAGGGTCTGCCCCACCTCCGGCGTGCCGGAGATCCTTAGCCCCGTCACAGACGGCATACCATACACCGCTACCGCCGGGCTGTTCTGTACCGTACCGGTCAGCGACGGCTGGCTGCTGCCCTTCGGCGTTACCATTACCCGCACGTTGTAACCCGCATAGCTGTCCGGCAGCGTAAACGTGCTTGCCGTGCCGCCTGCGGCATTCTTCCATGTTGCACCATCCTGCCATTGCCACTGGAAGCTGGAGGCGTCCGTACCGGCCCCGTTTGCCGTGAAGGTGTATTCCGCCCTCAGGGTCTGCCCCACCTTCGGCGTGCCGGAGATCCTCAGGCCCGTTACCGACGGCGCGTCATAGGCTGCCATCGTCGGACTATCCTGTACCACACCGGTCAGCGACGGCTGGCTGCTGCCTTTCGGCGTTACCACCACCCGCACGCTGTAGCCCGCATAGCTGTCCGGCAGCGTAAACGTTCTTGCCGTGCCGCCTGCAGCATTCTTCCATGTTGCACCATCCTGCCATTGCCACTGGAAGCTGGAGGCGTCCGTCCCGGACCCGTTTGCCGTGAAGGTGTATTCCGCACTCAGGGTCTGCCCCACCTTCGGCGTGCCGGAGATATGCAGATTGGTTATTGACGGCGCACCATAGGCATCCACCGCCGGGCTGTGCTGTGTATCGCCCTGCAGCTGAGGCTGGCTGCTGCCCTCCGGAATTACCGTCACTTTAATGCTGTAACCCGCATCCTCGGCCCGGAGGGTGTATTCCCGACCCGTGGCCCCCTCGATCGGCATCCAACTGGTTCTCTCATATCTCCCCCAGATAAAGGTGGATTTATCCGTACCGCTTCCATTTGACGTGAAGGTGTATTCTGCCCTCAGCGTCTGCCCTACCTTCGGCGTGCCGGAGATGTGCAGATTGGTTACCGACGGCGCCCCATAAGCGTCTACTGACGGGCTGCTCTGTACCGCTCCGGCCAGTGCTGGCTGGCTGCTGCCCGTCGGCGTCACCACCGCCTTAATGCTGTAACCCGCGTCTCCCGCCTGAAGAGTGTATTCCCGGCCGTTGGCCCCCTCGATCGGCATCCAGCTGGTTTTCTCATATCTCGCCCAGATATAGGTTGAAGCATCCGCACCGCTTCCGTTCGCCTTGAAGGTGTATTCCGCCCTCAGGGTCTGCCCTACCTTCGGCGTGCCGGAAATCTTCAGGCCCGACACCGCCGGCGCACCATATACCTCGACCGCTGAACTTTCCTGCGCCACTCCGGCCAGAGCCGGGTGACTGCTGCCCTTCGGCGTCACCACCACCCGCACGCTGTAGCCCGCATAGCTGTCCGACAACGTGAACGTGCGTGCCGTATTGCCAGCGGCGGCTGCATTCTTCCAGGTCTCACCGTCCTTCCACTGCCACTGGTAGGTGGACGCATCCGCACCGCTCCCGTTTGCCGTTAAGGTGTATTCCGCATTCAGGGTCTGCCCCACCCTCGGCGTGCCGGAGATGTGAAGATTGGTTACCGACGGCGCCCCATAAGCGTCTACCGACGGGCTGCTCTGTACCGCTCCGGCCAGTGCTGGCTGGCTGCTGCCCGTCGGCGTCACCACCGCCTTAATGCTGTAACCCGCGTCTCCCGCCTGAAGGGTGTATTCCCGGCCGTTGGCCCCCTCGATCGGCATCCAGCTGGTTTTCTCATATCTCGCCCAGATATAGGTTGAGGCATCGGCACCGCTTCCGTTCGCCGTGAAGGTATATTCCGCCCTCAGGGTCTGCCCCACCTCCGGCGTGCCGGAAATGTGCAGATCTGTCACCGATGGCGCACCGTAAACATCTAATGCCGGGCTGTGCTGCACCGCCCCGACCAGCGACGGCTGACTGCTGCCCTCCGGTACTATCGTTACTTTAATGCTGTAACCCGCGTCTCCCGCCTGGAGGGTGTATTCCCGGCCGTTGGCCCCCTCGATCGGCATCCAGCTGGTTTTCTCATACCTCGCCCAGATATAGGTTGAAGCATCCGCACCGGTTCCGTTCGCCTTGAAGGTGTATTCCGCCCTCAGGGTCTGTCCCACCTCCGGCGTGCCGGATGTACGCACGTCCTCCACCGCTGGCGTGCCGTAAGCCGTCACCGCCTGGCTCTCCTGAAGCGTTCCGGTCAGCGACGGGTGACTGCTGCCCTTCGGCGTTACCACCACCCGCACGCTGTAGCCCGCATAGCTGTCCGGCAGCGTGAACGTTCTTGCCGTATTGCCAGCGGCTGCCGCATTCTTCCATGTCTCTCCGTCCTTCCACTGCCACTGGTAGGTGGACGTATCCGCACCGCTCCCGTTTGCCGAGAAGGTGTATTCCGCACTCAGGGTCTGCCCCACCTTCGGCGTGCCGGAGATATGCAGGTCTGTCACCAACGGCGCGCCGTAAATCTCCACGCCGGATTCGCCTTTTTTGCCATTGACCGTGGCGCTCACCGTGATGGTTCCACCGGTATTTTTCGTGGTGACGGTCATTATCCCCACGCCTCCGGTTCCGGTGATGGTGCTGGTCTCCCCCTGGGCCACCAGCTCCGGTTTGTCGATATCCCAGACAATCGCCTCGCCCACTACCGCACGGCCAAAGCGGTCCTTCACCGTGGCGGTGTAGGTAATGGTGTTCAGCCCGTTAGCTTCCACGCTGGCCGCACTGGCAGTGACCGTCACGGCTGACGCTTTCCCGGTGACCGGCTCCGTTTTTGACGACGCCTTATAGCCCTCATTTTTGGCCGCGTTGGTAGCGGTTACCGCGACAAACAGCGTTGCCCCTGTGTCCTGCTCTGTCAGGTGATAACTGTCCGACGTGGCGCCGTCGATCGCGCCACCGTCACGGTGCCACTGGTAGCTCAGCTTCACCTCACCGCCGCCGTTCTGTTCCACGTCCACCTTCTCAACGCTTACCGTGTCACCCACCTTCAGTCCGGCGGTTTGGTTCAGCGTGATGCTTTTGATCGTCGGAATCCCCTGCAGCGCCACGCCGGACTCGCCCTTCTTGCCGTTGACCGTGGCGCTCACCGTGATGTTTCCGCCGGTATTTTTCGCGGTGACGATCATCGTTCCCGTGCCTTCTGTACCGGTGACGGCGCTGGCCTCTCCCCGGCTCACCAGCTCCGGCTTGTCGATGTCCCAGACAATCGCCTCGCCCACCACCGCACGGCCGAAGCGATCCTTCGCCGTGGCGGTATAGGTAATGGTGTTGAGCCCGTTCGCATCCACGCTGTCCGCGCTGGCGGTTACCGTAACATCTGACGCCTTCCCGACCACCGGCTCCGTTTTCAACGACGCCTTATCGCCTTCATTTTTAGCATCGTTGGTCGCGGTCACCACCACAAAGAGAGTCGCCCCCGTATCCTGCTCCGTCAGGTGATAACTGTCTGACGTGGCGGCATCGATCGCGCCACCGTCACGGTGCCACTGGTAGCTCAGCGTCACCTCGCCGCCGCCGTTCTGCTCCACGTCCACCTTTTCCACGCTTACCGTATCGCCCACCTTCAGCCCGGCGGTTTTGTTCAGCGTGATGCTGCGGATAATCGGGTAACCATTGAGCGTCAGTTGCGTCGCTTGTTTTTTGCCGCCAATATCGACCTCTATTTGCGCATTGCCTCCCGCGGATGCGGTCGTAAACGTGGCCGTCGCTTTGCCTTCTGCATCGGTTTTTTCGATCGCGTTGCTCAGCGCGCCAAACTGCTGCGTGATTAACGACCACGTTACGGGTGCGTCCGGTACGCTATTGTTGTGCTCATCCAGCGCGATGGCGGTCAGCGTCGAAGTGCTGCTCCCATTGGCATTCAGCGTATCAGGGGTACCTTTAAGCTCAACATGATTCACCTTCCCGACAGTCACATTGACGATCTTCTGCTCATCACCGGCGGAGACTTTCACCTGAGATGGCGCTTTTTCAGGTACTACGACGGTTGCACTGACAATACCGTGCTCATCGCTGTCTCCGGTAGGCGCTTCCCGGAACTGACTCCCTTCTATCCGCCAGGTGATGGCCTGCTTACGGCTGATAACCGCGTTATCAAACCGGTCATACAGCTGCGCGCTAACGGCTTTATCCTCACTGCCTGCGACCACGTTTTCCGGGACGTCCAGCACCACTTTTGCCACCGGCCCTGGCTCAAGGCTTACGGGCGCTGACGGGCTACTCACGGTATCTACCGTGGCGTTTACCACCCACTTCTCTGCTGCTTTTTGCGGCGCGATAAGTGCGATGGATGCCCTTCCCTCGCTATCCGTTTTGCCGCTCAGGGTTTCACCGTTACTGCTCCACGTGACGTTCTTCTCAACTGTCAGAGGCTTACCATCCTGATCGGTAACTTCAATAGTGAACGTCTTTTCCGTGGCAACTTCTGCGCGCTCGGGAGAGGCCACGAAGCGGATGGCAAGCGGGTGGGCAAAATCGACCACCAGCGCCATCTTCTCCTGCTGAACATTGTTATCACTGGCGGTGCTCTGGGTCTGGATCCCGCCTGGCGGGATCAGCGAGGCCGTGATTTCATCTTCACCATCCGCCATGATGTTTTCTATTTTTACCAGCGCCTGACCGTGCTCATCGGTACGTACGCTGTTTTGCGACAACGAGCCAAGCGAGTTCCTGCTCTGCCAGTACACCATCTGATCGGTCAGAGGGGAGCCCTGACCGTCTTTCACCTCGGCTAACACCAGCAACGCACCGTGACTCTCTTCGAAGAACTTCACGCTGCCGTCACGGCGGATCTCACCGGGTGAAAGCAGATGATCGATACGCAGGGTGGTTATCGTTGCGCTCCCGGTAATTTTTGCCGTTCCGCTCTCCCCTGGTATCCCTTTTTTGTTGAACGGTGTGACTTCAAAGACCACGCTTCGGGCCATATCACGCGTTTGCACCTCATACGTAGCACTCCCTTCCTTGAGCAGTTCGCCTGAATCTGCGTCATACCAACGCATCCGGGTTTGCTCGGGATCTTCATCCTCCCCTTCATTGCTTTTATAGAGATAACTCCCCTCCAGGATCTGGCCCGGGGACATGTCCCCCTTAATGGCAACGCCCTCGACGGAAGGGGCAAAATCGCCCGGCGTCACGGTCAGGTGATAGCTGGCGGAACTTAATACGTGCTCCGGATCGACAGGTGACGTTTCCGTCGCTGTGATGGTGACATCGCCCCGATGCGTTGGGTTCACCAGACCGCTGCCCGGCTCCACGGTCGCGATCGCCGTGCTGGAGGAGGTGTAGCGAATGACGCCCCCCTGCCCACCTTTCACCGCGTGCAGCAAAGGCACGCCAGCCTGCGTGGTTTTTTCCGTCGGGCTGAAATAGAGACGTCTGTCTTTTTCTTCCTGCTTATAGGCGAGAACGATGTTGTTATTACGGGTAACGAACTCCGTGCGGGACTGCATGAGTGAGGGCAAAGCCGCCGCATTTTCACTTGCCAGCATCTCGGAAAGTTTTCGGCCAAACTCCCAGTGGAAATTCAGCCCCACAGAGAAGTTATCCCGCTGCCCGCTAATCATGCTCTGCTCCGCGCTGACCCCTACCAGCGGCACAGGTTGCCACTTAAGCCCGAGGTTAAGCCCGTGAGGATTGTGGCTGGCCTCGCTGCGGCTGCCGTTAACGTCCACTTTATCGCCATACCACTGGAACCAGCCCAATTTAAGCGCGACGTGCTGTGAAAGGGCCGTCACCAGATTGAGATCCCAGCCGCGGGCGGCACGTTCATACAGTTCATAGCGGTCGGGATCGTCATTAAACATGCTGTCGTCAGAATGACGCCAGCCGCTCAGGGGCAGGTAGTAGTTCGCGGACGCACGAATCCCATCGCTCCACAGCTCGGCGCCTGCCCCCATTCTGTTATGGTGGCGCGTGACATCCTGATCGAAGAAGAGGTTTCCACCCGCCATCAGATGCGGGTTAAAGGTATGCCGCCAGCCCAGGCCAACGTTAAGGATATCGCGCTCGTTCCAGCGGTGTGCGCTCATCTGAGTGAACAGAATGTCGTGTTGCCAGATTTTAACCGGCCACAGATAGTCCAGCCCGAAATCACGGCTATCGCTCCCGCCAATACCGACATCTGCCGTAACGCGAGCTTTCCCGCCGATATTGTTTAACCACGCTTCCACTTCCTGGGTTAACGCGGCATTCACCTCGCTATTTGCCGCACCGCGCAGGGCATCACCCGCGCCGTTTTGTTGGGCGCGTCCCCACATGCCGGCCATTTTATCCCGCAGGGGCTGATTGCTTTCGCTTTCAATGGTTGCGTGAGTTTCAGTTTGCGCCCGCGCGACGGGGGGAACAGTGAGCAAAAAGATGGAAAATAAATAATGTAAAAGGATTATCCACACGGATAATTTTTGACGTAAAGAACAGTACGAAACACTGGGCATTGTGACGCATCCCTTATTAATTAAACTCCCTGGTTAGCGATATTAAGATCCAGATAATTCCCAAACTCCATACAGCACTCAGGAGATGTTCATGAGATTTTCCGCCCCTCATTAAATTCAATACTTAGGCATTGATGTTTAACAACTCTTTCAGCCTGCTTCATAAATTTCTCAGCCCAATTTCAGCCGTATATTTTCCGGAGCAGGTAATTCTTAACATGGAACAGACACCTCGCAATTTTATTGCTGACCTTCTTCTTATGCAGGTTTTCCCCTAATGGCAGGATGATCCCAGCAATACTCTGGATGTCATTTAATAAGGAAGATCGTTGACATGAATAAAACTGGACTGGCCCTGCTTATTTGTGCACTTTTGAGTGCCCCCGCTTTTGCGCAAAATTCCGTCGCGCACGAGCAAGCCTGGGAAGGCACTTCGTATCTCTCCGTTATCGTGAAATTAAAACCCGGTACAACGCTTAATAAGTCTTCACCCTTTTCATTACGCGACAGTACCCTCGCCGTGAGTCCGTTATTTACGGCAAATCATTTGCGCAGCAGTGAATTAAGCGAGATGGATGCGCTTAATGAACGCTACGGCTTTAACCGTTATTTACGTATAGCCCTGCCAGCCGATAAGCAACATGACGCGGCATATATCAATGACGTAATTAATGAACTGGCGGCGCGACAAGATATTGAGCTGGCTTACCCGGAATCTATGCCGGTATCGCTGGAAAAGGGGGTCACTGTTCCCGACCTGCCGCCCTATTCCGGGCTGAGCTATGCCCTGAACAGTACCAGCCAGGCCACCGTCCCGGATTTTCGTGGATTGCAGGATTACACCAAATCGCCAGATGAAAAACGGCCCGGCTACTATATGGGTGGCGTTAATCGCGACAGCGTAAATCAGTATTCAGGGCACGATGGTAGCGGCATTTCGCTGGTCTCAATGGAAAACAACGCATGGAATACCAGCCATGTGAATTTGCCGCCGATCGATTTCCATGAAGGTGATAAGCGCTATACGCCAGGCGAAGATCACGACACCAGCTCCGTCGGGATTATGGCGGCGAAAGATATCAATGCGGGCATCAAAGGTCTGACGTGGAACGCCCGTATGGGATACGTCAAATGGCAGGCCAATAATCTCTACAATATGATCCCCAGACTCCAGGCAGGAGATGTGGTGCAAATTGGTATGCAGACCGGCGGAGGAGATGTGACAGGTTGCACCTCCTCTTGCTATGTCCCCCAGGAAAACGCTCCAGCCTATTATGACGTGATAAAAGCGCTGACGGATAAGGGCGTGCACGTGATTCAGGCGGCAGGCAATGGCAATATCAACCTCGATCACGCAGGATTTAATGGAAAATTTGACGTTAAAAAGCGGGATTCCGGCGCAATCATTGCTGGCGCGTTTTGTGCAAACAATGGCAAAAAAGCCTCTTTCAGCACCTATGGCTCACGTGTGACCAGCGCCAGCTGGGGCTGCTGGGATGTGGTTACTACGGGTTACGGCGGTTTGCATAGCATAAAAAATGCGGAATACACCTCAAGTTTCTCCGGCACGTCCTCCGCGAACCCGATTATCGCAGGCGTGGTCGCCAGCCTGTCGGCCATTGCAAAAGCGCACAATATCACCGTCACGCCTCAACAGATGCGCTCCATTCTCCAGGAAACCGGAACACCTTTAGCTGCGGGGGATTCAGCGAAAGTAGGTACTCACCCCAATATGGCAAAAGCGGTAGCCAGGATTCTGGAACTCAAAGAGGAAGAACAGGAGGAAGTAAAGGCAGTGCCGGGAGAAAGCTTTACCGTTACCGGCACGACCGATTCTTCCCGTGCGTATCAGTTAGACGGGAGCGCAAGCAAGAATGCCGTCTCCTGGAAATGGACTATCGACAAAAACAGTACTGGCACATTCTGGCTACAGGAGAAACATGCCGGAGGCTGGGTACGTGAAGTTTCAGGGCCTACCGCCCGGGCACTCATTCCCGCCAATACAGACGGAGAAGCAACCTACTGGTTAACCGTCACGGGCAAAGACGGAAGCGTGAGCGCTGAGAAGATCACCGTAACGGTGAAAAAACCACAGTTACCTGATATTCCTGATGACAGCTCAGAAGCGTATAACCCGCGGATCGCCTACCCGGTGAAATGTACCCGCGTATCGCATAACGGCAAAATCTGGCTGAATCAGTGGTATGTCAACGCAGGACAAGAAGAGCCAGGAAGCGGCGGTGAGTGGGGGGCATGGCGAACGTCGGATGCAGCTAATAATAGCTGCCCTTAAAAAGCCTTTTGGTTAACATAATAGTAAAGCCTGGATATAAGCCAGGCTTTATTTTATTAATTCAACACTCAGGACAACCGTAAAAACGTCATTTCGTAAACTCCGTACTCGCTCAGATTTTATTAATATGCGTCAAGGACTGAAATTGGCAGTACTATTTCATACTCTGTCGCGCTCCGCCCTCTTTACAGCACGAACGGTCGCTCTTCTCTGCCGAAACTCCCCGACTCTTAATTGCTCAGAGAAGTCTCTTATTCAAGCCGGTTGTCTCCTCCCGTTACTATTTGTCCCTGTTATCACACGGTAATAACGCCTTTTTACCTGCGCCGCAGGTGAGATTAACTTTTCGTTATTGTTCAGTAATAAATAAGGGAACTTATGAAATTAACAGGATCTGCTTTTGTCCTTGCCGCTTTACTGGCAGGGGCGGGCGTCAGCGTTTCAGCTAACGCCGCCACGACCTCGCCATCGGCAAACTGCGAACAGGGTCACCAGAACTGCATGAAAGAACTAGGCACGCTGGAACGCGCCGTCAACGGTGAGAAAGTGAAGGTCGTTGAAGGGCAAACGATTCGTGCACGCTTCTTTAACGACGGAACCGAACTGCCAAATCTGGAAACGCGCGTCACCATTCTTGCTGGCGAAGAGGCCCACTGGTCCTACGCCCTCGCCCAGGCTATCAATCAGCAGCACCCCGAACTGCGTGCCGGTTTCAGGCACAGCAACGGCGAGATTACACCTGATGAGTCAGAGCCAAATAAGGTGTATGCCAAACAGAACAACCCTCTCAGTCACGTAGAAGTGTCCTTCAATTAATTCAGGGAAGATTATTTTGAAACTACTCAAGATGAATAATATTACGTCGGCGTTAGCCGTGGCATTGATTGGTATGTATTCCACGGGCGCACTGGCGCATGGCTATGTTTTTGAACCAAAATCCCGTTCGGTGATTCATTTCCCGCCGATGAACGATAAAGGTGAGCATAGTAACGTCTGGCCTGCTGACGCCGTGGAAGCGCCGAAGCTCCCGGCTGGCAACGATATGAGCCCAACCCCGATCGCCAACGAACAGCTGTTCCAGTTCCCGCCGGATGGAAAACTGGCAAGCGGTGGTTCAACGGCAACTCCCGCCTTCAGCAAGCTTGATGACGAAAAGCAGAATACCTACAACAACCCGATGTCTGCGGGTCCGCACCAGTTTAAATGGCATTTACCGGCTAAGCACCGCACCACCTATTTTACCTACTACATCACTAAGCCGGACTGGCAGTCTGTTCCGGGTGCGGATTCGCGCCTGACCAGGGCGATGTTTGAAGATAAGCCATTCTGCCATAAGGTTTATACCTATGCGCCAGGCAACCCGTCGGCCGATATTTCGCTCCCGACAGGCTTCGAAACCCACACCTGCGACGTACCGGAGCGTGAAGGTAAGCAGAAAATTTATGCCGTCTGGCGCGTGCGCGATACCGATAACGCATTTTATCAGATGATTGACGTCGATTTTGGCGGTGAAGTCATTACCAAACCGGTGGCCAACGTCACGCCATCCAGTCATAACCTGTCAACCAGCACGCTGTCGCTGGACGGTAGCGCCTCAACGGGGAAAGAGCTGAAGTACAGCTGGGCCGTCACCAGCAATGCCGATAAGGTCATTCTGGAAAACAGTACCAGTGCTAAAGCCAGCATTCGCCTGAAGGCTAAACCTGAGAGCGATTTTACCGTCAACGTGAAGCTGACCGTCACCAATGATAAAAACGTGAGTGATTCAAAAACCGTCACCCTGAATGCCAAAGCTGAAGCGGATAGCACGGCACCGGAGGCGAAGGCAGGCAGTGACTTCACCGTTTACAGCAACAGTGAATCACGTGGTTATGACCTTAACGGTTCCGCAAGCGTCAATGCTGAAAAATACCAATGGACTATCGTTTCAGGGCAGGACATTGGTGCGTTGCAGGTTGCTAACGGTGGCGAATGGGTTTCAACCGTCCACGCGGCAAAAGCCCGTGCGCTGATTAAACCCGGCAAAATCGGTAAAGTGACCTATCGCCTGACGGTGACGGCCAAAAATGGCAAAACCAGCACCGACGATATCACCGTGACCGTGAAGGAAGCGCAGCAGGCTTCAGATGTGCAGATCAATACGGGCAACAACCAGGACACCATTGTTGGCAGTGACGTTATTGCTGCCGCCGTCGTGTCCAAAAATAATGACTCGTTAAAAGGGGCAAAAATTGAATGGTCCGCACTGAATCACGCCGATAAGATTCAGATCTCGTCACCAAATAACTTCAGCACCAACCTCATGGGTAAACATCCGTATACCGACAATGTGGACGTGACGCTGCAGGTGAAAGTGACGGCGCCTGACACCGGTAAAGTCTCCACGGCAACGAAGGTGATCAAGCTGCGCCCGGCGCAAACCGATGTAAAAGCCTGGGATCACAGCAAGACTTACAAGACACCTTGTGAAAAAGTGAGCTATGAGGGCAACATCTGGCTGAACAGCTGGGAAACCCGAGGCGTTAAGCCTGGTTCCGATGGCGAGTGGGGCGTCTGGAAGAAAGAAGGTGCTGCCAACATGCCTAAAGAGTGCAAATAATACTGTAAGTTAACTCTGGCCGGGTCTTCACTGACCCGCGCCTCACATTATCATTCCCTGCCTACACTTTCGTTATCATTTTTGCGCCGGAAATCGCCCCTTCGTTCCGGCGCTTTTTTATCGGTATAAGATCACCCACCCTATCGCGGCAATAATCGGATACGGTCCGAAGGGAAACGGTTGACCGGGCTTGATCCGCAACAGAATCAGCGCCGTGATCAGCGCCAGCAGGGTCGAGGCAACAAAAACATCCAGCAGCGCCAGCGGGCCAAGCCACGCCCCGATCGCCGCCAGCAGTTTCATATCCCCCATCCCCATCCCTTCATGGCCGCGCAATAAACGGAACAGCAAAGAGAGCGTCCAGGGCACGCCAAATCCCAGCAGAGCGGCGATTAATGCCTGCGTTGGCTCCACCCGGCTATAGCCGCTGACTGCAAACGCTAGCGACATCACTAGCAGCGGGAGCGTCAGACGGTCGGGCAGGAGCATGGTGCGCAGGTCAATAAACAGCAGCGGCAGCAAAAACGTCACCGCCAGCAGGTCGAACAGGCTCTGCGGCGTGATGCCCTGCTGCCAGATAATCACTCCGTACAGCAGCGCCATAAGCCCTTCAACCAGCGGATAGCGCCACGATATCGCCTGACCACAGCTGGCGCAGCGCCCGCGCAGCAGCAGCCAGCCCATCAGAGGAACATTGTGGCGAAATTTAATGGGGTGTTTACAGCGTGGGCAGTGGGAAGCAGGCCACGATAAAGAGAGTGCTTCACCGTGGAGAATCAAGGGGAGCCGATAAATGATGACATTGCAAAAACTGCCGATAATGGCGCCCAGAAAAACGCTAAAAACGAGTATTACACTCTCAACCATGGTTCCACACTCTGAGGGACATGCATTCTCCGATAATAGCAGAGACTACTCGTTATATTTAGGCAGCCTGTTTGCACGTAAAGTACAAAAGTCTCCGCGCAAGTTCGCCCATTCAATATTCAGATGCGCTTTTGCATATTGTGCCGCTTCTTTCCACAATAATGCCGCGATATGCCACTCCTTTCCCTGTTCATGTTCTGCCGCTCGTGAAGAAAGTGAAAACCACAGGGTAGCAGGATCGCGTTTGTCGCTTTGCCAGTCCATCGTTAAGCCCTTTAGAAAAAATCCCAGCGTATCAATAGCGACGATAAAATAATTGAGCTTAAAATGATAAATACCTGAATAACGCTGAATGCCTCAGTGGGAGAACAACGCTGATTACCAATATTATCCGCTGGCTGGCCTTTTCGGGTCTCTATATCCTGCTGGCATTGCTGAGCTTTCATACGCGGGATAGCTGGAGCCTCTCCACCACGCTCTGGCTCCCGGCGCCGCTGCTTTTCGCCGCGTTATGGCTGACGGCCCCGCGAGAGTGGCCGCTGTGGCTGGCTACCGCGGGCTTGCTGCATGTGTTTGCTGGCGTCTGGATAGGCCGCCCGCTCACGCTGGCGTGCCTGTTCGCCCTCTTCGACGTCGCGATATTTCCACTGTGCGTCGCCGTCTTTCGTCTGAATGCGCAACTGCCTGCGCTGCGTTTTGCGCGCAGGCCGATTATTGGTGAACTGATCTACCCCCTGCAGTTAATCTTCAGCATTTTTTGCGGCAGCCTGCTGCTTAATCTGGCGCTGTTACTCTCAGGGTATCCGATTGCGCCTCTGCATTTTTTTTCCTGGGTGCTGGCGGCATTAACCGGCATTCTCGCCATTCTGCCGCTGCTGCGTGAGAGCAAAATGCTGTCGCACCCGCGGTTTAACGGGCGGGAAGCTCTGCTTCTTGCCGCGAATACCCTGGTGCTGATGACGGGGTACTTTTTCCTGCCACCGCTCTGGCAGGGGCTAAACCTGCTGCTGGTGCAAACGACGGTGGTTTTACTGAGCGTGTTTGCGCTCTCCGGACGCGGCGTTGGCGCTCTGCTGCTTATTCAATACCTGATTGTGGTGCTGGCGACCCAGCAGCGGGAAGGGATTTTTTACACGCTAACGCCCGATCTCATCCCCGCAATCTGGCAGGCGCAGTGGTACCTGGTATTTTCGGCGATTTTTGCCAACTGTTTATATCAGTACCGCCGCTGGATCCAACAGCAACAGGCGCTCGCGGCCAGCACCAGTGCCATCATTATTCGCCTGTCGCAGACGGGTTCTTGCGTCGTGTTTCGCCTCTCGATGCCAGAGGAGGAGATCCACTGGCAAGGCAGTACGGAAGCGCTGTTCCCTGATGAGGAAAAGACGCTGAGCACCCTGATGCTACTGGACGCACACTGCGATACGCCGTTCCTGCCCGGTTTTCGCGCCTGGTACTCACAGCAACGTGAAAGCAGCTTTGCCCGGGAAGTTGTTCTGCAAACGCTGCACGGAAGGCAGATGCGCGGGATGGTGATGTTTCACAGGATTGGCAACACCGCGCATCTGATGGGAGGAGTGAGCCTCTTTCTCACAGCATCCGCTGCAGAATCTCCCGCTGCCCGCTAAAGGCGTATTTCAACACCGCCGCGACATGCCCAAGCAGAATCACACCCAGCAGAATGCAGCTATAGCGATGCACCTGGAAGAAAAACGCATTCACTTCGGCGATGGCAATCGGGCGGGAAACCGGCACCAGACCAAACAGGTTGTAGTCTTTTTGCAGCATCAGAAAACCGCTAACCAGCACCACCATAATGGTCAGATAAAACAGCTCATGAATAAATACCACCAGCTGTTTTTTACGTCCGGCTACCGTTGCCGGATAGGGCACCGAAGGGCGGAAGAAACGCCAGACGAAGCGCACCATCATGACAGGCGTGGCGATGGTACCCAGCGACATATTCAGCACGGAGAAGAAGGTAAACCAGCGGGTTCCTTCCAGCGCGTGCAGAATATAGCCCATGCACATCGCGTAGATAATGACGGCTGCGACCACCCAGTGCAGAAGGCGAGAAAACCGATCGTAACGTTTGGCAATAACCAGAGAAGTTTGCATAGTCGTTGTCCTGTAAAACAAACAGCACGGCTCCCTGCGAAGCCATGCTGTTTAAGAAATAGGTTATTCAGCTACCCACAAGTTGCGGGCCCGATCCGGCGACCAATGGCTGGCACCTGTATGGCCAATCTGACAGCGATAAACGTTGCCCTCATAGAGCACTTTATCCCCTACGGCATAGAGTTTACCCGGCGTGAATGGGGTAACGTCGCCGCCCTGGCCGCCCTCTTCGCCTCCGCCATCGTCATTATCGGGCACGGTAACATTGACCGGCTGGCTCGGCGTAGCGAAGTTGTTGGCTGCATCATAGGCGATGACCGTATAGCGATAGCTCATGCCAGGCTGGGTTTGGGTGTCAGTAAAGTTGAGTTCATGGGTATCACCGATCTTTTCCAGACCGCGCCAGATGGCATACCCCGCCACGCCAGCATTATCCTTAGCTGGCAGCCAGCTGAGCGAAACATCCTGCCCCTTCAGCGTGGCCTGCACGCCCTGCACCTGTGTTGGCGCCTGAGTATCTGTTTCGTCGCCCCCATCCGGTAGACTGCCGTCAAGGATGCTCTGGTAGCGGTTCAGAAATTCATAGCCGTAATGTTGACCATTTTTAGTGTTGCCATTGTCCCAGTTCACTGACCAGGTCATGAGCCCTTTTACCGCTTCATTTTTCTCTTCCAGTCGCGAAAGTGCGTTAAAGACACTCTGCGCGTCTCGCACATAGCCGGTTCCTGCCGCATCCGGGTTGGCCGGAAGACCAATCACCAGCTTGTTCGCCGGGATCTTCACATAACCGCGCGTCCCGTTTGCCAGGCTGTCGGTGAGATAGTAAAGGAAAAGCTCTTTTTGACGGTCGCTATAGCCCTTCCCCCATTCCTGCGGCAGCCACCATTCACCGACTTCGTCCTTCTCCTCCTGCGTCATCATATTCACGCCGTCGCCCGCCTGGTTGTAATACTGTGGAGCGATAAAGTCATACACGCCCTCAAGATTTTGCAGGTAGGCTTTGTAGTTCACCCCGCGATCGGCCTGGAGATAGGGGAACTCTGGCGCCATGCTGATGATGAAGTGTTTGCCCTGCTGCTGATAATGGTCGCGCACCATTTTCAGCGCCGCCGGGATCACCGTACTGTTGTCAGCCGCGGTAATGGCCGTCTGCTCCAGGTCGATATCAAGACCATCAAAACCATAGCGATCGGTCAGGCGAATAATCTCCGCCGCAAGCGCTTCAGTCTGGTCTTTGTTCAGTGCAATGTGCGCGTCAGCGCCGCCCAGTGAAATCAACACCGCGCGCCCCTGCTCGTTCAGCTCTGCAACCTGAGCGCGGAACTCCTCATCGCTCGCGTTGTAGGGTTTGAAGGTGGGGATATTCCCGCTCTGGCCATCCATAACTTTCATGAAGGAGACGTTGACGACGTTGTAGCCTCTCGGCACTTCACGCAGCGACATATCAGAAGGTAAGCCTCCCTGATAGCCGCGCGCTTTGTCTATCTCTTCCGGGTTAATTCCCCAGTTGTGCCAATAACCTACGAGAATTTTTTTCTGACTGATATCCGGCATCTGTGAGGCGGCGTCGGTTGCGGCCGCATGGCTAAACGTGCTGACCAGCATTCCGCTTAACGCCAGCCCCGCGGCGATAGCGCTCAGAGATATTTTATTTTTCTTTAACATGGGAGATATCCTGCTCCAGGTTTAATAATGAAATCCTGTCCCGCAAGATAGGATATTCATCTTCCTGAAAACAGGAGAACAGCTCACTGCAGCAGCAGATTTAAAACTCGTCAGCCTGGATATGTCTTATAATAAAATTATCGTGAGATTATTTATACTCACACATTGCTACCCAGTTATCATTAATTTTCATCAGCCAGCTATCTTTATTAATCGGCTTGAATAACAGGTTAATATACTGACCATCTTCACTTATCAGAAAGGTCTTCTCCGGCAGCTGATCGCCAACGGCAATTTTTAATTCTGCCACCCGGCCATTGATGACGTTTCCCTTCTGTGTCACCGATTTTAACTGCAGGGTTCGGTTGAATACCCGGTTACCGGCCTCATCGGTTTTTACACCAAATAGCGTTAGCCTGTGGAGTTTAGGCCACCAAGTGATCACACCATTAAACTGGTAATGCTGCAGGCTTTCATCAATAAATTTGCCATTACGTATGACGCTGCTGCAGGGCTCGGCGGGCACTTTTCTACTTTCCAGGTAGTTGCTGGTCAGGTAAGCCAGCGCGCCACCCAGCGAAACGCTGATGCAAACCATCAATATGACGAATAGTATTCGTAACCGCATTTTCCCTCCTGAGATAGTTCGCCTTCACATTGCGCAACGAACACTTTTGGACCGTTCGACGCGATGTACACGTTATTGATGCCCGCCGGCAGGGCATGCCGCTTTCTCGCCAGAGCCTGCCGATCGACACTGCGCAGCGAAGAGAGATGAAACATGACGCCATCTACGTAGAGATTTTCCTGAAACGCCTGCGGCGTGTCCGCCGTGCAGACCACCACCAGCGTTGGAAGGGTAATCAACAAGCTGCACAGCGCCGCCAGCAGAGTCCCGTATTGACGTGAGGGAGTTTTCATTGACTCCGCCGTGATAGCAGGCAACGACGGGCAATCGACGGGAGTGGGACAAGACGCGTTATCAGGCTCTTCTGGCGGCGGGCAAGCGACCTCACTGTCCTGCGTTTCGCAGGGTGCCAGTACTACACCATAACGGGGAATGGTTTTAATGATCGAGCCCGGCAGTCCGGCATTTTGCAGCTTGCGGCGGAGCATTTTTATAAGCTGGTGATAGCTGGATTCGCTAACAATCATGCCCTGGTTAAGCCAGATCTCTTCAAATATGGTCTCTTTTTTACATTTGCCGCTGAGGATCAACTCCAGCAAACGACGCTCGTTGGGCGTCAGATGTATATCACCATGATCCACGGTTGCCAGAGATGATTTTTCCGGTACGAACGTTACTGACGCTGAAAGAGAGATTTCTTCGTTATTCACGGGTAGGTCCTGGATAATAAAATTACAGCGTTTACATTGTTATGACGAAAAAGCGCAGGTATTAACAGTTACATGTCTGTTATCTAATTCAGGCACAAATTAACAACATATCCTTATAAATGATAGTACCTTCGCTCTTTGCGCTATTTCCCGTCCTGATTTTTCCACAACCAATTCATGAGTTCAGAAAGTTTATTCTGAGTAACGCCTGAGTAATACCTGATATTCAACCTGAACAATAAGGAATTCCTTTCCGTACCTGAGAAATATCGTCCTCCATGCCGCTATTTCGCGATAAATAACAAACCATTCAGCTGCTCCGGAAAAAATCTCTATCATAGAATGTGAAAACGTCGTTACTTTACCTTTCGGTTTTCCATCAGGATCGGCTGATGCCCCCCAGCAACTATACAGCCCACCACTTTTTAGCTACTCTTTTTCACCTCACTCTGCTCTACACTGTAAGAGTGATGCTAAAGCGCCATTCGCTAAGATGTGCGGTGAACACCTGTCTTTTCCTTGCCGGATCGGATGTCATGCTAAAAACAGTTCTGATTGCCGACGACCACCCTGTCTATTTATTAGGCTTGCGCACATTGCTGCAGACGCGCCCGGACCTTTATCGGGTCGTTCACGAAGCGCTCAGTGCTGATGAACTCATGAATAAACTGGCGAGCGAGCCTGTCGATATCATCATCACCGACCTGAGTATGCCCGGCACGCGCAGCCCGGACGGATTAACCATGATCCGCTCGCTGATTCGCCATTATCCGCAGAGCATGATTGTGGTGGTCACCATGATCACCAATCCTGAGCTTCTGGACTCGCTGCGGCGCAGCGGGGTGCATGCCGTTCTCAACAAAGCCAGTTTGTCCAACAATCTGCTGCAGACGCTGCGCAGCACCCTGCGGGGGCAAATCGAACCGGTGAAGCCTCAGGCACAGTTGACCGAACGGGAAACAGAAGTGCTGCGCCTGCTGGTGCGCGGTTTCACCGTGAACCAGATCAGCGCCCAGCTTAACCGGACGAAGCAGACCATCAGTACGCAAAAAAAGAGTGCCATGAGCAAACTCAACGCCAGGAATGATTTCGAGCTGCTTCAGTGCGCGCAAAGTCTGGGGCTGGTTAGCTGAGCATGCGCAGAGGCTGGCTGGCGACATTATTTATCCTCATGCTGATAAGCGGGCACGCGGCGGCTGGCGCGCTGCGCGTGGGCCTGCTGAGCGCCGCGCCGCCTTTTCTCGCTATCGATCGGCCGCCGGGAATTCTGGATGATGAACTCAGCATATTGTTTAGCAATACGACGCTGCCGGACGTCCAGCGTTTTAGCGACCCGGCAACGGCGCTGGATGCGTTGAAGCGAAAGCGCATCGATGTGTTAATTGCCGCAAGGCGTCCTGCAGCCGATCTGGTCGCCAGCGAGCCAATGTTCGCTTTCCCGCTGGCGTCCCTGAGCATAAAAGAGGGACGCGGCGGTACACTGTGTTTTCCGGAATTACAGTCAGAGGTCGCGGCCCGCTGCTCTGCGACGGGTTCAGCCTCACCGGGAGAAAACGTCAGGCAGCTGGCAGCAGGGAAAGCGCGGGAATTCATCGCCCCGGAGTTTGTTTTACGTAACTGGCTGACCCACTCCCCCGCCACCACGCTGACCCTGACGCCGCTGGACGATACTCCCCCGCTACATTTTCGTGCCTGGGCTCTGCCTGAGCAGGCAAACACGCTGGAAATCTTCAACGAGCGTATTCACACCCTTAACCCGGAAGACGCTGAATGGCTGGAACAAAAGTGGCTTTTGCCGGACGGCAGCGTCTTTGACGCCCGCCATTCCCCCGTGAAGGAAAATGCGCCCAAAATCACGCTGCACGTTTTGCTTCCCGCTATTTCGCCGCCAATGGTCACACTCACGCCTGACGGGCATATTCAGGGGGTATGGCGCGATCTGCTGCTCAATCTGTTTCCGTCCAACCTGTATAGCCTGACCTTCAACCTTGATGCGCCCCCGCTTCAGTATGCGGAGAACACGTTGCGCATAGTCGCCAGCGCGACGCCACCGTCAAAGAGTGCCATCACGTTTGACTCACTGAGCTGGGCCCTGCTCAGTGAGGACAGCAACCCGCTTTCCGGCTCCTTGTCCGCATTACAGCATAAGCGGATTGCCGTCATACGCATCTCTCCGCTCGTCACGTTACTGCGTCAGGCATTACCTGCGGATAACCTGGTGCTGGTTAACTCGCTCGATCAGGGTTTTGAATTGCTCAAAGCCGGAGGCGCGGACGGGCTTGCGGGCGATGCGTTTATACTCCATCACCTGCTGCGCCAGCATAACGCCAGCAATCTGTCGCTGACGCCGCTGGCGCTGCCGGAAGTGCCTCTATGGTTTGTACCAAATATTTCTGACCCGGCGGATGCCAAAAGGGTGAATGCGGTCATAGCGTCCGTAACGCAGGCTGATATCTACGCGAGCCTTAACCTGTCGCAGGCCGTACAGACGACACCCACCGCCCCGGTGCAATCGCTATGGCTGGTCATGCTCGCCGTGGTGGCGATTTGCGCAGCATTCGTCGCCCTGCTGACCTTTAGCGCCGCGCAGAGCCAGCGACGCCAGCGCGAGCGGGACACGGCAGAGCTGCACAACGCGCTCTCACTCTGGCAAACTCTGATGAACAATGTCCCGGTGCCGCTGTTTGTCTGCGATCCGACCGGGCGGCTGACGCGCTATAACGACTCCTTTATTCACTCATCGTTACTCACGGCACAGCCCGAAGAGGGCGCCCCCTTTTCCAGCCTGCCTTTGGGCGAGCTTGCCCAACAGTTTACGTTGCCGCATCGCCTCTCGCTGCTCCATGCCGCGTCGCCGTTAACGGGTGAAACCACACAGAACAATTCCACCCTTTACTGGTGGCTTTGCCGCTATACCGATACGCGGGGGCGGCCTCAGGGCGTGGTCGGAGGCTGGATCGATATCACTGAAAAAGCCGCGCTGACCGCTGCGCTCAATCAGGCGCTGGCGCAGGCGGAGCAGGCCAGCACTGAAAAATCGAACTTCCTCGCCCGCATGAGCCATGACATTCGTACCCCGCTCAACGCCATGCTGGGCCTGCTTGAGATGGAGCGCGACAAAAGCGAGTCCCTCAACATCGCCTGGCAGGCAGCCGGGTCATTGCGCGACGTGATTGGCGGCGTACTGGATTTGTCGCGGATTGAAGCAGGCGAGTTAAGGCTGGAGCCACAGGCCTGGCCCCTGTGGCAGACGCTTAACGCCAGCGCGGAGATTTTTGCCAGCAGCGCCAACGCTAAAGGTCTCCACTGGCGCAGCGAGTTGAACGTGCCGCACGATGGCTGGTTCCTGTTCGATAAAGCACGGCTGAATCAGGTCATCGCCAATCTGTTGGGCAACGCCATTAAATATACGCCGCAGGGAGAAATTGTTTTTCACGCCGAGCTCAACAGTGAACATTTGCAGCTGTTGATTCGCGACACTGGCATCGGTATCCCGTCCGATGCCCTTCCACACCTCGGCCAGCCGTGGTTTCAGACTGACAGCAGCACGCCGCAAAGCAGCGGGCTGGGGCTGGCGATCTGTTACCAGTTAGTCGAGCTGATGGGAGGCGTGCTGACGATAGCCAGCGAAGCGGGGAGCGGTACGCAGGTGACGGTGAGCATACCGCTTCATGTCGCCAGCCCGGCGGCAACGGCCGATGAGACACCTGTAATAACCCCGCTGCCACCGCATCGCATTATGATCGTTGACGATTTTCCGGCAAACCTGACGGTGTTAGCGCTCCAGCTGCAGGAGCTGGGTCAGGAGGTTATTCCTTGCGCCAGCGCTGGCGAAGCGCTTGCGCGCCTGGAAAACGAGCCGGTGGATATCCTGATAACCGACTGCCAGATGGCCCTCATGGACGGCTATCAACTTACATCGTTAATACTCCTGCGCGATATTGCCGGCAGCATCACCGCGCCGTCCGCTGTTCTCGGTTACACCGCCAGCGCGCTGCAGAGTGAGGACGATCGGGCAAAACATGCCGGAATGGACGCGTTATTGCGAAAACCGCTCTCCCTCAATGCCCTGCATCAGGCGCTGGCGCAGCAATACAGCCTGCGCAATCAGGGGCCTGACCTCAGCGAACTCCGGCGTCTGGCCAACGGTCAACCGGAGATCATGACCCTGATGCGCCAGCAAATGCGCGAAGCCATTACCCTTGATATTCGACAGCTACGGGAAAACACCCCGTCACCGCAAACGCTAAGCCAGCTCGCGCATCGTCTGAAGGCCTCCTGGAGCCTCTTTGCCATGCGCAACGCCACCCGCACCTGTCAGGTGATTGAAGTGTTGCCGGAGATGCTGGCGGCAGGGGTCATAACGGCTGAAGCCCTGCCTGCGCTGACATCGCGTTTCTGCGCACGCATGGAAGCGAATCTGCAGCAACTCGATACCGCACTGAAGGAATTATCTGACAAGTACTAAAGAATGCTCTGCATAGGATCTGTATCTTTCTGGTCATCCGGCGGCGTTATCCCTACCGTCGCCCACATTTTCGAAGGAGAAACCATGAAAGTCCGTATCGCTATTGCCGATGAGCACACCATTATCCGTCGTGGCGTCTTATCCATGATCACCAATATGCCCTCTCTTTTCAGCGACGGCTCACCCCGCCCGGAGTTTTGCATTCAGGGCGATACCGCAACGCCATCTGAGCTGCTTTCACTGCTATCCCAACAGCCTGTCGACATTCTGTTCCTTGGCTTTTCTCTTGCCACCAGCCAAACCGTTAACCCGCTCAACGGAATGGACGGCGTATTGCTGATTAAATGGCTCAGCCGTAAATATCCGCAGCTTAAAATCATTGTGCTTTCGCCCTACAAAAACACGCAGCTTATCCGCATGTCGCTGGAGGCAGGCGCCAAAGCCTATATTAGTCGGGACACCTGTGAGAAAACCCTGAGCAGAACGCTGACGTCAGTGATCAATGGGGAAGTTTATATTGAGCGCGAGCTGATGCATTCCCTGTTCCAGACCGGCGCACAAACGGAGCAAGAGCTCTCGCCCCGTGAAATTGATGTGTTGCGTATGCTCTGCAAAGGGATGAGTCTGACAGAGATCGCCAGACAGCTGCATTTGAGTAATAAAACCGTCAGCGCCCATAAACTGCGCGCGATGGAAAAACTGGGGGTAAACAGCGACTGTCAGCTCTATTGCCTGCTGGCGAAAACGCAAATGTTCGATATTGCTATATGACATAAAAAAACCGCCTGTAAACAGGCGGTAGAGGCAAACGTACGCCTCAACGGTCGCTCTCAGCAATGACGCTCAGGATCAGAAATGGTATGTCATAGCCAGCCACCAGACGCGCCCCGGTTCAGGGATTTGCTGATTTGCGGCGTATCCGAACTGGCTGGCGCCCGCCAGGTTGAGGTGCTCGCTGTAGTATCTATTGAACAGATTCTCAATACCCACGCGGGACTCAAAATGGTCGTTAAATGTGTAGCCCGCGCTCCACGAAAGCACACCAAACCCCGCGCTCGGGCCGAGATCCTGGCCGGTGACGTTACCTTTGTTTTGCGCCACGCGATGCTGCGGCGCAACCACACGCCAGAGTAATCCGGTGCGCCACTGTTGCCCGGTATAGTCCAGCGCCAGCCGCCCTTCGAGCGGCGGCATCTGCGGCAGCGGCTGTTTATCGCTACGATTCTCGCCCCAGGCGTAGTTCAGGCTTCCCGTCAGTGCCCAGTTGGGCGTCAGGCTCCAGCTTGCGCCCGTCTCCGCGCCCATTACGGCGGCATTGATGTTGCTGGCCTGCGACGGCGTGCGGCTATAATCAAACAAAATGTAATCGGTAGTTCGCCCGACATAGGCCGATGCCCAGGCGCTAACCTTGTCGCCGTGTAATTGCACGCCGCTATCCCATTGCAGGGTCTTTTCTGTTTTCAGCTGACGAAAGCTTTGTTCTCCAGCCTTGCCGGAAAATAGCTCCCAGTAATCAGGAAAACGTTCGGTATAACCGATGCCGCTATAAAGCATGACGGGTGCGTCAGGTACGCGATACTCATAGCGCGTGAATGCGCCGGGCAGGAGGTCGTGCCGGGAGCTATTTTGCGCGCTGCGCCGATCGTCCGCACGAATGCTATCCAGCCTCGCACCCACGATGACCGTATCGTCCGCCGTGACGGACTGGCGCCATTCGCTAAACAGACCCGCCTGGGTAAAACGGGCATCGTCACGCCACGATCCTGCGCTTTTTTTACGGTGACTTTTACGCATTACGTCCGCGCCGGCGGTAAGCGTGGTGGTTTCATCTTCCCACACGCCGGCAAGGCGGCTGCCCATCACCACGCCGCCAACTTCAGACTTACGCTTCGGTCCAACGGGCTGACGCAGGCTGTAGTTATCCATGATGTGGTCAGTATCATTGGCATAGAGCTGCCAGCTAAGTTTGCTGACGTGCTCGCTCAGGTGATATTTCTCCAGTTTTAGCGCCGCGCTTTTACGGGCAAAACGGCTACCATCCATCATCCGACCCGCATAGCGGGCTTTACCGTCGCTGGCTCCCACGCTTAGCTCCGCCAGCGTATCCTCATCAGGCGTGAGCCCAACCGTGACGCCGCTGTTCCATCTGCGCCACAGGCCCGGCACGCGGTTGCCATGACCATCCCGGTAGTCATCCGCCTCCGAATGATTACCGTCCAGGCGGACGTAGCCGCGCGGGTCGCCAAACGCGAGATTAAGGTTTTGATCCGCGCGTCCGTTAGCGCCCCGCAGCAGCTCAGCGCTGCCTTTTAGCTCAGGTACGCTGAAATAGTCCGGCTGGCGTTCAAAAAGCAATGTTCCGGCGGACCCCATTGGCCCCCAGAGCACGCTTTGTGGGCCTTTGATGACGGTTATCGTGTCGTAACTTTGCGGAGTGATATAGGCCGTTGGGGTATCCATGCGCGAGCCGCAGCCCCCCTGAGTGCTGACGCCGTCTGCAAGCAACGTCAGCCGGGAGCCGAACATTCCGCGCAACACCGGATCGCCGTTACTCCCGCCGCTGCGCAGCACGGAAAAACCCGGGATGTTTTTTAGCGCGCCCGCACCGTCGCTGGCAGGCAATTGTTGTGCTGGAGTATGAGCCGGAGCGATAAATGACGCGGGATCGCGATAATACCCCTCTACGGTCATCGACTCTTCAGCGTATGCCGGCCAAGCGGTGGCACAGCAGAGAACCAACAAGAGTGGACGGGAGGCGAGCAGGGAACGAATACCGCTCGCGGTGATACCAGACATAGCACAATTCCGTTTCGGTAAAGAAAATAAGCAAGGCGCTTATTGTCTTCATCCCCAGCAGCGGAATACACGACCTGCGGGCAAGAAGGCCCTCAGGGAAATCAGGAAATATCTGGCGGATAACGGAAATCTCAGGGACGCAGTTCAGCGCGCTTCGCCCAAACGTGCCGTTTGCTGTCGTAAAAAATCCATCAACCGCAAACAGGCCGGAGAAAGCGGCTGCCCGACGTTTTTGACGATGCCCACATCCATATAGGTAATGCAGTCGTCAATGGTGCGCCGGATCACGCGCTGACCGCCGAGCGCCCACGGGCGATAGACCAGATCGGATAAAATCGTCACCCCCTTTCCCTGCGCGACCAGACTTCGAATCGCCTCAAAGGAGTTGGTACGAAAATGAATGTCAGGATGACAGCCCCTGCTTTGCCAGTAGTCGGATATCACATCGGGATAGTCGTCCGTCACCAGCAACAGGAATGGCGCCTTTTCCACATCCTTTAACCGAAGCTCCGGCACGCTGAGAAGAGGATGGCCGATGGCGGTCCATAACCGGCGCGGCGAACGGATCCACGTTTCGACCTCAAGCGTACTATCGTGGCTGATATTGGAGGTCAGCAAAAGACAAAAATCGAGATCTCCCTGACGCAAGGCCTGAAGCAGCTGCGATGCGGGCGCCTCATGAAATGCCGTCTCCAGCAGCGGAAAACGCTGCGCAATATCGCCCCAGAGATTGGGCAGCAGATAAGCGGAAAGGGTTTCGGCAATGCCGATGCGCACGACGCCGTTAATCGCCTCAGGCTGCTGATGGAGATCCTCCACCGCCGCGCGGCTATCGTGGAGGATCTTGCGGGCATGATTGAGAAATCGCTCGCCCACGGGAGTTAACTGGATCCCTTTTGCATGGCGGATAAAGAGAGGGGCATTCACCGCCTCCTCCAGGTTGCGCATAGAGACCGTCATGGAAGATTGCGATATATGACAACGGCTGGCCGCTTTGGAAATTTGTAATGTTTCCGCTAACGCAATGTAGAACTCAAGTTGCCTGAGAGTAAACTTCATAGTTTCAGCCAATACCGTGAGATGAAAATATTATATTAGCATTTAATTCTGCACCGGCAGTACTCTAAAGGCAGACAAAATGTTTATTATCAGGAGCCTTTATGCCCTATTTTTTACTTAGTCTCGCGGCCTGTTTTTGGGGGGGTAATTATGTCGTCGGTCATTTACTGGTGGCGCATGCAGACCCGATTATATTATCCGCCGCACGCTGGATAATTACGGCTCTTCTTTTATCGATGCTCTATATCAGACAGATTCGCGCCCAGTGGCCGATGATGAAAAAGGCGAAAGGTACGATCATATTTCTTGCTCTGTGTGGACAGGTTATGTTCCCACTCACGCTGTATATCGGCCTGCAATATACTTCATCTCTTAATGCAGCTATTTATTTATCTACAACGCCTGCCCTGGTTTTATTGATAAACAAGCTGGTCTTTAAAGAGAAAATATCAGTACAGAATATTGCTGGCGTTGTTCTCAGTTCATTGGGCGTCGTCTGGCTGGTCATGCAGGGAGATCTGCTGCATCTGGATACGCTTAAAAATCTGAATCGCGGCGATATCTGGACCATGGGCTCTGCCGCCAGCTGGGCCGTTTATTGTGCTTTCTTGCGGATGAAGCCGAAAAGCGTCGGAGGGAATGCCTTTGTGGCCGTAAGCGCGGTCCTCGGTGCCCTGGTGTTGTTACCGGTACTGGCGATATCGTTGATAAAGACCGGCTTACCTGACTGGACGGCCTATACCGCACCGGGCTTTTTAAGCGGGCTGATGTACCTGGTGGTCTTTCCTTCCTGGCTTTCTTACCTGCTGTGGAATAAAGGCATTGCGGCTATCGGTGCAACCCGCGGGGAGATTTATTCCCACCTTATTCCGCTGAGCGGCGGTCTGTTCAGCGTGATGTTCCTGCACGTTACGTTGCATTCGTATCATCTGGTCAGCACGGTACTGATTCTGTTTGGCATTGCCCTCTGCTCTCGCGCCTCGCAAAGGAAAGTCGCGAAGATCGAACGCGCAGACGAAAAAGTACAGATATGAAAAAGGCCCACGTTATAAATAACGTGGGCCTGAATAGTGGCGGAACGGACGGGACTCGAACCCGCGACCCCCTGCGTGACAGGCAGGTATTCTAACCGACTGAACTACCGCTCCACTGTTCCCGCTTGGGGAACGAGGCGCATATTACGGTGTGCCTCCGATCTCGTCAACGCTTTTTCTTACGTTTTGAATCGTTTGCTGCAAAATTCACCCAACCGATGATTTTACAGGCATTGTGGCGTTTTTTCAGGCGCGCCACATACAGCTTCCGCCCTTCTTCTGCACCAGGTCGAGACGGGATTCATGGTTAAGTAGCTCTTCATCACTGGCTAAAATAACCCGCAAGCGGCTTGCCTGACGGACAACGCGCTGAATGCCCGCTTCGCCCTGCGTCTGCTGCGACTCATTTTCCATGCTGAACTTCATCGACGTCTGTCCGCCGGTCATTGCCAGATAGACGTCGGCCAGGATCTGGGCATCGAGCAATGCCCCGTGCAGCGTTCGCTTGGAGTTGTCTATTTCGTAACGTGAACAGAGCGCATCGAGGCTGTTACGCTTGCCGGGAAACATCTTCCTCGCCAGCGCCAGGCTATCGGTCACTTTGCAAAAGGTGTTTGTTTTCGGAATATCGCGATGGAGCTTATTAAACTCATAGTCCATAAAGCCGATATCGAACGAGGCGTTATGGATGATGAGTTCGGCACCTTTGATGTATTCCAGAAACTCGTCTGCCACCTCACCAAAGGTCGGTTTATCCAGCAAGAACTCATCGGCAATACCGTGAACGCCGAACGCCTCTGGATCCACCAGCCGATCGGGTTTGAGATACACGTGGAAGTTGTTCCCCGTGAGACGACGGTTCACCACTTCAACGGCACCGATCTCAATGATCTTATGCCCTTCGTAGTGCGCGCCGATCTGGTTCATACCGGTGGTTTCGGTATCGAGGACAATCTGGCGAGTAATTGCAGTGCTCATAGCGGTCATTTATGTCAGACTTATCGTTTAACTGAACGTTTCAAATACAGGAAGTCTACCAGAGATGCGTAAACAGGTAGAAATTTTCACCGATGGATCTTGTCTCGGCAACCCAGGGCCCGGCGGCTACGGCGCGATTATGCGCTATCGCCAGCATGAAAAAACTTTTAGCGAAGGCTATTTCCTGACCACCAACAACCGTATGGAGTTGATGGCGGCCATTGTGGCGCTGGAAGCCTTAAAAGAACACTGCGACGTGGTGCTCAGTACCGACAGCCAGTACGTGCGCCAGGGTATCACCCAGTGGATCCACAACTGGAAAAAACGCGGCTGGAAAACTGCGGATAAAAAGCCGGTTAAAAATGTCGATCTCTGGAAGCGGCTGGATGCGGCATTAGGTCAGCACCAAATAAAATGGGAATGGGTAAAAGGGCATGCTGGTCACCCTGAGAACGAACGCTGCGACGAATTGGCGCGCGCGGCGGCTTTAAACCCGGCCCATGAGGATGCAGGCTACCAGCCTGAATCCTGATCAGGGCTTTCTGTACTGCCGCGTTGCGCCAACGGTCTGCCGGATAGGCGTTTTCGATTTGCTCTGCTTCATCGGGTTAAGCGTAAGGGGGATGGTTCGCTTACGCGCGACGATAAACTGCATGCAGCCTAAGGCGGGCAAATGCGTGCTTAACAACACTCCCCCCTTCCGCGCCGACGGCAGTACCTGAAAACCGCCGTAGCCGAGCACTTCAAAGTTCAGCAGTGAAAGCCAGTCGAGCTGGCGCATCATGGTGAACATTCGGCTGTTATAGGGTGGCGTTCGGCGCAGCACGGGCACCAGCTTGCGCAGCCCCATCAGGCTCAGCGGATTGAATCCGCTGAGGATCAGCCAGCCGTCATCAATCAGAACGCGATCGGCTTCACGCAGCATACTGTGAGGATCGCTGCACCAGGGCAACGCGTGTGCAAGAAGGCATGCATCAACGGATTTCTCTGCAAATGGCAGATGCAACGGGTCTGCCTTCACCTGAACCGGCGATCCGCCGAGAGAGACGTTAACCTGATGTGAGATAGCGCAGCTTTCGGTATTGATTTCCGCGCTGAGATTGCCAATCTTAAGCAGGTGAAAGCCATACATTTTCGCGAGCCAGGGCTTCAGCTGCTGCTCCAGTGCCTCGCGATAGTATTCACCCCAGGGCAATTCCGCCCAACGTTCCGGTGCTGCGACAGACTGAGGTATCCTTGCCGGTTTCATCAAAACACCCGCCACGCTATAAGAGGTAATGTATGAATCTTATCAGTATTCCCGCTTTTGAGGACAATTACATCTGGGTTTTGGTCGATGACGAGCGTCGATGCGTCATTGTCGATCCCGGCGAATCCGCCCCTGTACTGCGCGCCATAAATGATAACGGCTGGCAGCCTGACGCCATTCTGTTGACGCATCATCATAACGATCATACTGGCGGCGTGCAGGAACTGCGCGCCCAATTTCCGCATCTTGTGGTGTACGGACCGGCTGAGACACAAAATAAGGGAACGACGCAAGTAGTCGAAGAAGGCGAAAATATCCTCATCCACGAGTGGGAGTTTTCCGTATTTGCTACACCGGGTCACACTTTGGGACATCTGTGTTTCTACAGCAAACCTTATCTTTTTTGTGGCGACACCTTGTTCTCTGGCGGCTGCGGAAGACTGTTTGAAGGCACTCCTGAACAGATGTATCAGTCTTTACAAAAGATTAGTGCGTTACCGGATGACACCCTTATTTGTTGCGCCCATGAGTATACATTAGGAAATATGAAGTTTGCTGCAAGCCTCTTACCTGAGGATCGGGCGATTCAGGATTATTATCACAAAGTGAAGGAGTTACGTGCAAAAAACCAAAATACACTGCCCGTAATTCTGAAAAATGAGCGCCAGATTAATTTATTTTTACGAACAGATGATATTGATTTAATTAATAAAATTAACCAAGAAACAAATTTGCAACAACCTGAACAGCGATTTGCATGGTTAAGGTCAAAGAAAGATAACTTCAGATAAATGCGGGTTGCCTTTTCAAAATTTCGCCGTTATCATCGCTCGTCTTTTAAGCAACTATTGACACACACATGAAGGCAAAAGCGATATTACTCGCCTCTGTCCTGCTTGTAGGTTGCCAGTCGCAGAACGGCAGCAACGTACAACAGCACGCACAGAGCCTTTCTGCAGCTGGTCAAGGGGAAGCAGGGAAGTTTACAAGTTCGGCGCGCTGGATGGACGATGGGACATCTTTCGCGCAGGAGCAAGACTTGTGGACCTCTATTGGCGACGAGCTAAAGATGGGAATTCCGGAAAACAGCCGGATTCGCGAACAGAAACAGAAGTATTTAAGAAATAAGAGCTATCTCCACGATGTAACGTTACGGGCAGAGCCGTATATGTACTGGATAGCCGGGCAAGTTAAAAAACGTAACATGCCTATGGAGCTGGTACTCCTACCCATAGTGGAGAGCGCTTTTGACCCACACGCGACGTCTGGCGCCAATGCCGCAGGCATTTGGCAGATCATTCCGAGCACCGGGCGAAACTATGGTCTGAAACAGACCCGCAACTATGATGCGCGTCGCGATGTTGTCGCTTCAACGACAGCCGCTCTCGACATGATGCAACGTCTGAACAAGATGTTTGACGGCGACTGGCTGTTAACGGTCGCAGCGTATAACAGTGGCGAAGGTCGTGTACTGAAGGCAATGAAAGCGAATAAAGCACGGGGTAAATCCACCGATTTTTGGTCGCTCTCACTGCCACAGGAAACGAAGATTTACGTACCGAAAATGCTGGCCTTGAGCGATATTCTCAAGAACAGCAAGCGTTACGGTGTACAACTGCCAACACCAGACGAAAGTCGTGCACTGGCGCGCGTGCGCCTCAGCAATCCGGTTGATATTCAACAAGTTGCTGATATGACGGGTATGTCGGTAAGTAAATTGAAAACCTTTAATGCAGGCGTTAAAGGCTCGACGCTGGGGGCAAGCGGCCCGCAGTATGTGATGGTTCCGCAGAAACATGCGGCGCAGTTACGTGAGTCTTTAGCATCGGGTGAAATTGCCGCCGTTCAGTCAACGCTGATCGCCGATGCTTCATCCGTTAGCAGCCGCAGCTATAAGGTGCGTTCAGGGGATACCCTTTCAGGCATTGCCTCACGTCTTGGCGTGACGGCGAAAGATCTGCAGCAGTGGAATAATCTGCGCAGCTCTGGGCTGAAGGTGGGTCAGACACTGACGGTGGGTGCAGGTAACAGCGCACAGCGTCTCGCCAGCAACAGCGATAGCATCACCTATCGCGTGCGCAAAGGCGATTCACTGTCCAGTATCGCAAAACGACACGGCGTGAACATCAAAGATGTGATGCGCTGGAATAATGATACTGACAATCTGAAACCGGGCGACCAGCTGACGCTGTTTGTGAAGAACAGCGCCACGCCAGACTCCTGATAACACGATCGAAAGATAAAAAGGCACCGATTCCCCTCGGTGCCTTTTTTGTTTATCCCGCTTTTTGCGCTTCAGCCATGATGGTATCGCTCGTAAATGAGCCATCCGCCTGCAGTTCAAAGTACGCCTTCACCTCTGCGGACGCACTCTCCTGGTAAAGCCTAATCGCCTGGCTTAACGCCTCCGGGGTACGCATACGGGCTATCCAGGAGCTGAACTCCAGCGGTAAACGGTCTGTTATTAACGAGCGCGCAATCAGCCCGGCTTCAGTGATAAACGATAACCACTCCCCGCTGGCGTAGTTTTGAACGTGCGAGGTGTCGCGCAGCGCTTCGACCGTCTGCAGCCAGATATTACGCACCGGATGTCCGGGAGACATCACGTCCATAATGATGAAGGTGCCACCCGGCTTCAGAACACGTCTGACTTCGCGCAATGCCTGGCCGACGTCATGCCAGTGGTGTGCGGAATACCGGCTGATCGCGACATCAAACGACGCGTCATCAAACGGTAAAGACTCCGCATAGCCCTGCCGCGTATCAATATTGTTCAGCCCTTTCGCTTTCGCCGCCTCAGCAACGACGTCCAGCATCTGGCTCGATAAATCATATGCGGTAACGTGGGCTACCTGCTGCGCAGCCGTAAAGCTGGCGTGCCCTGCCCCACATCCCAGGTCCAGCACGTGCGCCTGCGGGAATGCCGCCAGACGTTCACCGAGACGCACCAGATCGCGACCTGAAGCATGCACGGCGCTGCTCAGATAAGCACTTGCCTGAGAACCAAACTGTTTTTCTACGTTGTCATGATGGGAGTGTGTTGTTGTCATCGCACTGTCCTTTGTTGGTTAAAAATAAAAGGGCAGCACCCGCGCGGCCTGCCCCACGGCAGACCTGACACACCATTATTTATCAGGTTTGCCGGGACTGAATTCAACGAGTAGAGGGTTGTGATCCGAAGCGCGCGTCACCAGTACAGAGGCGTCGTGCACGCTCAAACCGCGATAGAAGACAAAGTCGAGAGGACGACCAAAAGCTTTTTTACGTTGGTCATCACTGAAGCGAACTTCACGCAGCGACATTTCGCGCGCAAAGCGATACAGCGCATTCATGCGCGGACGGCTCCAGGCATTAAAATCGCCTGCCATGATGATGGGCCCGCTGTGATGCGCAATCTGATCGCCAATAGGAAGTAACTGCTTACTATACACATCCACGCCGAGGCTAAAGTTTACCGCGTGGATATTGACGACCATCAGCATACGAGTATCCGGCAGCGGATAGACCGTCACCAGCGCTGATTTCGCCAGACGCAGAATTGGCTCTCGTTCGCGCAATGGACAACAATATACCGGATGCGCTGCTGATAGCGTCATCACGCCTGAGGGATGTTGAGGCAGAACAAAGGCCGGCACCTGGTCGGCGGCAAGGTAATTCGTGGTGGCAAACCGTACCAGTTCAGGGGTAGTTTGCGCCTCCTGGAGCAGAACCAGGTGGGCATCTTTTCCAAAATTTTTGAGTACCGATAACCACTCCGCGCGCTGCTGCTTGAAGATATTCCAGACCAGAACCCGGATTTTATCATCGCTGCTTAACGGTGTGCCGGCGGGTAATGCCTGGCTTATGCTCGCAAACGACCCCGGAGGTAAGATCCTCTCCGCGGGCATTCCGGCAACATAACGCATGGCATAGGTATTTTTTCGCACTTTTGGAAACAGCCCCTGTAACATGAACCAGCCCTGAAAACGGACTGGTTCTAATGTTATAGGGACTTTAGGTCACACTTTCAACGCAATTTCTGAGAAACCGCTTTCCAGTTTTGTAAGCAAGCACTTACTGATGTTATCCCAGCGCTACGCGGGCTGGCTTATCGAGGCGTCCACTCAGGCCAATCAGCAGGAAGGCGACCAGGACAATCACCGCGCCAATCCATGGGGTCTGGGTTAATCCGAAGTGTTCGACGGTTTGTCCGCCAATAATGGAGCCCAGCGCGATACCAATATTAAAAGCGGCAATATTCAGACCGGATGCCACATCCACCGCATTCGGCGTATAGAGCTCGGCTTTCTGGACAACGTAAACCTGAAGCCCTGGCACATTACCGAAGGCGAAGATCCCCATCACCAGTACCGTGACCAGCGCGGCGTATTGCATTGAAGCCGTGAACTGGAAAATCATCAGCAGAACCACCAGGGCGGCGAAGATAAATTTCAGCGCCGGTACCGCACCATGCTTATCCGCAAGCTTACCGCCCCAGATATTGCCAATGGCCACAGAAATACCGTATCCCAGCAAAATCCAGCTCACGGCATTCGGGGAGAAGCCCGCCAGGTCCTGCATCATCGGTGCCAGGAAGGTGAAGGCAGTGAATACGCCGCCATAGCCCAGAGCCGTAACCGCATAGATGATAAGCAAACGCGGATGGGTAAGCACTTTCAGCTGATCGCGCAGGCTGGCGCTCGCCCGGCCTGGAATATTCGATGGTACCAGCAGCAGGCTAGTCACCAGAGCGATAACGCCCAGCAAGGAGACGGCCAGGAACGTTTCACGCCAGCCGAAATGCTGTCCGATAAACGTTCCCAACGGTACGCCTGTGACCAGTGCGACGGTCAACCCACCGAACATGATCGCGATCGCTGAAGCCGCTTTCTCTTTGGGGACCAGGCTGGTTGCAATGGTGGAACCAATCGAGAAGAACACGCCGTGTGCCAGACCGGTCAGCAGGCGGGCAATCACCAGCGTGGTGTAGTCCGGTGCCTGCCAGGCCAGAACGTTCCCGGCGGTAAACAGCACCATCAGCGCGACTAACAGCTGCTTACGCGGAAAACGTCCGGTCAGGGCCGTCAGCACCGGCGCGCCGACGGCAACGCCCAGGGCGTAGATGGACACCAGCAACCCGGCTGAGGGCAGCGAGATGGCAAGCTGGTTAGCGATGGTGGGAACCAGTCCCACGATAACAAATTCGGTCGTGCCAATTGCAAAGGCACTGATCGTCAGGGCAAGTAGCGCCAGTGGCATAAAATACTCCGTATCATCAGGATTAAGATGACAGGCAGTATGCGCCAGTGCTTAAATAACAAAAATGGTCAAAATATCAATAGAATTTTGCAGGTGGTGCAACAATGAAAGCAACGTCTGAAGAGCTGACAATCTTTGTCGCCGTCGTCGAAAGCGGCAGCTTTAGCCGCGCAGCCGAGCAGCTGGGACAGGCTAACTCGGCCATTAGCCGTTCGGTGAAAAAGCTGGAGATGAAGCTTGGGGTAAGTCTGCTCAACCGAACGACGCGGCAGCTCAGTCTGACGGAAGAAGGGGAACGTTATTTCCGCCGCGTGCAGTCGGTGCTGCAGGAGATGGCCGCAGCGGAGACGGAGATTATGGAAACCCGCAGCACGCCGCGCGGGTTGCTGCGCATTGATGCTGCCACGCCGGTAGTGCTTCATTTTCTGATGCCGTTAATCAAACCTTTCCGTGAACGCTATCCGGAGATGACGCTCTCTCTGGTCTCGTCCGAGACGTTTATTAACCTCATCGAGCGGAAAGTAGATGTGGCTATTCGGGCGGGAACCCTGACGGATTCCAGCCTGCGGGCCCGCCCGCTGTTTGCCAGCTACCGTAAAATTATCGCGTCGCCACAGTATATTGCTGAACATGGTAAACCGGAGACGGTTGAAGAACTGAAGCAGCATCTGTGCCTGGGCTTTACGGAGCCGGTGTCGCTGAACACCTGGCCTGTTGCCTGTCATGATGGCCAGCTTCATGAAATTACCTGCGGGTTATCGTCTAACAGCGGCGAAACGCTGAAGCAGCTTTGCCTGGAAGGGAATGGGATCGCCTGCTTGTCAGACTATATGATTGATAAAGAGATAGCGCGGGGTGAACTGGTAGAGCTAATGGCCGATAAACGTTTGCCGGTAGAGATGCCTTTCAGTGCGGTGTATTACAGCGACAGAGCGGTAAGCACGCGCATACGCGCCTTTATCGACTTCCTGAGCGAGCATATAAAAACAGCTCCCGGAGGAGCTGTGTGAGGGTTACAGAGGGAGGGTCTTATTAATCCCAGTCAGGGGCTAAACCTTCCGGGCTCACCAGGCGGTCGTTGCACTCCAGTGCTGCGATCGCTTTTTTATCATCGTCATCCAGATGAAGATCCAGCGCTAGCAGGTTGCTGGCCAGGTTTTCGCGCTTGGTTGATGATGGGATCACGGCATAGCCTTCACCCATTGCCCATGCCAGAATAACCTGCGCAGCAGTCACGTTATGTTTCTCTGCAATACGGATAATTACCTCGTCTTTCAGAGCCTTACCGTAGGCCAGCGTCATGTAAGAGGTGATGTGGATCCCGTGCTGTTTTGCCCAGTCCACGACTTTGCGGTTTTGCAGGTATGGAGACAGCTCAATCTGGTTGGTCGCAATATTCTCAGCGCCAACAGCGGCAATCGCCTTTTCCATCAGCGGGATGGTGAAGTTGGAAATACCAATTTCACGGGTCAGGCCCTGCTTTTTCGCTTCCAACAGCGCCTGCATGAACTCTTCCACAGAAACGGCATCGTTCGGTGACGGCCAGTGGATCAGCGTCAGATCGACATAGTCGGTACGCAGTTTCTTCAGGCTCTCTTTCAGGCTTGGAATGAGCTTGTCTTTGCTGAGGTTTTCGATCCAGATTTTGGTGGTGATGAACAGTTCATTACGCGGTACACCGCTCTCTTCAAGAGCCTGTCCAACGGCAGCTTCGTTTTCATAGATCTGTGCCGTATCAATTGCGCGATAGCCAAGTTCAAGAGCGGTTTTAACTGATGCGATAACTACGTCGTCTTTCAGGCGGAAAGTGCCCAGACCAAATGCAGGGAGAGTCATAATATTCCTCAATCGTTATGTTCGTTAACTGAGGACCATTATCGCTGGCGGTGTTATAGAGAAAAAGATCGTAAAACGCAGAGGATTTTTGCTGATTTCGCAATAATTAATCGTCAGATATGAAAAAAGCCCTGAGCGTTAACTCAGGGCTTTTAATAAGTGGCGGAACGGACGGGACTCGAACCCGCGACCCCCTGCGTGACAGGCAGGTATTCTAACCGACTGAA
>NZ_JADBRK010000022.1:0-76129 GCF_014930595.1 Enterobacter cloacae complex sp. P42RS
ATCGCTGTAAGTTATTCATTTCTCTGAAGCAATGTTCATCGCTTCAGGAAAAAATTACTGGGGATTCCTCAGCCCTGTGGGAGAGGGCCGGGGTGAGGGCATCAGGCCGTACAAAACTAAACTCCGTACCCCATCATCTTCAACAGCTGCTGCGCATGCTGCACCGCGTCCTGACGGTGCGCCACGCCCAGCTTCTGATACAGATTGCGAATGTGCGTTTTGATGGTGGTTGCCGCCACCGCCAGCTCACCGGCAATCTGCTCGTTACTGTATCCGGAATAGATCAGTCCCAGCACCTGCCATTCGCGCTGGGTGAGCGGGCTGGTGCGAATAAGCTCCGGCACTTCCGGGTGGTTCAGCAGGCGTTCAACAAAGTTCTCGTCAAAATGCGCAAACTTGTGGCGATGATGCTGATTAATTTCGCGCAGGATTCGCTGGGCGCGATGCTGATCCAGCTCCGGCAGCGTGTTGAGCTGAATCAGCTGGCGCAGCTGCTGCGCCATCACTTCACCTTCAATCACGAAGTGGCTAATAAACCCGGTGCGGTTCGCCAGCTGCAAGGCTTCCAGCAGCACGCGCTGGGCGTCATTTTTGCGGCCCGCCTGCCAGTAAAGCTGGTTGAGCAGCAGCAGGTTGCGGTTCAGGTCGCTCATCAGACGCAGGCTGCGGGCGTTTTCGTTTAACTCTTCCAGCACAATTTCGGCAGGCTCAAAGTCACCCAGCAGGATCTGCACGCGGGCGATGTTGCGCCACTGGCTTTGCAGGAAGTGGTTATTGGCAAATTCCGGTTTAGGCGTCTGGCGCAGCCAGTTGGCGGCGGATTTTTTGTCCCCCGTCATCTGCCAGTAAATCACCCGAACCTTGTCGGCGTTCGATACCCAGTCGCTGTGGTACTGACCGTTGCCGAGCAGGTTTTCCAGACGGTTAAGGTGATTGCGGGCGTTATCCAGATCGCCACGCGCCAGCGAGCACTGCACCAGCAGGGCCAGACACTGCAATTGCTGCTGAGGCTGGAAGCCAGAGAGCACGTTCACACCCTGACGGGCGCAGCTTTCTGCTTCATCCAGACGCGACCATGCCCACAGCAGTTGAGCGCGAATACGCAACAGGAACTCGTGCATCGGCAGCTGTTCCAGGTGCTGTTCACGAATCAGCTGGAACGCTTTTTCCTGATTTTCCCAGGCGGCCTGCAGGAACCCCTGTGCGAATAAAATCTCGCTTTGCTGAATCAGGCTCCACAGGGCGTAGTGCCACACATCATGGCGGCGCGCCATCTGCTCGGTTTGCTGCATCAGCGAAAGGGAGCGCGTCAGTTCGCCCTTGCAGTGCAGCACTTCGCCGTGCACCGAGGTAGCCACAATCCGGCTGTAGAAATTCGCCAGCGGCAGTTCATCCAGCGCGACCATCGCCAGCCGTTCCGCTTCATCCGCATCGCCGTCGTTAATCGCGACCTGCGCCCGCAGGGCGTTAAATTCGCCGTGCAGGGTGATATCCATTTCGCTTTCCATCTCCTGCTCGGCGCGCGCCAGCAGGGTATTCACTTCGCTGTAGCGGTGCTGGCTCTGCATCAGCCAGGCCTGGAGCAGCACCAGGCGCGGGTTCTCCAGCAGGCTCTCCCACGGCAAGGCTTTCAACGACTCTTCCAGCAGCGTCAGTTCGCTGTGGTTAAACAGCCCCCACGCGTGGTTAAGCAGGATATCGCGCAGCATGCTGGCGTCACCGGCGGCAAGCGCGTGGTGAATGGCCTCGCTCGGGAAGCCTTGCGCCATCCAGCTTTCAGCGGCGGCGCGGTGGATTTCCGGCAATTCCGTTGCCAGCTCCCACTGGCAGCGCTGGCGCAGGAAGCTGCCAAACAGCGGGTGATAGCTGAACCACTCGCCGGGGTCGTCCATGCGCGTCAGGAACAGGCCCTGACGTTCAATCTCTTCCAGCTGCAGCTGACCGTTCTCACAGCCTGTTACGCGCACAATCAGCGCGTCGTTCATGGAGCGCAGCAGGGAGCTTTTCAGCAGGAAATTGCGGGTGGACGGATCGACGCTGTTCAGCACCTCATCCACCAGGTAATCCGAAAGATGGCTGGCGTTGATGCCGGCCAGACGGCGCGCAGACTGGTGCGTCGGGCTGTTGTTTTGCCGGGCAGAAAGGGCAATCAGCTGTAGCGCCGTGGCCCAGCCTGCGACATCATCACACAGGCGGCTGCTTTCGGAGGCCTCAATGGGTGAGGTCAGGCGGCAGTCAAAGAACTGTTTCGCTTCCTGGTGGGTAAAGGCCAGCTGCTGGCTGCCCACTTCCAGAAGCTGATCGCGCACGCGCAGGTTGGCAATACCGAGCTGCGGCAGGTTGCGTGACAGCACGACCAGGGTCAGGTTTTCCGGCTGGTGGCGCAGGAAGAAGCGCATCGACTCATGGATAACCGGGTTCGTGATCAGATGATAGTCATCAATCACCACGTACAGCGGGCGATGCCATTCGGCCAGTTCGATAAACAGCTGAGAGAAAAGGGAGGACAGGCTGGCGTACTGGCGCTTTTGCACCATTGCCTCGCTGGCGACGCAGTGTCCGTTGGTTGCCTGTTGAATAGCGGCAATCAGATAGCTGGCAAAACGCTCTTGCTGGTTATCGCCCTCGTCCAGAGAGTACCAGCCAAGATCGCTCTTACCTGCGGCCCATTGTGAAATGAGCGTTGTTTTTCCATAACCTGCAGGGCTCGTAACCAGCGCCAGTCGGAAATTATGCGCGCCGGAAAGTTTAGCCAGCAGACGCTCGCGGACCACTGTATGGTCAAGACGAACCGGGCGACTTAATTTTGACGGAATCAACATAGGTTTCACTTCACTGTGGGGAACGAGAGAATTTATTTTTTTTGCGCTTCGTAATTAATAGCTATAAGGTCGGTCAGAAAGAGAACTATTGCAAGTTATGTCTGGCTTTTGTGGCTCTGAATTTGCACTCTGTCACAAAACATTCCGGCCAGTACTGGAACTTTTTTGAAAAGGCTTTGATGCCGCGTCAATGCTGGCTTGTATGGATGTCATGAGGCTGGGCTGAAACTGGTTTCAGAAAGGTATAATGACGTCGAATTTAATAAACTTCGGGTAAAGTTGAGTGAGATTAATAATCTCCTTAGGCAGGACCCGATTGCTGAAATATTATTCTCCGTAAGCAATCATTTCCGCGTGGATTAATTTCATCCAAAACCGCATTTCATTTCTTTGACATTCTCCCCGGTTACTTTTTTATCTTCCGGGCACACTCCGGCTATGCTCTCAGAGTGGCCTCGATCACACTTTTACGCTCATCCCCGCTACTCCTCCCTGTCTAATCCCCCACGGGAGGAGGAAGAGGTGAAATGAGCCAGGCACACTAGCGCCAACTTGTGTTTTCTTTCTAAAGGATGCCGATCCCTTATGTCACAGCCTACCTTCAACAAAGCTCAATTCCAGGCTGCCCTGACGCGTCAGTGGCAGCGTTTTGGCCTTCATGCTGCAAACGAGATGACGCCTCACCAGTGGTGGCAGGCGGTGAGCGGGGCGCTCGCAGAGCAGCTGGATGCTCAGCCCGTGGCGAAGCCCGTCAAAGGCCAGCGTCACGTTAACTATATCTCGATGGAATTCCTGATTGGCCGCCTGACCGGCAACAACCTGCTGAACCTTGGCTGGTATAAGGAGGTGGGTGATGTGCTGAAAGAGCACGACCTTAACCTGACCGACCTGCTGGAAGAAGAGATCGACCCGGCGCTGGGCAACGGCGGACTGGGGCGTCTGGCGGCCTGTTTCCTTGACTCTATGGCAACGGTCGGCCAGTCGGCGATTGGCTATGGCCTGAACTACCAGTACGGCCTGTTCCGTCAGTCGTTTGCCGACGGCCACCAGATGGAAGCGCCGGACGACTGGCATCGCAATACCTACCCGTGGTTCCGCCACAACGCGCAGCTGGACGTGCAGGTCGGCATCGGCGGGAAAGTGACGAAGCAGGGGCTCTGGGAACCGGCGTTCATTATTACCGGCGAAGCCTGGGACCTGCCGGTGCTCGGCTACCGTAACGGCGTGGCGCAGCCGCTGCGTCTGTGGCAGGCGAAGCACGCGCATCCGTTCAACCTGACCAAATTCAACGACGGCGATTTCCTGCGTGCCGAGCAGCAGGGGATCGACGCCGAGAAGCTGACCAAAGTCCTCTATCCGAACGATAACCACCTGGCGGGTAAAAAGCTGCGCCTGATGCAGCAGTACTTCCAGTGCGCCTGCTCCGTGGCGGACATTCTGCGTCGCCATCACCTGGCGGGCCGCAAGCTGGCGCAACTGCCGGACTTCGAAGTCATTCAGCTTAACGATACGCACCCGACTATTGCCATCCCGGAACTGCTGCGCGTGCTGATTGACGAGCATCAGCTGAGCTGGGACGACGCCTGGGCCATCACCAGCCGCACCTTCGCCTATACCAACCACACCCTGATGCCGGAAGCGCTGGAGTGCTGGGATGAGAAGCTGGTGAAAACGCTGCTGCCGCGCCACATGCAGATCATCAACAAGATTAACGACCAGTTTAAAGCGCTGGTGGAGAAAACCTGGCCGGGCGACAAAGCCGTCTGGGCGAAGCTGGCGGTGGTGCACGACAAACAGGTGCGTATGGCGAACATGTGCGTGGTGAGCGGCTTTGCCGTTAACGGCGTGGCGGCGCTGCACTCCGATCTGGTGGTGAAAGATCTGTTCCCGGAATATCACCAGCTGTGGCCGACCAAGTTCCACAACGTGACCAACGGCATTACGCCGCGTCGCTGGATCAAGCAGTGCAATCCGCTGCTGGCCGGCCTGCTGGATAAGACCCTGAAGAAAGAGTGGGCCAACGATCTGGACCAGTTGATTAACCTGGAAAAATACGCCGACGATGCGAAATTCCGCGAGCAGTACCGCGCGATCAAGCTGGAGAACAAGGTTCGCCTGGCGGAGTTTGTGAAAATGCGTACCGGGATTGAGATCAACCCGAACGCGATTTTCGATATTCAGATCAAACGCCTGCACGAGTACAAGCGTCAGCACCTGAACCTGCTGCATATTCTGGCGCTGTACAAAGAGATCCGCGAGAACCCGCAGGCCGACCGCGTGCCGCGCGTGTTCCTGTTCGGTGCGAAGGCGGCGCCGGGCTACTACCTGGCGAAAAACATTATCCTCGCCATCAATAAAGTGGCGGCGGCGATCAACAGCGATCCGAAAGTGGGCGACAAGCTGAAGGTCGTGTTCCTGCCGGATTACTGCGTCTCGGCGGCGGAAATGCTGATCCCGGCGGCGGATATCTCCGAGCAGATCTCGACCGCAGGGAAAGAAGCGTCCGGTACCGGCAACATGAAGCTGGCGCTCAACGGCGCGCTGACCGTCGGCACGCTGGACGGTGCGAACGTCGAAATCGCCGAGAAGGTCGGTGAAGAGAACATCTTTATCTTCGGCCATACTGTTGAAGAAGTGAAAGCCATCAAGGCCAAAGGCTACGACCCGGTGAAATGGCGTAAAAAAGACAAAGTGCTGGATGCGGTGCTGAAGGAGCTGGAAAGCGGCAAATACAGCGATGGCGACAAGCACGCGTTTGACCAGATGCTGCACAGCATGGACAAACACGGTGGCGACCCGTACCTGGTGATGGCGGACTTCACGGCCTACGTTGAAGCGCAGAAACAGGTCGACGTGCTGTACCTCGACCAGGAGGCGTGGACCCGGGCGTGCATTCTGAACACCGCGCGCTGCGGCATGTTCAGCTCTGACCGCTCAATCCGTGATTATCAGGCCCGTATCTGGCAGGCAAAACGCTAAGGAAGCGCGATGGAGAGTAAACGTCTGGACAGTGCCGCGCAGGCGGCGGGAATTAGCCTCAGTTACATCAATGCGCACGGCAAACCGCAGTCTATTGGTGCGGACACCAAAAGACGTTTGCTGGATGCCATGCACAAAACCGACGCGAACGCGTCGGCTGCTCCGGTGCCAAACGTGAAGGTCTTTACCGCAGGCAAAAAGATGCCGCTGGCGGTGGAGGGACGTGGCGAGTTTAGCTGGCTGCTCACCACCGAAGAGGGGCATCAGCACAAAGGCCACGCCACCGGCGGCAAAACGTTAAACCTTCCGGCAAAGCTGCCGGAGGGCTACCACAGCCTGACGCTCACCCAGGACGAACAGCGTTTTCACTGCCGGGTGATCGTCGCGCCAAAACGCTGCTATGAGCCGCAGGCGCTGCTCGAAGGCAAAAAGCTGTGGGGCGCCTGCGTGCAGCTCTATACGCTGCGTTCCGACAGCAACTGGGGCATCGGCGATTTTGGCGATCTGAAAAAGATGCTGGCATCTGTTGGTGAGCGCGGCGGCGCGTTTATCGGCCTCAACCCGATCCACGCGCTCTATCCGGCCAACCCGGAAAGCGCGAGCCCGTACAGCCCGTCTTCCCGACGCTGGCTGAACGTGATTTACATCGACGTTAACGCGTTAGACGATTTCAAAAACAGCAAAGAGGCGCAGGCGTGGTGGAAGCTTGAGACCACCCAGCAGCTGCTGAAGCAGGCCCGCGATGCGGACTGGGTAGATTATGCCTCCGTGACCGCGCTGAAAATGGCGGCTCTGCGCCTGGCGTGGAAAGGCTTTGCGAAGCGCGACGACGAGCAGATGGCGGCCTTCCGCCAGTTCGTGATGCAGGAAGGTGAAAGCCTCTACTGGCAGGCGGCATTTGATGCGCTGCACGCGTATCAGGTGAAAGAGGACGAAATGCGCTGGGGCTGGCCGGTCTGGCCGGAAGCGTATCAGACCGTGGATACCCCTGAAGTCAAAGCCTTCTGTAAAAATCATGCCGACGAGGTGGACTTCTACCTGTGGCTGCAGTGGCTGGCGTATAGCCAGTTTGCCGCCTGCTGGCAGGTGAGCCAGGGCTATAAAATGCCGATCGGCCTGTATCGCGATCTGGCCGTGGGCGTGGCGGAAGGCGGCGCGGAAACCTGGTGTGACCGTGAGCTTTACTGCCTGAAAGCATCCGTCGGCGCGCCGCCGGATATCCTCGGCCCGCTCGGTCAGAACTGGGGCCTGCCGCCGATGGATCCGCACGTGATGGCGGCGCGCGCCTACGAGCCGTATATCGACCTGCTGCGCGCGAACATGCAGAACTGCGGGGCGCTGCGCATCGACCACGTGATGTCCGTGCTGCGCCTGTGGTGGATCCCGTACGGTGAAACGGCCGATCACGGGGCGTACGTGCAGTATCCGGTGGACGATCTGCTGTCGATCCTGGCCCTGGAGAGTAAACGTCATCAGTGCATGGTGATCGGTGAAGATCTCGGTACCGTGCCGGTGGAAATTGTCAGCAAGCTCCGCGACAGCGGGGTTTATTCCTACAAAGTGCTCTATTTTGAAAACGACCATGAGAAAACCTTCCGCGCGCCGAAAGCGTACCCTGAACAGTCAATGGCAGTCGCGACGACGCATGATCTTCCTACGCTCAGAGGCTACTGGGAAAGCGGCGATCTGACCCTCGGCAAAACGCTGGGCCTCTATCCAGATGAAGAGGTTCTGCGCGGACTGTATCAGGACCGCGAGCTGGCGAAGCAGGGGCTGCTGGACGCGCTGCACAAGCATGGCTGTCTGCCGAAGCGTGCCGGACATAAGGCGTCGCTGATGGCAATGACCTCAACGCTCAACCGTGGCCTGCAGCGCTATATTGCCGACAGCAACAGCGCTTTGCTCGGCCTGCAGCCGGAAGACTGGATTGATATGGCGGAGCCGGTGAACGTTCCGGGCACCAGCTATCAGTACAAGAACTGGCGCCGCAAGCTGTCCACAACGCTTGAGACGATGTTTGCCGATGACCGGGTGAACAGGCTGATTAAGGATTTGGATAAGCGCAGAAAGGCGGTGGGTAAGAAGTCGTAATTTGCCCCTCACCCTAGCCCTCTCCCCAAAGGGGAGAGGGAACCGATCGAGCAGGAGAGTCAGAGAGCCATATTCAACAGCAGACACCCTACCAGGCCGCAGACCGAAATAATGGTTTCCAGCATTGACCAGGACTTGATGGTCTCACCGATGGTCAGGTTGAAGTACTCCTTGAACAGCCAGAAGCCCGGATCGTTCACGTGAGAGAAAATCACGCTGCCGGAGCCTACCGCAATAACCATCAGCTCAGGGCTGACGCCCGTGGTGGCAATCAGTGGCGCAACGATACCGCCCGCTGTAATCGCCGCAACGGTTGCAGAACCCAGCGCGATACGCAGCACGGCAGCAATAGACCACGCCATCAGGATTGGAGAGATATTGGTTTCATGCATCATGGAAGCGATGTATTTGTCCACGCCGCTGTCGACCAGCACCTGCTTGAACGCACCGCCACCGCCGATAATCAGCAGCATCATGGCAATGATTTTGATGGACGAGGTCAGCGTGTCGTTGATCTGATCCATGGAGCGGCCACGGTTCAGGCCGAAGGTGAACATCGCAATCAATACCGCAATCAGCGTTGCCATCACCGGGTCGCCGAGGAACTCGGCAACGGCCAGGAAAGCGTGGCCTTTCGGCAGGATCATCTCCGCCACGGCGCGCATTGCCATCAGGATCACCGGTACCAGCGAGGTCCAGACGCTGACGCCAAAGCCTGGCATCTCTTCTTCAGTGAAGGTTTTGGCGCTGTACAGACCTTCCGGAATAGGCTTATCAATGCCTTTCAGAAAACGGGCATATACCGGGCCTGCCAGAATTACGGTCGGGATCGCCAGAATCGTACCGAACAGCAGGGTTTTACCCATATCGGCGTGGAAGATGGTGGCGATGGCGGTTGGACCCGGGTGCGGCGGCAGGAAGCCGTGGGTCACGGACAGCGCAGCAGCCATTGGCACACCCACGAACAGCAGCGGGATGTTGGCCGCGGCGGCGATGGTGAACACCAGCGGCAGCATCAGCACGAAGCCCACTTCATAGAACAGCGCGAAACCGACGGTAAAACCGGTTAACACCACCGCCCACTGGATGTTCTTCTTGCCAAACTTTTCGATAAGCGTGGTGGCAATACGCTGCGCGCCCCCGCAGTCCGCCAGCATTTTACCGAGCATGGCGCCGAAGCCCATGATCAGTGCCAGGCTGCCGAGCGTGCCGCCGACACCGGCTTTGATAGAGCTGATAACTTTAACCAGCGGCATCCCCTGCATCAGACCGACTGCAAGTGCCACCAGAACCAGAGCGATAAATCCGTTCATTTTGAAGCGGATCATCAAGAGCAGTAATAACACAACACCGATAGCAACGATGACTAATGGCATGATTTACCTGGCCTTTGAATTGTTATGGGTAACGTCATTGTTTCAACGACAAATTCCGGTTGTCCCAACTGGGAACAGAGTGGTTAACGGCACTCATACTGATGCCTGCGAAACAGTTAAGTTTAGTCGGCTGTTATAAGGGTGTTGAGTGCCCACGAGAATGATACGGGTAACATATCGTGGTTGAGAATCACCCGGTGAGGCAAAATTTGAATTATGAGACGCAGGTCAACATATAGAGGGGGAAGGCAAGGGAGTCAGGCCCGGTAAGCGCAGCGCTACCGGGCAATACAGACGGGTACTGAATTAGTAGTAAGAGTGCTCGCCGCGCTGGTGCTCTGTCAGGTCGCGCACGCCTTTCAGTTCCGGGAATTCGTTCAGCAGCTGCTTCTCGATCCCTTCTTTCAGGGTCACGTCGACCATGGAGCAACCGTTACAGCCGCCGCCAAACTGCAGGATCGCCAGGCCGTCTTCCGTGATTTCCATCAGGGAAACGCGACCGCCGTGGCCGGCCAGTTGTGGGTTGATCTGGGACTGCAGCAGATACTCAACGCGCTCCATCAGTGGCGCATCGTCAGAGACTTTACGCATTTTGGCGTTTGGCGCTTTCAGGGTCAGCTGAGAACCCAGCTGGTCGGTGACAAAGTCGATTTCCGCATCTTCAAGATACGGCGCGCTCAGTTCATCGACGTAAGCGGTGAGCTGTTCAAATTTAAGGGCAGTGTCAGTTGCTTCCACAGCGTCCGGAGGACAATAAGAGACACCACATTCTGCATTCGGAGTGCCTGGATTGATCACAAACACGCGGATCTGCGTCCCTTCTTCCTGATTTGCCAGCAGTTTGGCAAAGTGCGCTTGTGCAGAATCGGAAATACGGATCATAGCTTTGGCCTAATAGTTGACTAAATTACCTGGGTATAATCATACGCCCATTGAAGAAGGGCTACAAGGTACGGCACAGACACCATACCTGAACCGACGCGGCGCCGCTTTGCAAAAGCAGTCGGGAAAGTTCAGCAACGGTACTGCCTGTGGTGACGACGTCATCCACGATGGCGATATGGAGGCCGTGGACCGGCAATTCAAGGCGAAAGGCGTTTTTCAGGTTCCTTTTGCGAAGCCGGGCGTTGAGCTGATGCTGGATGGCGGTGGCATGAACGCGGGTAAGCGCGCTGGCATCGTAGCGACAGCCCAGCCACCGGGCGAGCGGGCGGCAGAGCAGGTCGCTTTGATTATAGCCTCGCCGCCAGTGTCGGCGTCGGTATAAGGGGACATTCACCACCATGTCGATTTTCGGCAAAGCGCGGGTTCGTCGCGCCTGTAAAACGGCCAGCAAAAGCAGGCGGGCAAGGGGCTGCGCCAGCGAACTCTGGCCGGAAAACTTCAGGGCGTGAATAAGCCCGCTCAGCGGTGGAACATAATCATCCACGGCCACCAGCGCGCTCCACGGCGGGGATTTTTTCAGGCAGCGGCCGCAGGGCAAATCGCGGTTCGCCGCCGGTAAACCACATTGCGGGCAGGTTGTGATACGCCTTTCCAGCGAACGCGTACAGACGGAACAGACGCCCCACGCGCTGAGGGCAAGCGGCATTTTGCATAGCCAGCACAAGCCAGGCACTGTTAGCATGTGCAACCTCCATGTGAAAAAAGAGAACAGTAACTGATGAAGACGCTGTGGTGGCAGACCGTAGGGACAGGAAATTGCCATCTTGTGCTGCTGCACGGATGGGGCCTGAATGCGGAAGTGTGGCATTGCATAAGCGAGGAACTTGCCTCGCAATTTACGTTACATCTGGTTGATCTGCCGGGCTATGGTCGCAGCCGTGGCTTTGGCGCGATGTCGCTTGATGAAATGGCGCAGCACGTTATAGACGCCGCGCCGCAAAATGCCATCTGGCTGGGCTGGAGTCTGGGCGGGCTGGTGGCAAGCCAGATTGCGCTCTCCTGGCCCGAGCGCGTTAGGGCGCTGGTCACCGTGGCCTCGTCGCCATGCTTTAGCGCGCAAGAGGCGTGGCCCGGCATCAAACCTGACGTTCTGGCGGGCTTCCAGCAGCAGCTGAGCGACGATTTCCAGCGGACCGTCGAGCGATTCCTCGCCTTGCAGACAATGGGTACCGAAACCGCGCGTCAGGATGCCAGAGCGTTAAAGCAGGTGGTGCTCTCCCTGCCGATGCCGGACGTTGAGGTGCTTAACGGCGGTCTGGAGATCCTGAAAACGGCCGATCTGCGCGAGCCGCTGGCCGGGCTGAGCATGCCGCACCTGCGCATCTATGGCTATCTCGACGGGCTGGTGTCGCGCAAAGTGGTCCCACTTCTGGATTCCCTCTGGCCGGACAGCGAATCACAGGTCATAGCAAAAGCCGCGCATGCGCCGTTTATCTCTCATCCGACGGAATTTTGTTCAGCGTTGGTTGCGTTAAGTCAACGTTTAGACTGATTATTTTCTATCCAGCCTGGAAAAAGTTACACACCGCAACCATACTCCAGATGTCGTTGCGGTTGTTCTGCCTACGATGATCAAAACAACAATCCTATGGAGAGTCAGGCTATGAAACTTGTTACAGGTATTGTCACTTCTCTGGTTATTGGGTCACTGTCATTTGGCGTTTTTGCGGCAAAAGAGCTGGAAAAAGATAAAGTTGCCGGGATGAATTTGACGAAAATTGGTGAGATTTCTACGTCTGACACCACCGCGCCGATGGATGCAAGAAAAGAGCTGTCGAAGAAAGCGGATGAGCTGGGCGGGACATACTTCGTCGTCACCAGCGCAGAAAAACAGACCAAAAACGTACGCGCTACTGCGGACGTCTATAAGTAATACGATAAAACCGGGCAGCAATGCCCGGCTTTATTAGCGCAGTGCCCACCACTCCCTGAGACAGGCCTTTCCTTCCGGACAGCTTTTACAACTGCCGGAGAGGCAACCCTCCGCTTCTTCCTGAATCCGCACGGCTTTACCCATGGCTTCCAGGCGCTCCAGCATGGCATCGATCATCGGCTGCGGCGTATGCAGGCTAAGGCTGAGCTGTTTTGCCTCCATGCGTCCCTGCAATGCCAGTAAGTCACGAACCTGAATCAACGATGCCATCTGTTTTTCCCCTTAGTGACAGTCGCCAGCCGGGCTGTTGCAGCAGGTGGCCGGGGTTTTACGCGTCGCCAGCAGGTTGATATCAACGCGGCTTCGCGCCCGGCGCAGCAGGCCAATCACAATCACGTTAAACAGGATGACTGCCAGGATGCTGACCAGGCTGTAGCGCGGATGCTGGCTGAAGTTAACGGTCTGGTAAAACAGCGTCGCCAGCGAGTAGGCGATATTCAGCCCCCACAGAATGGAGAAGCCCATCCAGCCGCGGCTGGACTCACGGGCAATCGCCCCCATCACCGAGATGCACGGAATATAGAGCAGAACGAAGATCAGGTAGCTGTAGGCTGCGGACGCGCTGCCAAACTTCTCGCCCATCACGCCCATGGCACCGGTCGCCATTTCGCCGTCGCCTTTACTGGCCTCAATCGGGTTAGCCAGCACGCTCAGGCTGAAGGTCTCTTTCAGGCTCTGCCAGGTCTCCTCTACGGCACCCAGCAGTTCGTCACCGAGGTGAAACTCCGCCGGGTTAAATTCCTGCTCCTGAATGTTCTCTGCGGTGTAGAGCGTGTTCAGGGTCCCGACGACCACCTCTTTCGCCATCGCACCGGTGAACAGGCCCACGGTCGCCTGCCAGTTATCCTCCTGTACGCCAATCGGTTTGAAGACCGGCGTGATGACGCGGCTGACGGAGGCGAGGGCAGAGTCGTTGATGTTATCTGCCGCCTGACCGGTGAGGGTGAAGCTGTTCAGCGCGCTCAGGAAAATACTGACAATAACAATCACCTTACCGGCGCGCAGCACAAAGCCTTTCAGGCGCTGCCAGGTCTGGATCGCCAGGCTTTTCAGATGCGGAACGTGATAGACCGGAAGCTCCATTACAAACGGTGACGCTTCACCGCGCATGATGGTGTGCTTGAGCATTAAGCCGGTCAGGATTGCCATCACGATGCCCAGCACGTACAGCGAGAAGACCGCCAGCGCGCCCTGCTGGCCAAAGAAGGCTGCCGCGAAGACGGCAAAGATTGCCAGACGCGCGCCGCAGGACATAAACGGCGCCATCATAATGGTCATCAGTCGTTCACGCGGTGCATCCAGGGTGCGCGCGCCCATTACCGACGGCACGTTACAGCCGAAGCCGACGATCAGCGGAACGAACGATTTGCCCGGCAGCCCCAGCGCCTGCATCAGGCGGTCCATCACGAAGGCGGCGCGCGCCATGTAGCCGGAATCTTCGAGGAACGAGAGGAACAGATACATCATGCCGATCTGCGGTACCAGCGGCAGCACGGTGTTGATACCGCCGCCAATCCCCTGGGCAAGGAAGATGGTCAGCCATTCCGGGAAGTGCAGGGTGTAACCTACCCACTGAATACCGTGTACGAAGACCGCGACAGAACCGGCGTCAAAAATCGGCTGCAGCGCGCCACCGATGTTAATCGCGAGCAGGAACATCACGTACATCACCAGCAGGAAGATGGGCAAACCGAGGAAGCGGTTGAGCACAATCTTATCCACCGCCGCCGTGAAGCGGCTGGGCTCTGCGGTAAGGGCGTTGCTGACCACGTCGCAAATTGACGCAATGGCCTGATAACGCGCATCGGCGATGTGCAGCGCCGGATCGTCCAGCTCGTCGCTGAGACGGGCGAGGGCCACGTCCAGCTTATCCGCCGCATGTCCGGCATAGGCGCGGCTGTAGATATCCCCTTCCAGCATCTGCAGGCCGAGCCACAGCCGCTGTTTTGCAGGCATGCTGCTGTCCATCTCCTGCGCCAGCCGTTCGGCTTCGCGCAGCAGCGGCTGGGCGTAATGCACCAGCTCAACGTCGCGGTTTCCCGCGTGGCGGTCAATCGCCAGCTTAAGGGCGTCGATACCGCGAGCGCGGGTCGAGACCAGCGGAACCACCGGACAGCCCAGGCGCGCGGAGAGCGCATCGACGTCGATGCGCAGCTTTTGTTTTTCCGCAATGTCGAGCATGTTGAGCGCCACGATGCAGGGGATCCCCAGCTCCAGCAGCTGTAGCGTCAGGTAAAGGTTTCGCTCGAGGTTCGAAGCGTCGACCACGTTGATCAGCAGATCCGCGTCGCCGCCAAGAATGTAGTGGCAGGCAATTTGCTCATCGAGCGAAGTCTGGGATGAAATCGTGGTTAAGGAGTAGGTGCCGGGAAGGTCAACCAGGGTGACCTGATTGTCCGTTGTCGCGAACTGGCCTTCTTTACGTTCAACCGTTACGCCTGCCCAATTTCCCACGCGCTGGCGCGCGCCGGTTAACTGATTAAATAAGGTTGTCTTGCCGGAATTAGGATTGCCAATTAAGCCAATAGTTAATTTTTTCATTGTATTAGACCCACCGAAACCGCTGGCTTGTTAACGGGATAAAGATTCAACTTCAATTAATGCGAGGTCTTTTTTGCGCAGAACCAGATTTACGCGCCGGGTTTCGATATGAACAGGATCGCCCAACGGCGCCACACGCACGACCTGGAATGATGAGCCGGGCAGCATGCCAAGTGACAGCAGCTTCTGCCGATAGGCCGGGCTAATTTCGCGGGTAAAACCGGTAATTTTCCATGCACTGTCTGGAGTGAATTGCATAATGCCTGATTCCACGAGAGGTTAAATAATCTACACTGCGATGATAATGAGAATAGTTTTTATCAGCAATAATAAAAATGTGACGGGATGTTGTTAATCGTATTAATTTGCGGTCTGATTGACCTTGCTCAATATTTGCAGAATTACCCGGGAAGGAATAAAAAGCGTATTTGTTAATGGAGTGATAAATAGCGGTTTAAATATGGGGGTGCAATCGGTTTCATATATTTCGAGAGAATTTTATTCCCCTCATCCCGGCCCTCTCCCTTTTGGGGAGAGGGTTAGGGTGAGGGGGGGGTTACCTTAGCGTTTCTTACCCATCGCCGCCGCCAGCGCGTCCATCATCGCGCTGTTGCCCGCAGGCTGCGCGTCACGCCCGCGCGGTTTTGTGGCTTTCGTGGCCGGACGCTGCTGCTCGCGGCCTCCGCCGTTGCCGCCACGGCGCGCGCTGGTATCGCCCGGCTGCTCATCCAGACGCATGGTCAGGGCGATACGCTTGCGCTGCAGATCCACCTCCAGCACTTTCACCTTCACGATGTCGCCCGCTTTGACCACGGTGTGCGGGTCTTCAACGAACTTGTCGGCAAGGGAAGAGATATGCACCAGACCGTCCTGGTGCACGCCGATATCCACAAACGCGCCGAAGTTGGTGACGTTGGTCACCGCGCCTTCCAGCACCATGCCCGGCAGGAGATCGTTCATGGTCTCGATGCCGTCAGCAAAGGTCGCCGTTTTGAATTCAGGACGCGGATCGCGGCCCGGTTTTTCCAGCTCTTTGATAATGTCGGTAACGGTTGGTACACCAAATTTTTCGTCGGTGAAATCAACGGCTTTCAGGTTACGCAGAGCGCTGCTGTCGCCCATGAGATCCTTCAGCGCCTGCTGGGTGGCGGCCAGGATGCGCTCAACAACAGGGTACGCTTCCGGGTGAACGGTAGAGGCATCCAGCGGGTTATCGCCGTGGTTGATACGCAGGAAGCCCGCACACTGCTCAAACGCTTTCGGCCCCAGGCGGCTCACTTTAAGCAGCTGCTGACGGTTCTGGAACTGGCCGTTCTCATCGCGCCAGGCCACGATGTTCTGTGCCATCATGCGGGTTAAGCCCGCCACGCGGGTCAGCAGAGGAACGGAAGCGGTGTTCAGGTCCACGCCGACGGCGTTTACGCAGTCTTCCACGACCGCGTCCAGCTTGCGCGCCAGCTGCGTCTGGCTCACGTCGTGCTGATACTGGCCCACGCCGATGGATTTCGGATCGATCTTCACCAGCTCCGCCAGCGGATCCTGCAGACGACGGGCGATGGAGACCGCGCCGCGCAGGGAAACGTCCAGGTCAGGGAATTCCTGCGCCGCCAGCTCAGAGGCGGAATAGACCGATGCGCCCGCTTCGCTGACGATCACTTTCTGTGCCGTCACTTTCGGGAACTGCTTCTGCACGTCGAGGTAGAAACGCTCGGTTTCGCGTGATGCGGTGCCGTTACCGATGGCAACCAGCTCCACGTTGTACTTCTCGCACAGCGCCGCCACCACGACGGCGGCTTTCGCTGCCTGGCCGGTGTGCGGGTATATGGTATCGGTGGCGACCAGCTTGCCGGTGCCGTCAACGACCGCCACCTTCACGCCGGTACGCAGGCCCGGATCGAGCCCCATGGTGGCGCGCAGGCCCGCAGGAGCGGCCATCAGCAGGTCATGCAGGTTACGGGCGAAGACGTTGATCGCTTCGTCTTCCGCGCGTTCGCGCACGGTGCCCATCAGCTCGGTTTCCAGGTGCATCAGCACCTTGATGCGCCAGGTCCAGCTCACCACGCCTTTGCGCCAGCTGTCCGCCGGGGCGTTGTTCAGGCGCAGGCCGAGATGGTCGATGATAATCTGCTCGCAGTGGCTCTCTTTCGGCGGCTCGTCAAACTGCGGGTCGGCGTTCAGGGAGAGCTGGAGCACGCCTTCGTTGCGGCCGCGGAACATCGCCAGCGCGCGGTGAGACGGGGTGGTCGAAATCGGTTCGTGGTGATCGAAGTAGTCGCGGAACTTCGCGCCTTCTTCCTCTTTGCCCGCGACGACGGTAGAGACGATGTGGGCGTTCTTCCACAGATAATCACGCACTTTGGCCAGCAGGGCGGCGTCTTCCGCGAAGCGCTCCATCAGGATGTAGCGCGCGCCGTCCAGAGCGGCCTTGGTGTCAGCGACACCTTTGTCGGCGTCGACGAATTTCGCCGCTTCGGTTTCCGGGTCGTGAGATGGCTCATTCCACAGCAGCTCTGCCAGCGGCTCAAGGCCCGCCTCAATCGCAATCTGCCCGCGGGTACGGCGCTTCGGTTTATACGGCAGATAGAGATCTTCGAGTTCGGTTTTGCTCAGGGTGCCGTTAATGGCGCTTTCCAGCTCGCTGGTCAGCTTGCCCTGTTCGCCGATGGATTTGAGGATCGCCTGACGACGTTCTTCCAGCTCGCGTAGATAGCCCAGGCGGGTCTCCAGGTTACGCAGCTGCGTGTCATCCAGACCGCCTGTGACTTCCTTACGATAACGTGCAATAAACGGCACGGTGTTCCCTTCATCAAGCAGGCGAACGGCAGCTTCTACCTGTTCGGCTCTGGCCTGAAGTTCACCCGCAATAATGCGGCAGAGCGAATCTTTCATCATGGCTTTATCATCTTGTGGGTCAAAAATCAGGGGATAGTTATACGGGCTGACACGGCAAAATGCCAGCCGGGGAGGGCGCTCTCGGACTATTTTACGTAGACGATCTCATTGACGTACCAGCTGGCTTCACCGGCTGGGGTCTGAACGACGGCTAAATCGCCCACTTCCTTTTTCAGCAGCGCGCGGGCCATCGGGGAGTCGATGGAGATGTAATCTTTACGACCAAAAATTTCATCGTAACCGACGATGCGAAAACGCAGGGTGTCACCATCGTCGTTTTCAATCTCCACCCACGCGCCGAAGAACACTTTGCCCTCCTGCTGCGGGGAGTAATCGACAATTTTAAGATTTTCGAGACACTTCGTCAGATAGCGTACCCGGCGGTCAATTTCGCGCAGCCGCTTCTTGTTGTACTGATAATCAGCATTTTCGCTGCGATCGCCCAGGCTTGCCGCCCAGGTCACCTTTTTGGTTACTTCAGGACGCTCTTCGCGCCACAGGTAATCCATCTCTTTTTTGAGCTTTTCGTACCCTTCGCGGGTGATCAGGGGCGTTTTCATGGTGCTGCCTTTGCTGCCGGTTCTCTGTTTTGCGCACAATACGTACCACACAGTGTAACAGACAGGATTAATAATGATTTATGTGATGAAATGAACAGATAAGCTGCTGTTAAATATGCTTTGTAACAATTTCGACTAGAATTTATACCAGAATTAACTGGTCGAATACGTGCACTTTTTTAGAATACGCTGTTACAAAGACTATCCGAACCTTTGGGAGTACACACAATGCAAGAAAACTACAAAATTCTGGTCGTGGATGACGACATGCGCCTGCGCGCGCTGCTTGAGCGTTATCTGACCGAGCAGGGCTTCCAGGTTCGTAGCGTCGCGAACGCTGAGCAGATGGACCGTCTGCTGACCCGCGAATCTTTCCATCTGATGGTTCTCGACCTGATGCTGCCGGGTGAAGACGGGCTTTCTATCTGCCGCCGTCTGCGCAGCCAGAGCAACCCGATGCCGATCATCATGGTGACGGCGAAGGGCGAAGAAGTTGACCGTATCGTAGGCCTCGAAATCGGCGCCGACGACTACATTCCAAAACCGTTTAACCCGCGCGAGCTGCTGGCGCGTATTCGTGCCGTGCTGCGCCGTCAGGCGAATGAACTGCCGGGCGCGCCGTCCCAGGAAGAAGCCGTCATTGCCTTCGGCAAGTTCAAGCTGAACCTCGGCACGCGCGAGATGTTCCGTGAAGATGAGCCAATGCCGCTCACCAGCGGCGAGTTTGCCGTACTGAAAGCGCTGGTCAGCCATCCGCGCGAGCCGCTTTCACGCGACAAGCTGATGAACCTGGCGCGCGGTCGCGAATACTCCGCAATGGAACGCTCCATCGACGTGCAGATCTCCCGCCTGCGCCGCATGGTGGAAGAAGATCCGGCGCATCCTCGTTATATTCAGACCGTATGGGGTCTGGGCTACGTGTTCGTTCCGGACGGCTCTAAAGCATGAGGCGAATGCGCTTCTCGCCGCGAAGCTCGTTTGCCCGCACCCTCTTACTGATCGTCACCCTGCTGTTCGTCAGCCTGGTGACGACCTACCTGGTGGTGTTGAACTTTGCGATTCTGCCGAGCCTCCAGCAGTTTAATAAGGTCCTGGCCTACGAAGTGCGTATGCTGATGACCGATAAGCTGCAGCTGGAGGACGGCACGCAGCTGGTTGTTCCCCCGGCATTTCGCCGTGAAATCTACCGTGAACTGGGCATTTCGCTTTACTCCAATGAAGCGGCGGAAGATGCTGGCCTGCGCTGGGCGCAGCACTATGAATTCCTCAGCCAGCAGATGGCGCAACAGCTGGGTGGCCCGACGGAAGTGCGCGTTGAGGTCAACAAAAGCTCGCCCGTCGTCTGGCTGAAAACCTGGCTGTCACCCAACATCTGGGTACGCGTTCCGCTGACTGAAATCCATCAGGGCGATTTCTCGCCGCTGTTCCGCTACACCCTTGCCATTATGCTGCTGGCGATAGGCGGCGCGTGGCTGTTTATCCGTATCCAGAACCGACCGCTGGTCGACCTGGAGCACGCGGCGCTGCAGGTCGGTAAAGGCATTATTCCTCCTCCACTGCGTGAATATGGTGCCTCTGAAGTGCGCTCAGTAACGCGCGCGTTTAACCACATGGCGGCAGGCGTTAAGCAGCTGGCGGATGACCGTACGCTGCTGATGGCCGGCGTCAGTCATGACCTGCGCACCCCGCTAACGCGTATTCGTCTGGCGACGGAGATGATGGGTGAAGAGGACGGTTATCTCGCCGAGTCTATTAACAAGGACATCGAAGAGTGTAACGCCATCATCGAGCAGTTCATCGACTACCTGCGCACCGGTCAGGAGATGCCGATGGAAATGGCCGATCTGAACGCGGTGCTGGGCGAAGTGGTGGCCGCAGAAAGTGGTTATGAGCGTGAAATTGATACTGACCTTCAGGACGGTGAAATTCAGGTTCGTATGCACCCGCTTTCCATTAAGCGTGCGGTGGCCAATATGGTGGTTAACGCGGCGCGCTACGGTAACGGCTGGATTAAGGTTAGCAGCGGGTCTGAACTCAACCGCGCCTGGTTCCAGGTGGAAGACGACGGCCCGGGCATTAAGCCCGAGCAGCGTAAGCATCTGTTCCAGCCATTTGTGCGCGGCGATAGCGCGCGCAGCACCAGCGGTACGGGCTTAGGCCTGGCGATTGTGCAGCGTATTGTGGATAACCATAACGGATTGCTGGAGATTGGTACCAGCGAGCGGGGCGGGTTGAGCATTCGCGCCTGGTTGCCGGTTCCGGTGACGCGGGGGCAGGTGAAAGAGGGATAGTGCGGTCTGATGCCCTCACCCCGGCCCTCTCCCACGGGGAGAGGGAGAAAACATTAAAAAAGGCAACTTTCGTTGCCTTTTTGCTTTTACCTACAGCTTCGGACCCGCGCTCACCAGCGCAGCGCCCGCCGGGGTATCGGTGTACTTCTCGAAGTTCTCGATAAACAGTTTCGCCAGCGATTCCGCCTTCTCGCGCCACTGTTCCGGCGATCCGTAGGTATTGCGCGGGTCGAGGATACGCGTGTCCACACCCGGCAGTTCCGTCGGAATGGCCAGATCGAACATCGGCAGCGTGAAGGTTTCGGCGTTATCCAGAGAACCATCCAGAATGGCGTCGATAATGGCGCGGGTATCTTTGATAGAGATACGTTTGCCGGTGCCGTTCCAGCCGGTATTCACCAGGTAGGCCTGCGCGCCGGATGCCTGCATGCGTTTCACCAGCACCTCAGCGTACTGCGTCGGGTGAAGCGACAGGAAGGCTGCACCGAAGCAGGCGGAGAAGGTTGGGGTTGGCTCCGTGACGCCACGCTCGGTACCCGCCAGCTTGGCGGTAAAGCCAGAGAGGAAGTGGTACTGCGTCTGGCTGGCGGTCAGGCGGGAAACCGGTGGCAGCACGCCGAACGCATCCGCCGTCAGGAAAATCACCTTCGTGGCATGGCCCGCTTTTGACACCGGCTTCACGATGTTGTCGATGTGGTAGATCGGGTAAGAGACGCGGGTGTTTTCGGTTTTTGACGCATCGTCGAAGTCGATAGAGCCGTCGGCACGCACGGTGACGTTTTCCAGCAGCGCGTCGCGGCGGATCGCGTGGAAGATATCCGGCTCGGCCTCTTCAGACAGGCGAATGGTCTTCGCGTAGCAACCGCCTTCGAAGTTAAACACCCCGTCATCGTCCCAGCCGTGTTCGTCATCGCCAATCAGACGGCGTTTTGGATCGGTGGAGAGCGTGGTTTTCCCGGTGCCGGAAAGACCGAAGAACACCGCTACGTCGCCTTTCTCGCCGACGTTCGCCGAGCAGTGCATAGAGGCAATACCGCGCAGCGGCAGCAGGTAGTTCATGACCGAGAACATCCCTTTCTTCATTTCGCCGCCATACCAGGTACCGCCGATCAGCTGAATACGTTCGGTCAGGTTGAAGGCAATGAAGTTTTCGGAGTTCAGACCCTGCTCTTTCCACTGTGGGTTAGTGCATTTCGCACCGTTCATCACGATGAAGTCAGGTGTGAAGTCCTGCAGCTCTTCGTCGGTCGGACGAATAAACATATTCTTAACGAAATGCGCCTGCCAGGCCACTTCGGTAATGAAACGCACGGAAAGGCGGGTATCGGCGTTAGCGCCGCAGAAAGCGTCGACAATGAACAGACGCTTACCGGAAAGTTGATGGGTGACGAGCCCTTTCAGATGCTGCCAGGTTTCCGGGGAGAGCGGTTTGTTGTCGTTCTTCCCTTTGCCCTTGTCAGCCCACCACAGCGTATCGCGGGTAGTTTCGTCTCGGACGATATACTTATCTTTCGGCGAACGACCGGTAAAGATACCGGTATCGACGGCGATAGCACCAAGGTTCGTCAACACACCGCGCTCGTATCCTTCCAGTGCTGGATTGAGCTCTTCCTGATACAGCGTATCGTAATCGGGGTTGTAGACGATTTCCTGGACGTCGTGAATACCATAAGCCTTGAGATCTTGCGGGGTTAAACCAGTAACACGCATATCACTGCTCCTTAGCCAATATGTACTGCCTGAAATTGTAGGGTTTTTCTGGGGATGTTAACCGCGACGGGGCTCATAGATTTGTGCATCTGGATAAAACCCTTACTAACGGAAAACGCTGCGACTCCAGTCACAGTGCAGGCGGATTATCGCAGGAATCGCTTTTTGGTTGGGGAAAATGTTCCGAAAAGGTTAAGAGGTGGTGATTTTATCGGAGAGAATGTGAATGTAATCGCATACATGTAAGAAAATTACGTAAGAGTTACACAGGGAAAACGATTCAGCTTTTGGGGGATTTTTGCCCCTCACCCTAACCCTCTCCGCAAAGGGGAGAGGGCAGAGTGAGGGGGAGCGTATTAATGAACCTGCGGATCCGCCGGAGAGGCGTTATTGCGGATTTCAGCGATATCCATTGAATTGAACACGTAGTGCGTACCGCAGTAGTCACAGTGCATATCAATTTCGCCGTCTTCAGCCATGATGCTGTCGATCTCTTCATCCGGCAGAGTTTTCAGTGCGCCAGCGCAGCGCTCGCGCGAGCAGGTGCACTTAAACTCCACGGACTGCGGATCGTACACGGTCACTTCTTCTTCGTGGTACAGACGCCACAGCACGTCGGTCGCCGACAGGTTGAACAGCTCTTCCGCCTTGATGGTTTCGGTCAGCGTCGCCAGATGCTCAAAGTCATTGGTCTGCGCGTCCTGCGCTGGCAGAACCTGCAGCAGCATGCCGCCCGCAGCAGGCTGGCCGTCCACTTCACCGGTACGGATGAACAGACGCGTCGGCAGCTGTTCGGAGCGCATGAAGTAATCTTCCAGGCAGGCTGCCAGGGTATCGCCTTCCAGACCGACCACGCCCTGATAGCGTTCACCTTCCTCCGGGGAGATGGTGATCACCAGGTAGCCATTGCCCACCAGCGTTTTGAGATCAGCATTTTCAGGAACGTCGCCCTGAACGCGCGCTACGCCGCGCATCTGCTGCTGGTTATTGCCGTTGATCACCGCCAGCGTCATCGGGCCGTCACCCTGCAGCTGCACGGTGATATCACCGGCAAACTTCAGCGTTGCGGTCAGCAGGCTGGTGGCAACCAGCAGTTCGCCCAACAGGGTCTTCACCGGCAGCGGGTAGTTGTGGTTTTCCAGAATCTGTTTCCAGGTTTCGGATACGGTGACCAGCTCGCCGCGCACGGCGAATTGTTCAAACAGATAGCGGTGTAATTGGTCGTGTTGGGCCATTTTCATCTCTCGTGCGGGTGAGGGTTACTCGCTCTCACCGTGTTTAAATTTCATCAGATCGCGGCGCTCTTTTTTATCCGGTCGCCGGTCCGGGTGGGGCATGGTCAGCGCATTCATTTTGCGCGCCAGCGCGGTCTTCTCGCGCTTTTCAACGCTTTCAGCCGTCTCTTCGTAAAGCAGTACGGCTTCCGATGCGGGCCGCCGCTGTTCGGTAATGGCTTTAATCACTACCGTACGTTCATCGTTGCCCTGGCGCAGCGTTAAGGTGGCGTTCAGCTCAACCAGCTTGCTCGGCTTGCTGCGCTGGCCGTTGTAATGCACTTTACCGCCGTCAACCATTTCACGGGCAAGGGCGCGCGTTTTATAAAAACGGGCTGCCCACAGCCATTTATCCAGTCTTACCCCATCTGAGGGCTTTTCTTTCATGGCGTCTCCTTCACGGTCAGTGAGGGGATCATCTGGCGGTAGTCGTTCAGTCCCGGATGGCGCAGATAGCTTTTTTCAGCCAGACCAGAGTCAGGATTAGTGACGCCCAGACAGTAGCGAATGCCAAACGTTGCCGCAGAATCCAGAATAGGCTCGCTGTCGTCAATGAACAGCGTGCGCTCCGGCTGCAGGCCGGTCTCTTCCTTCACCGCATGCCACAACCGCTGATCCTCTTTCGGATAACCAAATGTGTGGGTGGAAAGTAATAAATCAAGGTGCGACGCCAGTCCCGTATGCTCCAGCTTCACGGCCAGGTTATGTGGATGCGCGTTAGTCAGCAAAATACGGCGCTTGCCGCTTGCTTTCAGCGCGTCCAGGAAGGGAACCGTATCTTCGCGCAGCACGGCGCGTGGTCCCTGGGCAGTGGTCATGGCACAAATATCCAAACCGAGGCGCTCGCTCCAGTAGTCCAGACAGTACCAGTTTAGCGTATGTTGCACCGCGCTATATTGCGAACGAATGAACGCCTGCGCTTCTGCCGGGGAGATACCCTGCTGCTCACCATAGGTTTCCGGCACCAGCTTTTGCCAGAAATAGTTATCAAAGGCGAGATCGAGCAGCGTGCCGTCCATATCCAGCAGAACGGTGTCGACCTGCTGCCAGTCGATATCAAGATGCATAGGGGGGAACTCCAGCCAGAAGAAACGTGCGCGACAGGGTAGCACATCTTGTCGCGCAACGACGTTATCAGATCAGGCTCTCAGAGGAGGGGATCAGCTTAGGATTGAGGCAATTCTCATAATATTGCTGGATCTCCGCCAGACGCGTGCGGGAGCGCTGGTAGCGGCGCAGGGCCATAAAACCGTTCCAGAAAATGGCGATCAGCATGGCGATCATCAGCAGAGAGGTGCCAATGTAACGCCACAATCCTGCGCTGTCCGGCATCCGGTGCAGGCCGATATGGCGCGTGCCGTTGGCGTCGGTGTAGATGCTTGTGACAATCCCTTCGGCACTGAACGGCGTTTGCATCAGCATCTGCGCCAGACGCTGGAACTGGCTCCACTGCTCCTGGGCCGGGTAGTCATAAAGCGCTACCTGCGGGTAAGGCTGATCGACCAGGTCGCTGCCTTCATCGCTGGCAATCACAAAGCCGCCCGGTGCCGGACTGTTGAGCGCCTGAGCCGCCCGGGTGGTTTCGCGCATCATAAACGGCGATGTCGAGGTGGCGACCAGGTTATCAAGCGATTCCGCGCTGACCGGACGCAGCAGCACGTTGACGCCATCCAGTCGTCCCGCCTCGGCGCGTTTCACCAGCGAGTCCCAGTCTTTACTGTTCCCGAGGTTAACCAGCGCGTTCTTGAGGCGTATGCACTCATCCTGCGAGGAGCATAAGTCCTGGGTTTTCAGGACAATGTCGCCAAAATCATCCAGCAGAATCATGCCTGATTTCTGAATAGCGGAACGCAGCGCGGGGCTGACGCGTGAATCATCGTCCGGTTTAGGGTGCAGCTGGCGGTTGACCGTCTGGGTCAGCGCCGTGGCTTTATTCACCACTTCGGATTCCGGCAGCGGCAGCGGCGGGGCGTCGTTCCAGATAATTTGCGAACAGTCGAACGGCGTGAACGGTGAATTCTGGCGCGTGTTCCACGCCCCCGGGGTATGGATATTACACATTCCGGTGCCTTTCAGGCGCAGCGTATCGCCCACCCGTACACCCGCTTCATCGAGCTGGTTGACGCTGGTCGCCTCGATGGTCTGCGCGCCTTTGATCCACGACAGGGTAAATTTGATGGGCATATCCAGCGGCACGAAAAGCAGCAGCATGATAAACACGAGCCCGGCGCCGGCGGCGATGACCGTGCTGCGGAGCCAGTGCTGAAGCGGGAAATTTTTCACTTCATCATGCAGAGACAGGAAGCGCCCCTGTCGCACAACGTGGCGGTCAAGATAGATATCAATATCGGTTTTCTGCCCTAAATCCTGCGCAATCCACGGTTGCCAGTGGCGCGGGTAGATCAGGTCGATAATCCCGAGTGAGATATTGTTGAGATGCTCCTGATCGTTCTCACCGAACAGGCCCCAGCGCTTTGGCGTGCCACGCAGGCAGTGGATCTCCCGCAGCGAGGTTTTGGCCGGTGGGGCAAAGAGCCCCCACAGCCCGGCCGCAAGAAGCAACACTGCGCCACCCGCCAGCCATGGGACAAAGACGTCCGGCGTCAGCAGGCAGACAAAAAAGAGCAGGAAAGCGGCAACGATCAGGATGGCTTCACGAATACCGTCCGGACGGCTCAGGGCGTACTCTTCATGCGTCTCCTGACGAATATTCAGCAGCTCAATCTGCTCGGTCTCTTCACCACGAATAGAGGCCTGCGTTGAACTCGCGCGTTCCAGCGCAAAGCGCGGGGCTTCGTGAAGATAGTCATTCAGGGTATGGCCGTTGAGCGAGATTACCAGCGGCAGCGAATCGGTGTGAATCAGCTCAACGCTGTTTTCGTCGTTAATGTACTGCTCCCAGGACGGAGGCAGATGCACCTCAACCGAATCCAGGTAGTAGCGCCACTTGTTGGGGTCGTCAGTCGTAATGCCATAGCGCGTGATGGAGCGCGTCACGCAGAGCACGGTGTCACTTTGCGCGTTAAGCTTAAGCGCGACAGGTGCAGTCGTGGCTCCCGTCGGCCCAGGCGTTAACTGAGAACGGTTCAGCGTTTCGAGATAGTTTTCAACTGCATCGCGCTCGTCTTGCGTGAGTTTACGCGTTGTCGCACCCGCGAAGGCATTTAAAAAGGGCAGCCGGTAACGGCGCTGTATGCGTCGCCTGTACAGCCACCCTGCAATCAATGCGCTGACCAGCATAGCAGCGAGAACAATCAAAATGGTGCTCATGCTTTCCCCATCTTACTTATCTTACAGGTGTAGTCAGTAGCACCTTTACATTGAATGAGAGTCTGTGGCTGGCTATCGGCAAGTATGGAGTCGAACTTGAGCATTCTAAAGCGCATCCCAGTGACCGGTGATGATAGCAAAGCCTGTCATGGCGCGATATCAGCAAATTCCTGGAAACATTTCAACCTCTTGACATTTGTTTTGAATTGAGGATTGATCCCTGCTGCGTTGCATAAATGTAAATAAAGAACAATTGACATTGCCGAAACCGTGCGGCATATCGCACAATAACGCCAGTTCACACTGCTAAGACCCCATCAAGATGAGCAAACCACTACAAAAACCCACCATTTTGCACGTTGAAACTGTCGCCAAATCGCGCCTGTTTAACGTCGAGAGTGTGGATCTGGAGTTCAGCAACGGTGTGCGTCGTGTTTATGAGCGTATGCGCCCCTCTTCGCGCGAAGCGGTGATGATTGTCCCTATCGTCGACGATCATCTGATTTTGATCCGCGAATACGCCGTGGGGACGGAATCTTACGAGCTTGGGTTCTCGAAAGGGCTCATCGATCCGGGTGAAACGGTCTTTGAAGCAGCAAACCGCGAGCTGAAAGAAGAGGTGGGTTTTGGCGCGAACGAACTGTCGTTCCTGAAAAAACTGAGCATGGCGCCGTCCTATTTTTCCAGCAAAATGAACATTGTGGTGGCTGAAGATCTCTATCCTGAATCGCTGGAGGGAGATGAACCAGAGCCGCTGCCGCAGGTTCGCTGGCCGCTGGCGCATCTGATGGATCTGCTTGAAGACCCTGACTTTAACGAGGCTCGCAACGTGAGCGCGCTGTTCCTGGTTCGCGAGTGGCTGAAGGGGCAAGGGCGGCTGTAGGCCATAAAAAAGCCGGGTGGCGGCTTCGCCTTACCCGGCCTGCAATTCTTTGCCCGGTTTTTACCGGGCATTTTTATGCTTAAAACAGCTCGTGCGTTTCGCCGTTATCAATAATCTCTGTACCCACCTCATGCACCGCCTGTGTGGTTGGCTGCGTACCTTCGATAAAATACTCGGCACGGCTATTACCGCCGTTAGCGAGCTGGCCGGTGCTGCGGTCAATATTGACCGTCACCACGCCCGGTGGCGGCGTCAGCGGCTGCTCCGGCACGCCTTCAAGAACGGATTTCATGTAGGCATCCCAGGCCGGCTGCGCGCTTTTGGCACCGCCTTCGTAGCCTGAAATCTGATCTTTAATCGCGCCGGATGCCGTGGTACGGCCTAAATCACGGCGATGATCGTCGAAACCGATCCAGACTGACGTCACCACACCCGGCCCATAGCCGGAGAACCACGCATCCTTCGAGCTGTTAGTTGTCCCGGTTTTACCGCCGATATCATGGCGCTGCAGATCGCGCCCTGCTCGCCAGCCGGTACCCTGCCAGCCGGGTTCACCGAAGATGTTGGTGTTCAGCGCGCTCTTGATCAGGAACGCCAGCGGCGTGTTGATCACGTGCGGGGCATACTCCTGCGCGCCGGTCTGCGCCACCAGCGACTGGTTAGCCTGCTCCAGCTGCGGCTGCGGCAAGACGATATTTGGCTGCTCCTGAGAAACGGCAGGGTCTTCCATGTCCTTGTTTTCGAGCACCTCGGATTTCGGCGTGTTGCCGTAAATGACCGGAATATCACACTCAGGGCAGGCAATTTTCGGCTTCGCTTCAAACAGCACGCCGCCCTGGTCGTTCTCGATTTTGCTGATGAAGTACGGGTCAACCAGGAAGCCGCCGTTGGCCATCACCGAGTATCCGCGGGCGACCTGAAGCGGCGTAAAGGAGGCTGAGCCCAGCGCCAGCGACTCGGTGCGAACGATGTTCTGCGCCGGGAAGCCGAAGCGCTGCAGGTACTCTGCCGCATAGTCGACGCCCATCGCGCGCATGGCACGCACCATCACCACGTTTTTCGACTGCCCCAGACCCTGGCGAAGACGAATAGGACCGGCATACTCCGCAGGAGAGTTCTTCGGCTGCCAGTCGGAACCGGCACCGGCATCCCAGCGGGAGATCGGCACGTCGTTGAGGATGCTGGCAAGGGTCAGTCCCTTATCCATTGCAGCCGTGTAGAGGAACGGCTTGATGTTTGAACCCACCTGACGCAGCGCCTGCGTGGCGCGGTTAAATTTGCTCTGGTTGAAATCGAACCCGCCGACCAGCGCCATTACCGCCCCGTTCTGTGGGTTGATGGAGACCAGAGCCGAGTTCACATCCGGTACCTGCGCCAGCCACCAGGCATCGCCTGACTTGCGCACCCAAATCTGCTGCCCGGCCTGTACCACGTCGGTCACCTTGCGCGGCGTTGGCCCCTGCAGGGTGTCCGAACGGTATGGACGCGCCCAGCGAATACCGTCCATGCGCAGGGAGACGGACGTGCCGTCCGCCAGCGTCGCAACGGCTTCCTGAGGATCGGCCTGCGTCACTACGGCTGGAAGGAGCGGACCATAGGTTGGCAGCGCTTTCAGCGTGCTGGTGATTTTTTTGCTGTCCCATGCGCTTTCGCCCACTTTCCAGAGCACGTTCGACGGTCCGCGATAGCCGTGACGCATATCGTAGTCCATCACGTTATTGCGCACCGCGTCCTGAGCCGCCTGCTGCACTTTACGGGTAACGGTGGTGTACACGCGATAGCCATCTTCATAGGCCTTGTCGCCATAACGACTCACCATCTCCTGGCGCACCATTTCGGTCAGATAAGGGGCAGAGAAGGCGATCTCAGGGGCGTGATAATTGGCGTCAATGACGTCGTTACGCGCCTGGTCGTACTCGCTCTGGCTGATATAGCCTTCGCTCAGCATACGTGACAGGACGACATTACGACGTGAGGTAGCGCGATCGAGCGAGTAAAGCGGGTTAAACGTGGACGGCGCTTTTGGCAGACCTGCAATGGTTGCCATTTCGCTTAGGGTGAGCTGTTCAACAGGCTTACCGAAGTACACCTGCGCGGCTGCCCCCACGCCATAGGCACGGTAGCCCAGGTAGATTTTATTGAGGTACAGCTCAAGGATCTCGTCCTTGTTCAGCAGCTGCTCAATACGGATCGCCAGGAACACCTCTTTGATCTTACGCGTCAGCGTCTTTTCAGGGCTGAGGAAGAAGTTACGCGCCAGCTGTTGCGTAATGGTGCTCGCCCCCTGGGAGGCGTGACCGGAGAACAACGCAATGCTTGCGGCACGGAAAATCCCGACCGGATCGACACCGTGGTGCTCGTAGAAACGGCTGTCCTCTGTGGCGATAAAAGCTTTCACCATCACGGGAGGAATTTGGTTTAAGGTCAGCGGGATACGACGCTTCTCGCCATACTGTGCCATCAGCTCGCCATCGGCGCTATAGACCTGCATTGGGATCTGGAGACGCACATCGCGGAGCGTGGCGACATCAGGTAGCTGTGGCTCAATATATTTGTACAAACCGTAAATCGAGCCTGCTCCCAGCAGAATGCAACAGACTGCAAGGATGAATAAATACTTTACGAACTTCACCGGAGATTTCCCATTTGGTTTCACTTGGGCAGTTTCTAAACAATCGCGCGGTAGTATAAAGGCAAGCCTGAGTCATTGATATAGCCGTCAAGGCGACGGGCGATAAGGAGATCGTGAAGCATGGCTTTCAAAACATGGCAAACGGGCGTTCATATTCAACAGGATAAGGTCCTGATTACGGCACTGGTCCGGGAGAGAGGCGGCTGGTGCTTACGCCGCTGGTGGGCCATTTCTCTGGCCGAAGGCATCATTCGTGACGGCAAAATTTGTCAGCCAGAAGCGCTGGCCGATGCCTTACGCGACTGGCGAAAAGCGCTCCCGCACTACCACCGGGTATTTCTCTCCTTTCCTGCTGCACGGACTCTGCAAAAAACGTTGCCCCGACCGGCTCTTGCATTGCGCGACAGCGAGCAGCTCTCGTGGATGGGGGCGGCGCTTTCGCGCGAACTGGAGATGTCGACAGAGTCCCTCTGTTTCGACTACACCCAGGACACCTTCAGCAATACGTTTCACTTGACTGCCGCACAAAACAAAGAGGTTGAAACGCTTCTTGATCTGGCGAAAACGCTACGTTTGCGGCTGGCGACCATCACCCCGGATGCCAGCGCGCTGGCGAACCTGCTGCCTGCGGTAGCGCCGACGCAGTGCGTCGCCTGGCGGGATGCGCATCACTGGCTGTGGGCTATGCGCCATCAGTGGGGGCGTCGTTATACCACTGAAGCAGAAAACGTCACTGAGCTGGCGGCGCTGCTGGCCCTCAACCAGAATGACATCGCGTTCTTTGATGCCGAACGGTCCCCATGGGAAACGCTGCAGCGCTGGCATGCGCCTCTTCCCGAATGCGGGGCTGACTATACCGTCGCGCTGGCGCTGGCCATGAGCGAGGTGCCTGAATGAACGTGACCAACTTCCTGCCCTGGCGTCAGCAGCGGCGCGCGCGATGCCTGCGTTTCTGGGGAACCGTGTTTTTCGGCGCATTGCTGCTCATGCTGGTGACCGTTTTTAGCGTAAGGATGAATTATCTGGTAACGCTGCGCGCGCTGCAGGCTCAACTGGCGGGCACGCAGTCCGTGCAGCGTGGTCTTGTGTCTCGCCAGCGACCCACCGCAGAGGTGCAGAACCCTGCGGGCACGCCGCAGCACCGCGCATGGCAACCGGTGCTGGAGTCACTTTCTGAGGCCATGCCTGCGCAGGTATGGCTGACAGAGCTGCGTTATCAGCCTCCTGCTCTGATGTTGATCGGCTATGCCACTACCCTGCAGGCGCTTTCTGCCTTGCGTAATGGGCTGGAGCACATAGACGGCTTTACGCCCGGTTCTGAGGGGGAACTCCGGCAGGATAGCCAGGGGCGCTGGATGTTCACTCTGCACCTGAAAAGCGAGGGGTAATGCGTGGAGACCTTGCCAGAACGCTGGTGTGAAAGTCGTCCCTGGTGTCGGCTGGTCTGCGGGGGGCTGGGTATTCTCCTGATGGGCCTGACAGCATGGGGTGTATTGCTCCGGCCAGCAGAGAGGCAGTGTGCGGAGCAGCGGCAGCAGTTGAGCCAGGCGGCGCGGACTAACGCGTCGCTGTGGCCCACCGCCAGTCAGGTGCCGTTTAGCCCGCAAACCCGGACGGCACTGGAGATAAAGCCCTTTTCACCGCTCGATTTTCAGGGGGAGGGTACAAGGCTCCTTCACTGGAAGCCGTTGCAAAACGGCGGTGAACTGGCGCTGGAGGCGCAGTGGCAGGCGATCCCGCCTCTTTTTTCCCGGCTGGCGCAGCGGGATGTGCGGGTCGCTGCTTTTACGCTTGCGCCACAAAGTACGGCGTTACGCCTGAGGCTGGAGCTGGAATATGCGAAATAGCGCGAGATACCTGCTGGTTTGCTCGACGCTGCTGTTGACCGGCATGCGCGATCCGTTTCGCCCGCCGGACGACCCCTGCGCCACAGCCGAGTTGGCACAGTGGCACTACCGCGGAATGGTGGGAGGGCAGCAGCGCGTTGGTATTTTGCTGGATGGGCAACGGCGCTGGCATCGTCTGAAAGAGCACGATCGTTTCCCGGCGGGCTGGCGGATAACGGCCATCAATGAAACGGAACTGGTTGTTGATGTGGGTGACTCATGCGATCCCGAAGAATGGGCGTGGCAACGAGAAGGAAAGGATAAAAATGAAGTTAAGGATAGTGCTGTTGCTGCTGGCGTTCAGCCGCCCGCTGTGGGCCGCCGCGCCAAAGCCGGTCACGCTGGTGGTGGATGACGTGCCGGTGGTTCAGGTGCTACAGGCGCTGGTTGCGCAGGAGAACCGTAATCTGGTGGTATCGCCGGATGTCGGCGGCACGCTCTCGCTTAACCTGACGCGCGTTCCCTGGCGGCAGGCGTTACAGACGGTAGTCACCAGCGCCGGACTCGTTTTACGAGAGGAGGGCGGTATTTATTATGTCCATACCGCGGCCTGGCAGCGTGAACAGCGGGAACGTTTAGAGCAGGAGCGAGCGCGTCGACAGCTTGATGCTCCGCTGGTCTCGCACAGCATCCCATTTTCTTATGCGGATGCCGGAGAACTGCAAAAAGCGGCTGAAAAGCTCCTGAGCCCAAAGGGGAGTTTATCTGTCGACAAACGCACCAACCGTCTGCTCATCAGGGATAACCAGGCGGTGCTGGAGGCGCTGCAGCAGTGGGCGGCTCAGATGGATATTCCCGTCGAGCAGGTCGAACTGGCGGCGCACATTGTCACCATTAATGAAAAAAGCCTGCGAGAGTTGGGGGTGAAGTGGAATCTTGCCGAGGCCACTGAGGCGGGCAAGGTTGGACAGCTCACGACGCTTGGCAGCGATCTTTCCGTGGCCAGTGCTACCACGCATGTGGGGTTTAACATCGGGCGGATTAACGGCAGGCTGCTGGATCTGGAGCTCTCTGCGCTGGAGCAAAAACAGCAGGTCGATATCATTGCCAGCCCGCGGCTGCTGGCCTCGCACATGCAACCGGCCAGCATTAAGCAGGGGAGTGAGATCCCGTATCAGGTTTCAAGCGGTGAAAGCGGGGCGACCTCGGTGGAGTTCAAAGAGGCGGTACTCGGAATGGAGGTCACGCCGGTAGTATTGCCCGGTGGGCGCGTGCGCCTGAAGCTACACATCAGTGAAAACATGCCGGGACAGGTGCTGCAGCAGGCCGATGGCGAAACGCTTGCCATCGATAAGCAGGAGATAGAAACCCAGGTGGAGGTAAAAAGTGGAGAAACGCTGGCGCTGGGGGGAATTTTCTCGCAAAAGAACAAAACCGGCAGTGACAGCGTGCCCGGGCTTGGGAGCATCCCCTGGCTGGGACAGCTTTTTCGCCATGATGGAAAAGATAATGAGCGGCGTGAGTTAGTGGTGTTTATTACGCCACGTCTGGTCGGTATTCACTAACGGGTAACGATCCCCGCAATGATTTTGCATTCAGTTTGTTGCAGATGTTTGACGTGGGGCATGAATTAGCATACAAGGAGTACCGATTTGAGTTGGACTTACGTCTTATTACCTTATGCGTCCGGCGCGGTGATTTAATCAGTTGCCAAACAAGCCGGAGTATTGAGATAATTTTTAGTCTGACTCTCGCTCTATTGCATATGAGGTTTCAGTTCATGTCCTGCTACGCCGGGTGTCTGCGAAGCGGGGATTACCATTAACGAATAGTCTTAGTAGTACCGATAAAATGGCAGAGAAACGCAATATCTTTCTGGTTGGGCCTATGGGTGCCGGCAAAAGCACTATTGGGCGTCAGTTAGCTCAACAACTCAATATGGAATTTTACGATTCTGATCAAGAGATTGAGAAACGAACCGGAGCTGATGTGGGCTGGGTTTTCGATGTAGAAGGCGAAGAAGGTTTCCGTGACCGAGAAGAAAAAGTGATCAACGAACTCACGGAAAAACAGGGCATCGTACTGGCAACAGGCGGCGGCTCTGTGAAATCTCGCGAAACCCGCAACCGTCTCTCCGCCCGTGGCGTAGTGGTCTATCTTGAGACGACCATTGAGAAACAGCTGGCACGTACGCAGCGCGATAAAAAGCGCCCGCTGCTGCAGGTTGAAACGCCACCACGCGAAGTTCTGGAAGCGTTGGCCGACGAACGCAATCCGCTGTATGAAGAGATTGCCGATGTGACCATTCGTACCGACGATCAGAGCGCTAAAGTGGTTGCAAACCAGATTATTCATATGCTGGAAAGCAACTGATTCTGGCTTTATATACACTCGCCTGCGGGTAAAAGCATTAAAGGTGGATGTCGCGTCATGGAGAGGATTACAGTTACTCTCGGGGAACGTAGTTACCCTATCACCATCGCGGCTGGTTTGTTTAACGACCCAGCTTCCTTTTTACCACTAAAAGCGGGTGATCAGGCGATGCTGGTCACCAATGAGACGCTGGCTCCGCTTTATCTCGACCGCGTGCGCCACCTGCTTGAGCAGGCAGGCGTAAAAGTCGACAGTGTGATTCTGCCCGATGGCGAGCAGTATAAAAGCTTGACGGTACTCGATACCGTCTTTACCGCATTGCTGCAAAAACCGCACGGTCGCGATACAACACTGCTTGCCCTGGGCGGCGGTGTTGTGGGCGATCTGACCGGCTTTGCGGCCGCAAGCTATCAGCGTGGCGTCCGTTTTATTCAAATCCCGACCACGTTGCTATCTCAGGTCGACTCCTCTGTCGGTGGCAAAACGGCAGTCAACCATCCCCTCGGCAAAAACATGATTGGCGCGTTCTACCAGCCTGCGTCGGTGGTGGTGGATCTCGACTGCCTGAAAACCCTGCCGAAACGCGAGCTGGCCTCTGGGCTGGCTGAAGTGATCAAATACGGCATTATTCTGGATGGCGAGTTCTTTAACTGGCTTGAAGAGAATATGGATGCGCTGCTGCGCCTGGATGAGGCGAAACTGGCATACTGCATTCGTCGTTGTTGTGAGCTGAAAGCAGAAGTTGTCGCGGCAGACGAGCGTGAAACCGGCTTACGTGCTTTACTGAATCTTGGGCATACGTTTGGCCACGCCATTGAAGCCGAAATGGGTTACGGCAACTGGCTGCACGGTGAAGCCGTCGCGGCTGGCATGGTCATGGCAGCCCGCACCTCTGAACGTCTTGGGCAGTTTAAACCGGAAGAGACGGCACGTATCATTGCGCTACTTGAACGTGCAGGTTTGCCGGTCACCGGGCCGCAGGAGATGTCGGCGCAGGCGTATTTACCCCACATGATGCGCGATAAAAAAGTATTGGCAGGTGAGATGCGTCTTGTACTCCCGCTTGCAATAGGGAAGAGTGAAGTGCGCGGCGGAGTGTCGCACGATGTCGTTCTTGGCGCCATTGCTGATTGCCAGCAGGCGTAACAACTAGAAAGGTCAGGCCACTGTTATCGGTGGTCGTTTAGCTTCAGGCGAAATGCAAAGACGTAGGCATAAGCCTTTGAGTGGGGTGTTAAATGGATGAATTCAAACCAGAAGACGAGCTGAAACCCGATCCCAGCGATCGTCGTACTGGTCGTTCTCGTCAATCTTCAGAACGTGATAACGAGCCGCAGATCAACTTTGACGATGTTGATCTGGATGCAGACGATCGTCGCCCTTCGCGCAGCCGCAACGCGCGTGATGAGCGAGAAGAAGAGGATTATGAGTCCGAAGAAGATTCAATGGACGAACAGCCTGTAGAGCGTCGCCCGCGTAAACGTAAAAAAGCCGCAGCGCAGAAACCGGCCTCCCGTCAGTACATCATGATGGGACTTGGCGTTCTGGTGCTTGTGCTGCTGATTGTTGGCATTGGCTCCGCGCTGAAAGCACCGTCCTCCAACTCAACCGAACAAACCGCCTCCGCAGAGAAGAGCATCAACCTCTCCGGTAATGATGCGACGGATCAGGCGAATGGTGCACAGCCAGCGCCGGGCACCACTTCCGCTGAGCAGACTGCCAGCAACACAACGACGCCGCAGGATGTTTCTCTGCCGCCCGTTTCATCAACGCCTGCTCAGGGCCAGGCACCTGTCACGCCCGAAGGCCAGCAGCGTGTTGAAGTTCAGGGAGACCTGAACAATGCGCTGATGCAGCCGCAAAACCAGCAGCAGGTTGATAACGTTGTGGTTAACTCTACGCTGCCAACTGAACCTGCAACCGTCGCGCCGATCCACGGTGCTACCGCGCAGCCGCAGACGGCAGCAACGGAAACTAAACCGCGCCAGACGCAAACTGCGACGCGTCCTGAACGTAAGCAGGCGGTCATTGAGCCTAAGCGTGAAACCAAGCCTCAGGCAGTGGTAAAAGCGCCTGAAGTGAAAGCCGCACCGGCACAGCCGAAACGCTCTGAAACGGCTGCCGTGAGCGAGCCGGCTAAAGCGCCAGTCACGCAGACTGCGCCGAAAGCGACGGCAACCACAACGGCACCTGCTGCCACCGCTGCGCCTGCCGCAACGGCGACGGCTTCCAGTGCTGCAGCAGGTAAAACAGCTGGCAACGTCGGTTCGCTGAAATCTGCACCGTCCAGCAACTACACGCTGCAGTTGAGCAGTTCGTCTAACTATGACAACCTCAACGGCTGGGCGAAGAAATCGAATCTGAAAAACTACGTGGTTTATCAGACAACCCGTAACGGACAGCCGTGGTACGTGCTGGTGAGCGGTGTGTATGCTTCCAAAGATGAAGCGAAGCGCGCCGTGGCGACACTGCCAGCAGACGTTCAGGCGAAAAACCCGTGGGCGAAGCCGATTCATCAGGTGCAGGCCGATCTGAAGTAATGTTTAAAGCGCAGGATGCTGTCGGAGCTTTCTCCACAGCCGGAGAAGGTGTAATCAGTTAGTCAGCATGAAAAAAAATCGCGCTTTTCTGAAATGGGCAGGGGGGAAATACCCCCTGCTCGATGATATTAAAAAGCACCTGCCAAAAGGCGAGTGTCTTATCGAGCCCTTCGTGGGTGCGGGATCGGTGTTCCTGAACACCGATTTTTCTCGTTATATCCTGGCGGATATCAACAGCGACCTTATCAGCCTCTATAACATCGTTAAGCTGCGTACAGATGAGTATGTGGAAGAGGCGCGCAAGCTGTTTACGCCAGAGAACAACAGCCCTGACGTTTACTATCAGTTCCGCACGGAATTTAATCAGAGCCAGGATCCGTTCCGCCGCGCGCTGCTGTTCCTTTACCTCAACCGTCATGGTTACAACGGCCTGTGCCGGTATAATTTGCGCGGCGAATTTAACGTGCCGTTTGGTCGTTATAAGCGCCCGTACTTCCCGCAGGACGAGCTGTATCATTTTGCGAAGAAAGCGCAGAATGCAGAGTTCCACTGCCTCTCCTATGAAGAGTGCATGGAACTGGCAGGCGTAAACTCGGTGGTCTACTGCGATCCGCCTTATGCGCCGCTGTCTGCGACGGCGAACTTCACCGCCTACCACACCAATAGCTTCAGCCCGGCCGAACAGGCCCGCCTGGCGGAGATGGCGGAAAAACTGGTCAGCAAAAGAATTCCGGTGTTAATTTCAAATCACGATACCCCTGATACGCGCGAATGGTACAAAGCCGCGAAGCATTTTCAGGTTAAGGTGCGGCGTAGCATTAGCAGCAACGGCGGCACACGTAAAAAGGTGGACGAACTCCTGGCTCTTTATCGCCCCTGAGCCGTTTTGCCCGCCGGTAAACACATTTCAAGGAGATGCGGATGAAACAGTTTTTGATTGCCCCCTCAATTCTGTCGGCCGATTTTGCCCGCCTGGGTGAAGACACGGCGGAAGCTCTCGCAGCTGGCGCAGATGTCGTCCATTTCGACGTTATGGATAACCACTACGTTCCCAATCTGACCATCGGTCCGATGGTGCTCAAGGCCCTGCGTAACTACGGCATTACCGCACCGATTGACGTTCACCTGATGGTGAAGCCTGTCGACCGCATCGTGCCTGACTTCGCCGCAGCGGGCGCCAGCATTATCACTTTCCATCCGGAAGCCTCCGAGCACGTTGACCGCACGCTGCAGCTGATCAAAGAGAACGGCTGTAAGGCGGGGCTGGTGTTTAACCCGGCAACACCGTTGAGCTATCTCGATTACGTGATGGACAAGCTGGACGTGATTTTGCTGATGTCCGTTAACCCGGGCTTTGGCGGCCAGTCGTTCATCCCTCACACGCTGGATAAGCTGCGCGAAGTGCGCCGTCGCATTGACGAGTCTGGCTATGATATTCGTCTGGAAGTGGACGGCGGTGTGAAAGTGAATAATATTGGCGAAATTGCGGCAGCGGGCGCGGATATGTTCGTTGCAGGTTCGGCAATTTTCGACCAACCGGATTACAAAAAAGTCATTGATGAAATGCGCCGCGAGCTGGCGAAGGTAAGTCATGGATAAATTGCAGGCAATTCGGGGTGTGGCATTCGACCTCGACGGCACGCTGGTGGACAGCGCGCCGGGCTTAACGAGCGCCGTCGATCAGGCGCTGTATGCACTGGAACTGCCCGTTGCGGGCGAAGATCGTGTGATTACATGGATTGGCAACGGTGCCGATGTCCTGATGGAGCGCGCGTTGACGTGGGCTCGTCAGGAACGTGCGTCGCAGCGTTCCGCGCAGGGGAAACCAAGCGTCGATCACGCCGATATCCCGCAGGATGAGCAGCTGCGTATTCTGCGCAAGCTGTTCGATCGTTTCTACGAAGAGGCCGTCGAGGAGGGGAGCTTCCTGTTCCCGGACGTCCAGGAAACCCTGAGCGCGCTGCACGCAAAAGGCATCCCGCTGGGACTGGTGACCAACAAGCCGACGCCGTTTGTTGCGCCGCTGCTGGAAGCGCTCAATATCGCGAAATATTTTTCCGTGATTGTAGGCGGGGATGACGTGCAGAACAAAAAGCCGCATCCGGAGCCGCTGTTGCTGGTGGCAGGAAAATTATCCTTAACGCCTGCGGAGCTGCTCTTTGTCGGGGATTCGCGTAATGATATTCTGGCTGCCCGAGCGGCGGGGTGTCCTTCCGTCGGTTTAACCTATGGCTACAACTACGGTGAGGCCATTACGCTGAGTGAGCCGGATGTTGTGTTCGACCACTTCAAAGATTTGTTGCCCGCACTCGGGCTTTCGCACAGTGAACATCAGGAATTGAATAATGACTAAGCCCATCGTTTTTAGTGGCGCACAGCCTTCAGGTGAATTGACCATTGGTAACTACATGGGTGCGTTGCGTCAGTGGGTCAGCATGCAGGATGACTACCATTGCATTTACTGCATCGTAGATTTGCATGCTATCACCGCGCGTCAGGATCCTGAGAAGCTGCGCAAAGCCACCCTGGACACCCTGGCCCTCTATCTGGCCTGCGGTATCGATCCTGAAAAGAGCACCATTTTCGTTCAGTCTCACGTGCCGGAGCATGCGCAGCTGGGCTGGGCGCTGAACTGCTATACCTATTTCGGCGAGCTGAGCCGCATGACCCAGTTCAAGGATAAGTCTGCCCGCTACTCTGAAAACATCAACGCTGGCCTGTTCGACTATCCGGTGCTGATGGCGGCCGACATCCTGCTGTACCAGACCAACCAGGTGCCGGTGGGTGAAGACCAGAAGCAGCACCTGGAGCTGAGCCGTGATATCGCCCAGCGCTTTAACGCGCTTTACGGCGACGTATTCAAAGTGCCAGAGCCGTTTATCCCGAAATCCGGCGCGCGCGTGATGTCGCTGCTGGAGCCAACCAAGAAGATGTCCAAGTCTGACGATAACCGCAACAACGTTATCGGCCTGCTGGAAGATCCAAAATCGGTGGTGAAAAAGCTCAAGCGTGCGGTCACCGACTCCGACGAGCCGCCAGTGGTGCGCTACGACGTGCAGAACAAGGCGGGCGTCTCCAACCTGCTGGACATTCTCTCCGGCGTGACCGGCCAGAGCATTCCCGAGCTGGAAAAACACTTCGAAGGCAAGATGTACGGCCACCTGAAGGGTGAAGTGGCAGAGGCCGTTTCCGGCATGCTGACCGAGCTGCAGGAGCGCTACAACCGCTACCGTAACGACGAAGCTTTCCTGCAGAAGGTGATGAAAGACGGCGCGGAAAAAGCCAGCGCGCGCGCGTCCGAAACCCTGAAAGCGGTGTACGAGGCGATTGGGTTTGTGGCGAAACCTTAAGCCGCCACCCGATAAATACGGACTCAATAAAAAAACCGGGAAATCCCCGGTTTTTTTACGCCTGAAAAACGCTTACTGCTGCGCCGCCGGGCCGCAACCGCCGATGATCTTCGAAATGGAGATCGCCGGGTGCAGCAGGTAATCGTAGCTGCAGTTATTTTTAGTATTTTGAACGTGACCGGTGCAGGCGGTCAGAGTCGATAACAGGCCAACCAGAACGGCGGCTTTTGCCAGCTTGAACATACGCATTCCTTGTCTAAAAATCTTAAATTGGATGTAACACGAGGGAATAAATGGAAAAGTTCCACTATGCGAGCGGTATGTTATCGACTGGGGTATGAAGGGAGTAGTCCGCTTAAGGACTACTCGAAGGGGGGAGAATATGCGTTAGTGATTCGAGAACCAGTTCAGCTTATCGCGCAGTTCAACCACGCGACCCACCACAATCAGCGCCGGGCTTTCGACCTGCTGCGCCAGCTCACCGAGCTGCGTCAGCGCGCCATTCACCACGCGCTGCTTGATTGACGTCCCGTTTTCCACCAGCGCAACGGGCATATCAGCCTCCATGCCGTGTTCCAGCAGTTTCGCCTGGATGGTGGCGGCCTGGTTCAGCCCCATGTAGAACACCAGCGTCTGCTTTTCAGCGGCCAGGTTATGCCAGTCCAGCTCGCTGCCGGTTTTCAGATGGCCCGTGACCAGACGCACGCTCTGGGCGTAGTCGCGATGGGTCAACGGAATGCCTGAGTAGGCTGAACAGCCGGATGCCGCCGTTATGCCCGGCACCACGGAGAACGGAATGCCTGCATTGCACAGGGTTTCCAGCTCCTCGCCGCCGCGGCCAAAGATAAACGGATCGCCGCCCTTAAGGCGCACCACGCGTTTTCCCTTTTGCGCTTCACGCAGCAGGATCTGATTAATCTCCTCCTGCGGCACGCAGTGGTAGCCTGCCCGTTTACCGACGAAGACGCGGTCGGCGTCGCGGCGCACCAGGTTCATGATGTCATCGGAGACCAGGCGGTCATACACCACGATATCCGCCTGCTGGATCTGCTGGAGCCCTTTCAGGGTCAGTAAACCCGCATCTCCCGGACCAGCCCCGACCAGCACCACTTCACCACGGTGATCCAGCGGCTCGCTCAGCAGCTGCTCGGTCGTCTCTTCAATCGCTTTCGCGTCCTGATTCGCCAGCGACTGCGCCAGCCTGTCGTTAACGAAAAATTTCTCCCAGAAGCGACGACGCTCACCCACGGTTGAGAAGGTTTGCTTCACGCGGGAGCGAAGCTGCCCGGCGTAGTGGGCTATCTGGCCGAGATGCTGCGGCAAAATAGCTTCCAGTTTTTCCCGCAGCAGGCGGGCAAGTACGGGCGAGCGGCCGCCGGAAGACACCGCGATCATCAGCGGTGAACGGTCGATAATCGACGGCATGATAAAGCTGGCCTCTTTCGGCGCATCCACCACGTTACAGAAGATCCGGCGCGCTTCGCAGGCGTCGCTGACGCGCTGGTTCACTTCATCGTCATCCGTCGCGGCAATGGTCAGCCAGCAGGTATCCAGCAAGGACTCATCAAACTCCCCCTGCACCAGCGTGAGCATCCCTTCCTGCGCCCAGACGTCAAACTGCGGAGCGAAAGTGAGGGCATTGACGGTCAGTCGGGCTCCAGCATCCAGCAACAGGCGCGCTTTGCGTTCAGCCACATCGCCGCCGCCTACAAGCAGGCAGTCGCGATGGCGTAATTGACAGAAAATCGGCAGGTGGTCCACGACGTTACCTCACAGCATTCAAGGAGGGGGTAAGAATTGACGTCAGGATAACAGCAGGAATCGTACAGAACATACGGTTTTTCCTGCCGTTACCCATAAGGGGTCATAAGCCTTTCCTATTGGAAAAGCGGAGGGTTACGCTTTGAGCTGCACCTTGCCGTCCTTCACGCGGACGTCGTAGTGCTTCACGGAGAAGCTTTCATCTTCCATGCAGTGCCCGTCGGTTAAGCGGAAACGCTGCTTTTTCAGCGGACTGGCGACCCACAGCTCACCCTGGTGTTCAGCAATCAGACCGCGGGAGAGCACGCTGGCCTCAAGGAACGGATCGATATTGCTGATGGCAAAGACCTGTTCATCGTGGCGAGGGCGGAAAATAGCTACCTGCTCGTTACCCAGCAAAGCACAGACGCCGGTTGCTGGCAGAATGTCGTTAATGTTGCAGATGTTTACCCACTGGCTCATGCGTTTTCCTCCACCAGCATCACCGGAATGCGTTCATACGGGGTTGCAGGACGATGCTGTTCGCGCTCCGGCACCACCTGCACGTTCGGGTCGCGCTGGGTGCTGTTGATAAAGTGTTTGAAGCGCGTCTGCGCCGCCGGGGTGTTGACGGTTTCGGTCCACTCGCAGATCACCGCCTCGCGCAGGCGAGCCATCTCGGATTCCAGCTGTTCGTTCAGACCCAGCTTGTCATCAATGATGACCGACTTCAGGTAGTCGATACCGCCTTCGAGATTATCCAGCCAGGACGCGGTACGGGTCAGCTTATCGGCGGTACGAATGTAGAACATCATGAAGCGGTCGAGATACTTGATCAGCGTATCGCGATCGAGATCCGCCGCCAGCAGGTCCGCGTGGCGTGGTTTCATCCCGCCATTGCCGCACACGTACAGGTTCCAGCCTTTCTCGGTGGCGATGATCCCTACGTCTTTACCCTGCGCTTCCGCACATTCACGAGTACAGCCGGAGACGCCGAACTTCATTTTGTGCGGGGTACGGATGCCTTTGTAGCGGTTTTCCAGCTCGACGCCGAAGCCCACGCTGTCGCCTACGCCGTAGCGGCACCAGGTGCTGCCCACGCAGGTTTTCGCCATGCGCAGCGCTTTGGCATACGCGTGACCGGTTTCGAAGCCCGCCTCAATCAGCTGACGCCAGATTTCCGGAAGATCGTCTTTCTGCGCACCAAACAGGCCGATACGCTGGGAACCGGTGATTTTGGTGTACAGATTAAACTCACGGGCGATACGGCCCACGGCGACCAGCCCTTCCGGGGTGATTTCGCCACCGGCGGAACGCGGAATGACGGAGTAAGTACCGTCTTTCTGGATGTTCGCCAGGAAGTTATCGTTGGTGTCCTGCAGCGGCGTGTGTTCTGGTTTGAGCACGTACTCATTCCAGCAGGACGCCAGCAGGGAGCCGACGGTCGGCTTACACACTTCACAACCGTAGCCCTGGCCGTGTTTCTCCAGCAGTTCGTCGAAGGACTTGATGCCTTCCACACGGATCAGGTGATACAGCTCCTGGCGAGAGTAAGCGAAGTGCTCGCAAAGGTTGTTGTTCACTTCGATGCCCTGTTTCGCCAGTTCAGCGTTCAGCACCTGAGTCACCAGTGGAATACAGCCGCCGCAGCCGGTACCGGCTTTGGTTTCGGCCTTCAGCGCCGCAACGGTGTGGCAGCCTTTGTTGATGGCGGAGATCAGCATGCCTTTGGTGACGTCGAAGCAGGAGCATATCTGCGCGCTGTCAGGCAGTTTATCCACGCCGATAGAGGGTTTACCGCTGGAGGCGTGCGCCGGCAGGATCAGCGCGTCCGGGTTTTCCGGCAGCTCAATGGCGTTCAGCACCAGCTGGAGCAGGTTACCGAAGTCGCTGGTATCGCCCACCAGCACCGCACCGAGCAGGGTTTTGTTGTCCTGGCTGACGATAAGGCGTTTGTAGACCTCTTTGCTTTCGTCCAGATAGACGTAGCTGCGGGAGTTCGGGGTGCGGCCATGCGCATCGCCGATACCGCCTACGTCCACGCCCAGCAGCTTCAGCTTGGCGCTCATGTCTGCGCCGGTGAAGGCGTTTTCGCTACCGAGGATATGGTCCACGGCGACCTGCGCCATTTTGTACCCTGGCGCCACCAGACCGTACACGCGGTTATTCCAGCTGGCGCACTCGCCAATGGCGTAGATATCCGGATCGGAGGTCTGGCAGGTATCGTTAATCATGATCCCGCCGCGCTGCGCTACCGCCAGGCCGCACTGAGTGGCGAGCTTATCGCGCGGACGAATACCGGTGGAGAAGACGATGAAGTCCACTTCCAGCTCGCTGCCGTCGGCAAAGCGCATGGTTTTACGCGCCTCTGTGCCTTCCTGCACGATCTCTTTGGTGTTCTTGCTGGTGTGAACCTTCACACCCATGCTTTCGATTTTACGACGCAGCTGGTCGCCGCCCATGTGGTCCAGCTGTTCCGCCATCAGCATCGGGGCAAATTCGATAACGTGGGTTTCAACGCCGAGGTTTTTCAGCGCGCCTGCCGCTTCCAGGCCCAGCAGGCCACCGCCAACAACCGCACCGCGTTTGCTTCGACGTGCGCAGGATTCAATGGCGTTGAGGTCTTCAATGGTACGGTAAACGAAGCAATCCTGGGTTTCCGACCCTTTAATCGGCGGGATCCACGGATACGAGCCAGTCGCCATGATCAGCTTATCGTAAAAAACCGTACGCCCGGCGCTGGAGTGGATCACTTTCTCCTGACGGTTGATGGTGATAGCGCGTTCGCCCACCAGCACTTTTACGCCATGCTTCTCGTAAAAACCTTCGCGCACCAGAGAGAGCTCTTCGGCGGTATGGTGAGAGAAGTAGGAAGACAAGTGCACACGGTCGTACGCCTTGCGGGGTTCTTCACAGAACACGGTAATATCGAACTGGTCAGCATCGGCTTTATCGAGAAGATCCTCAATAAAGCGGTGGCCGACCATGCCGTTACCGATGATAGCGAGTCTGACTTTGCTCATTTTTGCCTCGATTTCTTTTCTATTACTGCCTACCTTAACGATTCAGCAGAGGCACTTATTGATGCAAATCAAATACGCCTTCACCTACCCCTTAGTGGGTATATCTATGATTTGTCAGGTTTTTTATAAGTAACGGATATTGTTTGATTTTTGTGCTTGCTTGTTTTTCGCACAAATTTGACGGGGTTTTTTACGAATCGGCAGTCAGAGCGGGTAAGCAGGGTAAAACCCCCTTGCAGAACGCAAAGGGGTTTTGACGATTAGTGGGTAGTCGTTGCCGTATTGTGCTGGCGGTGACGGGTCACGAAGCCCAGAATGAAACACATGATAAACACCACGGCATACAGACCGTTAGCGGTGTGCAGCGCGGCCAGCGGGCCGCTGTGCGCCACAATCGGGCCCGTAACCACGAAGGTCAGCATGGTGCCGATGGTGCCGCAGGTCAGCACGAAGTTCACCAGCTTTGGCGAAGCCACTTTGGTCTGCAGGGAGCCCAGGGTGATGATTGAGGTGTAAATCGCGCTGGAGAAGAAGCCCAGGGTCAGGATGAACCATGGCATATGCTCCGGGGCACCGTTGATGAACAGATACATCAGCACGGTCGCCAGACCCGCCAGGACGGTCAGAATACGTTGCAGGTCGAAGAAGCGCAGGATGAAGCTAAAGGCCCACATGCCGAACATGTAAGACATCCAGAAATCGCTCACCAGTTTGCCCGCGTCGTTCAGGCTCATCCCCAGACCTTTAGCGTATTCAGGTACCCACGAGATAAAGCCCAACTGACCGAGGATGTAGCACAGGGCGGCAATGGAGAGGAACAGCACGCCGATACCCCATTTTTCCTTCGCCACCGGCTCTGAGGTGGTCTGCGCTTTTTTGCCCAGCACCGGGAAGTCACAGCCGAAGGTCAGAATGAAGATCGCGACATAGACCAGACCGATACAGGCGTATACCCAGTACCATTCAATGCTGCGCGCGAGCAGATACGCGGCGACCATCGGGAAAATCATCCCGGCCATGCTGAAGAAGGAGTCGGTAAACAGCAGGCGCGCGCCGCGCTGGCGGCCTTCATACATGTGCGTAATAAGGAACGTACCGATCGACATCGTGATCCCGCTGACAAGGCCCAGCACGAACATGGCGGCGGAGAACAGGGCGATGCTGTGGCCCAACATCAGGCCCGCCACGGCGGCAACCATCAGCACGAAGCCGAAGCGCAGCTGGGTTTTCAGCGGGACGATTTCCATCAGCCAGGCATTCAGGAAGATTGAGATCAGGATCCCCGCGTTGAGGAAGGTGAAGGTGTTACTCATGCTGGAAACGGGCAGCTGGAAGTAGTCTGCGATATTTCCCATCACCATCCCGGTGACGATCACCAACGCGCCGGTCAGGGCGTAGGAGAAGAAGCTTATCCATGTGAGCTTGATGCGATTGCTGTTAGTCATGTCTGGCCTGTTCAGAAAAAGAAAAGCGCCGGTAGGGCGCTGAGAGCGGGCAGATTTTAGTCGCTAAAGTGATCTATTCCTATCTTTTAAGGGAAATGAATATGCCATTGCAGGTTTTAGTGTGATCTAAATCACACTAAATGGCGGTATAACCAATCGTTTGCGCAGTAATAATTGTTTCAATTTCGTAAAATTAGGTAAAAGGCTGGTCTCGGTTCATACTGCTCTTTAGAATCAAGCCATTCGCTTTTTATACTGCGCTTTGTTAAGGAATTCTCATGCTCAAATCAACACTGGCGGCTGTCGCAGCTGTGTTTGCTCTTTCTGCCGTTTCCCCTGCTGCGCTGGCAGCCAAAGGGGACCCTCACGTTCTGCTGACCACCTCTGCCGGGAACATTGAGCTGGAACTAAATAGCCAGAAAGCTCCGGTTTCTGTGAAAAACTTCCTCGACTATGTGAACAGTGGTTTCTATAACAACACCACCTTCCACCGCGTGATCCCTGGCTTCATGATTCAGGGCGGCGGCTTCAACGAGCAGATGCAGCAGAAACAGCCTAACCCACCCATCAAAAACGAAGCGGACAACGGCCTGCTGAACAAGCGCGGCACCATCTCCATGGCGCGCACGGCGGATAAAGACAGCGCCACCAGCCAGTTCTTCCTCAACGTGGCGGATAACGCTTTCCTCGACCACGGCCAGCGCGACTTCGGCTATGCGGTCTTCGGTAAAATTGTGAAAGGGATGGACGTGGCGGACAAAATCTCTCAGGTTCAGACCCACGATGTCGGTCCATACCAGAATGTGCCGTCTAAGCCAGTGGTGATTCTCTCCGCGAAAGTGCTGCCGTAATCGTTCTCCCACACGGGCATATCCTGCCCGTGTCTTTCAGCCCTCCCTGCGAAAGCGCGTTTTGCTGCTTATACTTGTGGCAAACGGACTATTCAGGGAGGCGTTAAGTGAAAAAACTCACCGATAAGCAAAAATCCCGTCTCTGGGAGCAACAGCGTAACGTCAATTTTCAGGCCAGTTGTCTCCTTGAAAAAGGTAATGGTCCTTCAGAGCCCGGCATTGAGACGCTGGAGCTTGGGCCCTCAGCGCCCGGGCTACCGCATCTGTGCCTCATTCATCGCCATCTGTATCACAGAGAGATGAAGCAGGCAGGCGAATTCCGTACCGACGATATTTTTAAGGGTGACATTCCCTTCTGCCATTTTGAGTACATCGAGACGATGGGTAACGAACTGATGGCGGCGCTGGAAAGTGATAAGTATCTTGTGGGTCTTGAAAAAGCGGCGTTTGTTGAAAAAGTGAGCCATTACTACTGTGAAATCAATATGCTGCATCCCTTTATGCGCGGTAATGGCATTGCTCAGCGCGTCTTCTTTGAGCAGCTGGCCATCCACGCGAATTACGCGCTGGACTGGCGGGATATTGATCCCGAGCAGTGGGTGGCGGCGAACCGAAGCGGTGCCACGGGCGATTTGACCGCGCTGAGCGCTATCTTTGCCAAAGTAGTGAGCGAAGCGCGGGAATCTGAGTAGAATAGGGCGGCATTTTTTTCGGGAGCCGCCATGATTCTGCTGATTGATAACTACGATTCCTTCACCTGGAACCTTTACCAGTATTTTTGTGAACTGGGTGCAGAGGTGGTTGTCCGCCGCAACGACGAACTCAGCCTGTCTGATATTGAGGCGCTGGCTCCGCAGAAAATTGTCATTTCGCCGGGACCGTGTACGCCGTCGGAATCGGGCATTTCTCTGGACATTATTCACCACTATGCCGGCAGGCTGCCGATCCTGGGCGTCTGCCTCGGTCATCAGGCGATTGCCCAGGCATTTGGGGCTACCATCGTGCGTGCCGCGAAAGTGATGCACGGCAAAACCTCGCCGGTCACCCACACCGGCACGGGCGTATTCACAGGGCTGAATAACCCGCTAACCGTGACGCGCTACCATTCGCTGGTGATTGACCCACCGACGCTGCCCGACTGCTTTGACGTGACCGCCTGGAGCGATACGCAGGAGATCATGGGGATTCGCCACCGCGAGTGGGATCTCGAAGGCGTGCAGTTCCATCCTGAAAGTATCCTCAGCGAGCAGGGGCACGCCCTGCTGGCAAATTTCCTCAATCGCTGAATATCTGTTGCCTTGTTGTGAGTTTTTATGCATATTTTGTGATTATATTTTCACAATGAATGTGACATAAAATGGATGGGCATGACATGGCAACTGAACAACCAGCAATTACCCGCGCGACATTCGATGAAGTGATTCTGCCGATTTATGCACCGGCTGAGTTTATCCCGGTGAAGGGGAAAGGCAGCCGCGTCTGGGATCAGCATGGCAAGGAGTATGTGGATTTCGCGGGCGGTATTGCGGTCACGGCGCTGGGCCACTGCCATCCTGCGCTGGTGGACGCGCTGAAAACCCAGGGCGAAACCCTGTGGCACACCAGCAACGTGTTCACCAACGAACCTGCGCTGCGCCTGGGTCGCAAGATCATTGATGCCACGTTTGCCGAGCGCGTGCTGTTTATGAACTCCGGCACCGAAGCCAACGAAACCGCCTTTAAGCTGGCGCGCTACTACGCCACCACGCGCCATAGCCCGTACAAAACTAAAATCATCGCCTTTCATAACGCCTTCCACGGACGCTCTTTCTTTACCGTCTCCGTTGGCGGCCAGCCGAAGTATTCCGACGGCTTCGGTCCGAAACCAGCCGACATTATCCACGTGCCGTTTAACGATCTGCACGCGGTGAAAGCGGTGATGGACGACCACACCTGCGCAGTGGTGGTGGAGCCGATTCAGGGCGAAGGCGGCGTGACCGCGGCAACCCCGGAATTCCTGAAAGGGCTGCGCGAACTGTGCGACGAACATCAGGCGCTACTGGTGTTTGATGAAGTGCAGTGCGGGATGGGGCGTACCGGAGAGCTGTTTGCCTACATGCACTACGGCGTGACGCCGGATATTCTGACCAGCGCCAAAGCGCTCGGCGGCGGTTTTCCGGTGAGTGCGGTACTGACGACGCAGGAGATTGCCTCTGCGTTCCACGTCGGGTCTCACGGCTCGACCTACGGCGGTAACCCGCTGGCGAGCGCCGTGGCAGGTGCCGCGTTCGACATCATCAACACCCCTGAGGTGCTAAACGGCGTTAGCGCGAAACGCGAGCTGTTTGTGCAGCATCTCCAGCAGATTAACAATAAGTACGACGTATTCAGCGAGATCCGCGGCATGGGGCTGCTGATTGGTGCGGAGCTTAAGCCGCAGTACAAAGGCCGCGCGCGCGATTTCCTGCACGCAGCCGCGCACGAAGGGGTGATGGTGCTAAATGCCGGGCCTGACGTGATGCGCTTTGCGCCATCGCTGGTGGTGGAAGATAAGGATATTGACGACGGGTTAACCCGCTTTGCCGCAGCGGTCGAGAAGATCGTAAAAGGCTAATACTCGGTTCGCTTTAACCGCCGCGTTAACCAAATGCCGTGATGCGGGCGCTGACGCCATGCCACCGACGAAATGGTGTGCATGGTGTTCAGATGTCCCAGCACGCGCTGCAAATGCTGCTCCAGGGTGCTCATCGGGCCGTGGGTCAGCGTCTCCGGTGCCTCCAGAATGTTCGAATCCCCCGACTCGCCCGGCGCGTCATACTCCAGACGCTGCTGACACCGCTGCAGGGCAATTTCACAGGACTGCAAATAGCGCTGCGCCAGATCCGGCGTCAGCATGGTGTGCTCGCGCGCCAGCGTGGTCATGGCGTTAATGTGCTCGACGATAAACTGGCTGTGCGTGACCCACAGCTTCATATCGGCAAGATAGTGTGAGTTAAAGCCCGGCTCCTGCATCGCCTGATTCAGCGAGTTAAACAGGGCGTTATGCGCCTGGTTGACCTTCATCCGCTGATACGCCAGCGGGGAGGGCTGCGGGTCGTCGCTCAGGATCAGGCGAATGGCCTGCTGATCGGCCTCCAGCGCGTCGTGGGCGTTCTGCCTCAGCAGCCCGCTCTGCCACTGCGGCCACAGCCAGACCATGCCGCCAAAGGCGATCAGGCAGCCAATCAGCGTGTCGATCAGGCGGGCAACGATGAACTGTTCGCCGTTAAGCGTCAGCAGCTGAAGGGTATATACCGCCGTCACCGTAAAGCCCACCATCGCCCAGCCGTAGTTTTTGCGAATGATTAGATAGCTTACCAGGGTGATCGCCAGCATGCCCGCCAGGGTATAGCCCTCGGGCACGTGAAAATGCAGCGTCACGCCCGCAATAATCAGCCCCGCCATCGTGCCGCCTGCCCGGTGCAGAATGCGCACCCGCGTGGCGCCATAGCCGTTCTGGGTAACAAACAGCACGGTCATTAAGATCCAGTACGGTTTCGGCAGGTGGAGCGCCATGCCCATCAGGCTGGCGATACTGAGCATGACGCTAATCCTTGCAGCGTTGCGCAGAGCGGAAGATTTCAGAGACAGGTAGCTTCTCAGCGCCGGCAGCAGCGGGAGACGTTTCTGTTTATCCGCCATCAGGTCACGGGAATAAAGCGGGCGCTGGGTGCGCAGCACGCGGGCGATGCGGCTGAAGTGCCAGGCGGCGAACTGGCCGACCGGGTTATCCGGGTGCTGACGGGCAATTTTCTCCAGCGCGCCGAGCTGTTTGTCCATGTTAAAGCGCGTGGGGTAGCGGTGGTAGAGAATATCATCGGCCAGCACCCGCAGGCGCGCGGAGACGGTTTGTGCGTTCCAGCGGATCACCGCTTCGGCATGGCTGCGCTCAACCAGCTTTTGCACCTCCTGCGGGTGGTGAAGGCTAACGGAGATATGCTCCTGAAGGTCCAGCCCCACCTGGAAGGTGCGCAACAGCCGTTTGTACTCGTGGTTCTTGTTGGCGGCGAGCATATGCAGCTGCTGATAGCACTGGCTTATCAGGTCTACCACCTTTTGCTGGCGCGTCAGCAATGGCGGTAAGGATTTTTCAGGATCCGTATGCTGGGTGAGCAGGGTGTATTTGGCTTCACAGTAATCCGCAAGCTGCACGTAGAGCAGGCTCAGAGATTCGCGCAGCGGCTGCTCCCGCCACAGCCAGAACCAGAACCAGTTAAACAGCCCGTACCACAGCGTGCCGAGGGCGTAGATCAGCAGCGGCTCCCACACGGGCATATTACCGGCGAGGCTCAGGGTGAAGATGGCCGCAATGAGTGACGCGGGAAGCAGACGGGCATGGAGCGAGCTGATTTCGGCGGTGACGCCGAGGGTCATCGCCAGCACGGTCAGGATCAGCGGCAGGGGAATATCGCGAGCCAGCAGAAGCTGCACCGCGAGGCTACAGCCAGCAAACAGCGAGCCGCCAATTATCAGACGTTTGAAAAAGCGTTTATGGGGCGTGTCCAGACCGGCAATGTTGCAGCAGGCGGGGACGAGAGAAAACAGCAGGCCCTGCTGAAGATGTCCCAGGATCAGGCCCACGGCCACGGGAAGACACAGCACCAGCGTTTGTCGTAGTGCGTAGTTAACTTCCGGGTGATAGATCAGCCTGCGCCACATGGGGAATAGAGACAAAAACGGCGTGACACCTCGCGATGGCACGCCGTTTAGGCAGGATTAACGGGTTCCGTAAACCACGATGGTTTTACCGTGGGCGGAGATCAGGTTTTGATCTTCCAGCATTTTCAGAATACGGCCCACCGTTTCGCGGGAGCAACCGACGATCTGACCGATTTCCTGACGGGTAATTTTAATTTGCATGCCGTCCGGGTGGGTCATCGCGTCTGGCTGTTTCGCCAGGTTCAGCAGAGTCTGCGCAATACGGCCAGTCACGTCCAGGAAGGCGAGGTTACCCACTTTCTCTGACGTCACCTGCAGACGGCGCGCCATCTGGGAAGAAAGACGCATCAGGATGTCAGGGTTTACCTGAATCAGCTGACGGAATTTCTTATAAGAAATTTCAGCCACTTCACATGCTGTCTTTGCACGAACCCAGGCGCTACGTTCCTGGCCTTCTTCAAACAGGCCCAGTTCACCGATAAAATCGCCCTGGTTCAGATAGGAAAGGATCATCTCTTTGCCTTCCTCATCTTTGATCAGCACTGCCACCGAGCCTTTGACGATGTAATACAACGTTTCCGCTTTTTCACCCTGGTGAATCAGCGTGCTCTTCGATGGGTACTTATGAATGTGGCAATGAGACAAGAACCATTCGAGAGTCGGGTCTGTTTGCGGTTTGCCAAGCACCATGCGCTGTTATCCTCTGTTATAAGCTGTCACCAGAGTCATCAGATGCATCCGGACTCTGGGGTTGCAATCGAATTCTTACCCATACCCTGGGAAGTCGGCTGTCGTAACGTTTCGCAGCCAGTAAAGTTTGATGTCCTCTGCATACATGTGTAACGTCAATGTATTACTGTAGCATCCTGAGTGTTTTAGCATAGCTTTTGCCGCGTGTCTCCTGGTGTCTCGCTTCAGCATGATGCAGGTCGCCTTCCATTGCGAGAAATGTAACGCACGCGTAATCTGTCACCAAAAATGCAACGTTGGAGTTAATGAATATGCAAGCGCGCGTGAAGTGGGTTGAAGGTTTAACGTTCCTGGGCGAGTCCGCGTCAGGACACCAGATTTTGATGGATGGTAACTCCGGCGATAAAGCTCCAAGCCCAATGGAAATGGTGCTGATGGCGGCAGGCGGATGCAGCGCGATCGACGTGGTGTCGATTCTGCAAAAAGGCCGTCATGACGTGACGGATTGCGAGGTTAAACTCACCTCAGAGCGTCGCGAAGAGGCGCCACGCCTGTTCACCCACATTAATCTGCACTTTGTTGTCACCGGGAAAGAACTGAAAGACGCGGCGGTCTCACGCGCGGTGGATCTCTCTGCGGAGAAATACTGCTCTGTGGCGTTAATGCTGGAGAAAGCGGTAAAAATCACCCATTCGTATGAAGTGATCGAGGCTTAATTATTGGGGCATCGTGCGTGTTGATGCCCTCACCCTAACCCTCTCCCACGGGGAGAGGGAACATGTTCACGCGATCTGCTTCCCTTCCATCAGTCGCTCCACCAGCGGCGTCATGATCAGCTCCATTGCCAGCCCCATTTTTCCACCGGGAACCACTAACGTATTCATGTGGGAAATAAACGAGCCCTGCAGCATCGCCAGCAGCCAGGGGTAATCAATGCCTTCAAGATTGCGGAAGTGGATCACCACAAAGCTCTCATCCAGCGACGGGATGCTTTTCGCCGCGAACGGATTGGAAGTGTCCACCGTCGGCACGCGCTGGAAGTTAATGTGCGTGCGGGAGAACTGCGGCGTGAGATAGTTGATGTAATCTTCCATGGAGCGCACCACCGAGTCCATTACCGCCTCGCGCGAATGGCCGCGCTCGCTCATGTCGCGCGTCAGCTTCTGGATCCACTCCAGGTTAACGATCGGCACCACCCCGACCAGCAGATCCACATGGCGCGCCACGTCGTGCTGAGGTGTGACAACGCCGCCGTGCAATCCTTCATAAAACAGCACGTCGGTGGGTTCCGGCAGCGGTTGCCAGGGGGTAAAGGTGCCCGGCACCTGGTTCCAGGGTACGGCTTCGTCATAGGTGTGCAGATACTTACGGGACTGCCCGGTACCGCTCTGACCGTATTCGCGGAAGGTTTGCTCCAGCAGGCCGAAATCATTGGCTTCCGGGCCAAAGTAGCTGATGTGTTTACCCAAATCGCGTGCCTTGCGGATCGCCATGTCCATCTCAGGCCGCGTATAGCGGTGAAAGCTGTCGCCTTCGACCTCCGCCGAACGGAGATTCAGCTGGGCGAAAATCTTGCGAAAAGCGAGGCTGGTGGTGGTGGTTCCCGCACCACTCGACCCCGTAACGGCAATAATGGGATGTCTGGCAGACATAGCAACTCCCTGACGGAAAAGGTTGGAAGATCAGCCGTGAAACGCGTTGCGGGGCATGATATTGACTGTCTCATGCAGTTCTGACCACACCAGCACCACGTCGCCGCTTTTCAGCTGGCGTTTTACATCGTTGACCTTTTGCTCAAGCGAACGCTCATGTTCACCATAATCGGTGCCTTCGCGCAAGACAAAGCTTTCAATCAGATTATCGAGCGTTTCGGGAGCCAGATCCTGCCAGGGAATAATCATTATTTACCGTCCAGATATGCCGTTAACCAGTCGGGAATTCGCGTCTCAAGCCACATTTTTGGCCGACGCAGCGTGCCGCCAACAAAGCCGACATGTCCGCCGAATTGGGTGAGCTGATACTCCACGTTGGCCGGCAGATGATCGGGCGCCGGGATCGAGTGATGATCCATAAACGGATCATCTTTGGCGTGGATAATCAGCGTGGGTTTCGTGATTTGATTCAGTAAAGGCATGGCGCTGCACTGACGGTAATAGTCAATCGCATCGGCAAAGCCGTGAATTTTCGAGGTGATCAAATCATCAAACTCGCGCAGGCGCTTCACGCGTTTGAGCTGTTGCAGCGTCACAGGCAGCGTATCCGGATAGGCCTTCAGCTTGCGCGCGGCGTTGGCTTTCAGCAGGTTGAGCAGGTAGCGCTGGTAGACCCGCGAAAACCCCTTTTCCATATGATAGCTGCACTGCTCCAGCATAAATGGCGCAGAGACAATGACCGCCGCATCCAGCGGTACGGCGTCGCTCTCCTTCGCCAGCAGGCAGGCCAGCATATTGCCGCCCAGCGAATACCCCACCGCTGCCGTTGGCGCCTCGCCGAAATTGTCTCTTAGCCAGCGCAGGAACCAGGTGCCGTCCTCGGTTTCACCCGAGTGATAAATACGTTTCTGACGATTAGGCTCGCCGCTGCATCCGCGAAAATGCATCACCACCCCAAGCCAGCCGCGGGCTTTCGCCGCCTCAATGAGACCGTGTGCGTAAGGGCTGTGCAGGCTGCCTTCCAGACCGTGAAACACCACCAGACGGGGTTTATGTCTGGCCCGATCCGGATCTTCGCTCCAGGCGAGATCTAAAAAGTCGCCGTCCGGCAAATCCAGGCGCTGCCAGTGCGGGGTGAACTGCACCTTGCGGCGGATCAGGCGCGGCAGCATGGTTTGCAGGTGGGGGTTAGCCACGCCGCGCATGGGCACGAACTCTGCGCTCTCTTCGGCTGCAATGTCGAAGTCTGATGGAATGATTTGGGTCATAAGGGCGATGCTGATTCTTGTCAGAAATTTACTATACCTTCCGAATTGTACCCCGTTTAGCCCGTTTTTCCGAAGCATGAACTGATCCCGATCACAAATCTTTACCTTGATTATTACTCTCAGGCTAATGATTCCTCTCTACGCTTAATTGATGCCTTTCTCGCCAGAGCGCAGACTTTACTCAACGTTAAGCAAATCAGAATGATGTGCTGAATCAGGAGGTTAATAATGTTATCTGGGCAAACACCCACCCGGCAATGGAACACCCGACGCAGTGAGAAAGCGCGTCGTCTGGCATCCGTACCGGTGCAGGGCAAGGTACTGCCAACCGGCGATCTTGTCGCCATGCTGGAAAAACTGATCGCCCCGGGCGACAAAGTCGTGCTGGAAGGCAACAACCAGAAGCAGGCGGATTTCCTTTCCCGTTCACTGGCGGAAGTAAACCCGCAAATCGTGCACGATCTGCATATGATCATGCCGAGCGTGGGCCGCAGCGAACATCTGGACATCTTTGAGAAAGGCATTGCCCGCAAGCTGGACTTCTCCTTCTCCGGGACGCAAAGCCTGCGTATCTCTCAGCTGCTGGAAGACGGTCAGCTCGAAATCGGTGCGATCCACACCTACATCGAACTCTACTCACGTTTATACGTCGACCTGTCGCCAAACGTGGCGCTGATTGCCGGTTTTAAAGCGGACCGCAAAGGCAACCTCTATACCGGTGCGAGTACCGAAGATACCCCGGCGCTGGTGGAAGCCGCCGCGTTCCACGACGGTATCGTCATCGCACAGGTAAACGAGCTGGTGGACGACGAGTGCGACCTGCCGCGCGTGGATATACCGGGCTCGTGGATTGACTACGTGGTGGTTGCCGACAAGCCGTTCTTTATCGAACCGCTCTTCACCCGCGATCCGCGCCTGATTAAACAGGAACATATCCTGATGGCCATGATGGCGATTAAAGGCATCTACGCTGAACACCAGGTGCAGTCCCTGAACCACGGGATTGGCTTTAACACCGCAGCGATCGAGCTGCTGCTGCCAACCTACGGCGAACAGCTCGGACTCAAAGGCAAAATCTGTAAACACTGGACGCTGAACCCGCATCCAACGCTGATCCCGGCCATCGAAAGCGGCTGGGTGGAGAGCGTCCACTGCTTCGGCGGCGAACTGGGGATGGAAGAGTACATCCGCGCCCGTCCGGACGTGTTCTTTACAGGTGCTGATGGCTCCATGCGTTCTAACCGCGCCTTCTGCCAGCTGGCAGGTCAGTACGCGGTCGATATGTTTATCGGCTCGACGCTACAGGTTGACGGCTACGCCAACTCCTCCACCGTGACCCGCGGTCGTCTTTCCGGCTTCGGCGGTGCGCCAAACATGGGCCACGATCCGCACGGTCGTCGCCATGCCACACCGGCCTGGCTGAACATGATCACCGAGCCTGACCCGATGCAGCGCGGTAAAAAGCTGGTTGTGCAGATGGTGGAAACCTTCCAGGCGGGCGTGAAGCCAACCTTCGTGGAGAAACTGGATGCCGTCGAGGTGGCCAAAGCCTCCGGTATGCCGCTGGCGCCGGTCATGATTTACGGCGATGACGTCACCCACGTGCTGACGGAAGAGGGGATTGCTTACCTCTACCGGGCGAAAGATCTGGAAGAGCGTCGCGCCATGGTCGCCGCCGTGGCGGGTATCACCGATATCGGTCTGGGCGTTGACGCCAAACGCGTGGCGGAACTGCGCCAGAGCGGAAAGGTTGTGTATCCGGAAGATATGGGTATTCGCCGCACCGACGCCACCCGCTCTCTGCTGGCTGCGGGCAGCGTGGCTGACCTCGTTGAGTGGTCCGGTGGCCTGTATAACCCACCTGCGAAATTCCGGAGCTGGTAATGAAACTTCTGCCCCAGATCCAGGTTGAAGGCGGTGCCGAATGGCTGGCGCGAACCGCCACGCAGTGTCTGATTGACGAAGCACGTTTAAGCCCGAAGCCCGGTCTGGTGGACAGCCGGGGGAACGGTGCGCACCACGATTTATCGCTTGCGCTGATGGAGCGCTCTGCTCACAGCCTGACCCCCACGTTTCAGGCGCTGGCGCAGCAGAGCTGGCAGCGTCCGGCGGATATTGCCCTCAGGCAAACCGTTGGCCGCCTGGGTCGCGAAGGTGAACGGCAGATGATGGCCGCTACCGACGGCGTGAACACGCACCGTGGCGCGATCTGGGCGCTGGGGTTGCTGGTGAGCGCGGTGGCGATGCTCGGCGGCGATGCCCGGGCGCAGGTCGTCGCGAACACCGCCGCTCAGCTGGCGAAGCTGCCGGATGATGCGGCGCCGAAGGTGTTCAGCAAGGGGTTACGCGCCACGCATCGCTACCGCGTGCCGGGCGCACGTGAAGAGGCGCAGCAGGCGTTTCCGCACGTTATGCAGCGCGCGCTGCCGCAGCTTCGCCTCAGCCGTCTCAACGGCAGCAGCGAAACGCAGGCCAGACTCGACGCGCTGATGGCGATCATGGCCTCGCTCACCGATACCTGCGTGCTGTCGCGCGCTGGCATGGAGGGGCTGGACGCCATGCAGAACGGCGCCCGTGCGGTGCTGAACGCCGGAGGATGCGCAGCGCTCGCGGGGCAGCAAGCGCTGGCGCGGTTAGACCGTCAGATGCTGTCGCTCAACGCCTCGCCGGGTGGAGCCGCAGACCTGCTTGCCGCCACGCTGTTTCTTGACCGCGTCGAAACGCCCTATTCAAAGCATTAAGAGGATGTTATGGAAAAAATCACATTGACCGTGCCCGCCAGCCGCGAAGTAAGCGGCAGGGCGCTGGCAGGGGTAGTCGGTTCCGGGGATATGGAGGCGCTTTTCACCGCCGAACCGGGCCAGACCTTAACCATTGATATCACCACTTCAGTAGACAACAGCCGTGGACGCTGGGAGGCATTGTTCAACCGCCTGCAAACCGTCAGCAGCCTGCCCGCAGGCAAGCTGACTATCCACGACTTCGGCGCGACGCCGGGCGTGGCGCGCATTCGTATCGAACAGGTCTTTGAAGGGGTGAACCATGCGTGATGACAGCAGCTTTATCGAATTAAAAGCGCGCCAGCGTGCGCAGGCGCTGCTGGATGACGGCAGCTACCGCGAACTGCTGGATCCCTTTGAAGGCATTATCTCTCCGTGGCTTGGGCCGCAGGGGATTGTTCCGCAGGCCGATGACGGCATGGTCGTCGCGAAAGGCACCATCAATGGCCGGCCTGCGGTGGTGGTGGCGATTGAAGGCACCTTCCAGGGCGGCAGCATGGGCGAAGTATCCGGTGCCAAAATGGCGGCGGCGCTGGAGCTGGCGGCGGAAGATAACCGCAACGGCATTCCGACTCAGGCGGTGCTGTGCCTCGAAACCGGCGGCGTACGTTTGCAGGAAGCCAACCTCGGCCTGGCGGCGATTGCCGATATCCACGCCGCGATCGTTGACCTGCGCCGCTATACCCCGGTCGTCGGGATTGTCGCCGGGACCGTGGGCTGCTTCGGCGGGATGTCTATCGCCGCGGCGCTGTGCAGCTACCTGATTGTGACCCGCGAAGCGCGACTCGGCCTCAACGGTCCGCAGGTTATCGAGCAGGAGGCGGGCATTGAAGAGTATGACTCCCGCGACCGTCCGTTTATCTGGAGCATGACCGGCGGCGAAGTGCGCTATGAAAGCGGACTGGTGGACGCGCTGGTGGGCGACGGCGTGAGCGCGGTGAAAGCCGCGATGAACGAAGCCATTGCCAAAGGCGTACCGGCGAAACATCGCACCGATAACTACGACGATTACCTGAACCGTCTGACGAATTTCGACACCCGCAAACAGGCCGATGCCGAACAGATTAAAGCGCTTTTTGCCCGGGAGGTGAAATGATGAGTAATTCAAAAAGCCGTGGCGAGATCTGGCTGGAAAATCTCGCCCCGAAAGCCAAACATATCGAGGGGCTATGCCCATCCGTCCGGGCGGCAGACGGCGAGCTGAACGGCGAAACGGTGCGCTTTGTCGCCGTGGTGCCGGATGCCAACAACCACTTCCCGCGCGCGGCGAAAGGGGAAGTCGGTCTGCTGGAAGGCTGGTGGCTTGCGAAAGTGGTCAGTGAAACCGTCGCGGCGGATGCTGACAAACCCGTGAAGCGCCCGATTGTGGCGGTGATCGACGTCCCAAGCCAGGCCTATGGCCGACGCGAAGAGGCGTTTGGTATTCACCAGGCGCTGGCCGGTGCGGCAGCAGCCTATGCAAATGCCCGCCTGGCCGGTCACCCGGTGATTGGCCTGATCGTCGGCAAGGCGATGTCCGGCGCGTTCCTGGCGCACGGCTACCAGGCTAACCGCCTGATCGCCTTTAACGACAAAGGCGTGCTGATCCACGCGATGGGCAAAGAGTCTGCGGCGCGCATCACGCTGCGTACCGTCGACGCGCTGGAAAAACTGGCGGCGACCATTCCGCCAATGGCCTACGACATCAGCAACTACGCCACGCTGGGGCTGCTCTCTAACCTGCTGGATATCAGCAACCCGGATGCCCCCTCCGATAACGATCTGACGCTGGTGAAATCCACCCTGCAACAGGCCATCAGTGATGCTCGTCAGGACACTACGTTGAAAAACCGTCTGGGTGCTGACAATCGCCGCAGCTCGGCGCTCGTACGTGAACGTATGCGAGCCAGCTGGTAAGTAAAAAGAGACCTGCCAGATGCATCACCCCGTGGGCGCGCCCGCTGCGTCCACGCGGGAACCTGCATCCTGAAAATAATAAACATCGCGCCAGTGCTTAAACTTTTTTACTACAGGTGATTTATGACTTACGTAATTGTTCATGCTCTTGCACCGATTTTTGTCATCATGCTGCTGGGATTCTGGGCCGGTAAGGCAAAGATGGTCGATAACAAAAATGTTTCCCTGCTGAATATCTTCGTGATGGATTTTGCACTGCCTGCCGCGCTTTTCAGCGCCACCGTGCAAACGCCGTGGACCGGCATCGTGGCTCAGTCGCCGCTGATCCTGGTGCTCACCCTGGCGATGTGGATCACCTATGCGGTCATCTACTTCCTCGCCACTCAAGTCTTTAAAAAATCCCCGCAGGATGCGGCTGTGCTGACGCTGACCGTCGCCCTGCCAAACTATGCGGCGCTTGGCCTGCCGATTCTGGGCAGCGTGCTGGGTGAAGGATCTTCCACGTCACTGTCCGTCGCGGTCTCTATCGCCTGTGGTTCAGTGCTGATGACCCCTTTCTGCCTGCTGATTCTGGAGCGTGAGAAAGCGCGCTCCGAAGGCAATAACTCGGGTTCAACGCTTTCCATGCTGCCGGTGCTGATGTGGCGTTCTATTAAAAAACCGATCGTGATGGGCCCGCTGCTGGGTGTGATCCTGTCCGCTATTGGCATCAAAATGCCGGAACTGGTGCTTGCCGCGATTAAACCGCTGGGACTGTCCGCGACCGCTGCGGCGCTGTTCCTGACCGGGGTGATCCTCTCCGCGCGTAAACTTCAGATCAACACCATGGTGATCACTTCCACTATCGCCAAGCTGCTGATCCAGCCAGCGATCGCCTGGGGTATCGTTTTAATCTTCGGTCTGCACGGCTCCGTGGCGATCACCGCCATCCTGATGATTGCGCTGTCCGCGGGCTTCTTCGGCGTGGTGTTCGGCAACCGTTTTGGCGTGCAGTCGCCGGATGCTGAAGCCGTGCTGCTGTTAAGCTCCGTACTGTGTATCCTGTCGCTGCCGCTGTTTATCTCGCTGACTTCAGGAATGTAATTATGACCACAACATTACGCCCGCATGACCTCATCTGGCTTACCGCGCATGACGCGCTGGAAGGCATCACCGAATCCTGGGTGGAGGCGGCCTGGCATACCGGCCTGCCGGTCGTGGTGCGGCGTGATGTTGATAGCGAAGGCCGTATTCCCGTTGGCGTACGCGGATTGCGTCGCGACCAGCGGGCGGCCGGATGGGTGAAGCCGGAAAACGTGTTGCGCGTGGTTTCGCCCGAGGATCTGAGCGTTGCCGCCGACCTGCTGCGTTCGCCCTTTATAACCCAGCCGCCGGTTCAGGTGGCGCTGCAGCTGGCTCAGCAGGCGTGGCCGTGGACGTGGGGCATTACCGGCAGCACCGGCTACGCGCTGGCAACCGGTATTCCGGTTATTCATGCCGACAGCGATCTTGATCTGCTGATCCGCGCTCCGCAGCCGATTTCCCCCGATGCTTTTAGCGCATGGCAGTCGCAGCTGAGCCGCGCACTTTGTCGGGCGGATACGCAGGTCGATACCTCCGAAGGAGGTTTCGCGCTGGCGGAGTGGCTGCGCGACGGCAAAACGCTGCTGAAAACCCGCCGCGGACCTCGCCTGGTGGCGGACCCGTGGCACAGGGAGGCGTGATGAAAATACTGTTTACTTTTCCGGGGCAGGGCACGCAGCATGAAGGCATGCTGCAAAACCTGCCGGGAGTGGCGCTGGAACAGGCGCGAGAGGTGCTTGGCGCCGAAGTGGATACGCTGGACAGTGCAGACTCGTTAACCCATACCCGTGCGGTTCAGCTTTCGCTGCTGATTGCCGGCGTGGCCTGGGCGCGCGAGCTTGAGCGTCGCGGCGTGTCGCCGGATATCGTCAGCGGGCTGTCCATCGGTGCTTATCCTGCGGCGGTTATTGCGGGTGCGCTGGACTTCGCGGACGCGTTGAGGCTGGTAGCGCTGCGCGGTGACCTGATGGAGCAGGCGTATCCCCACGGCTATGGCCTGACGGCGATTATGGGGTTGACCCTGCCGCAGGTGGAGACGCTGATTGAAGGCACCGGAACCTATATTGCGAACCTGAATGCCGAAACGCAGATCGTGATCGCCGGAACCGATGACGGGATGGCGCAGGTAGCCGAGCGCGCGCTGGCGAAAGGGGCAAGCAAGGCCAAACGGCTAGCGGTGAGCGTGCCGTCGCACTGCGCGCTGCTGGCGGAACCTGCGCAGAAGCTGATAGCGGCGTTTGAGGCCGTCACGCTGGCTCGTCCACGCTGCGCCTACCTGAGCGGCAGCACAGGCCGCGTGCTCTGGCAGCCGGAAAGGATCGCTGATGATTTAGCGATGAATATGGCGCGAACCGTGCGCTGGCAGGAGGCGGTGATTTCCGCTAACGAGCGCGAAGCGAGACTGGCAATTGAGATGCCGCCCGGCGGCGTACTGACCTGCCTGACTCGGCAGGCAGCGTGGGAAGGAGAGACCATTTCGCTGGAGCGCAGCGGGGTGGACGTGGCAGTGCATCTGGCGGGTCGGCTTCAGCGATGAATTTTTTGCCCGGTGGCGGCTGCGCCTTACCGGGCCTACGACTGCACGAACGTAGGCCGGGTAAGACGCAACGCGTCGCCACCCGGCAAGGCATCACGCACTATCCTGCAAGCTGCGCGCATACATCCGCCCTTCCGCAGCCAATGCCCGCAGGCTCGGATCCTGCTCGCGGTTGCGGGCAAAGACGATCGCAATCAGCTGCTGCATCTGGTACGGCTCCGCCAGCTTCAGGAGTTGCACCGAATTCTCGTAGACCTTTTTCATCCTGCCCGGCATCAGCGTAAATCCAACCCCCGCCTGCACCAGACTCAGCATCGAGAAGATGTCATTCACGCGGGTGACGATTTCCGGCTCGAACCCGGCGATATGAAACGCTTCCTGAAACCCGGCATACGTGGCGAACCCTTCTGCCAGGGCGACAAATTTCTGGTCTTTGTAATCACGCAGATCCGCGGGCCCGTGGGTATTCAGCGTGGCGGAAGCCGGTGCGGCAAGGAAAATATCATCATGGAACAGAGGAAGCACTTCGAGGCTGTTACGGTCGATATCGCTTTCGGAAATAGAGATTAAAATCGCATCCAGCGACCCCTCATCCAGCATATGGAGCAGGGTGTCGTTGGAGCCCATCGTCAGGTCCATCTCCAGATCCGGACGGCGCAGCTTCATGCCCATAATCAGGCGCGGCACGGTTTCCAGCGTCAGAGAGTAGAGCGTGCCGACGCGCAACCGCCCCTGGCCGATACCGGCAATTTTACGGGACTCTTCCACGCCGCGCGCCATCACCTGCATCACCTCCTGACAATACTCCAGCAGCGTCCACGCGGAGGGGAGGGCAATCAGGTTACGCCCTTTGTGAGCAAAGAGCGGGCAGCGGACGTTCTCTTCCAGCGTGTGCAGCGCGCGGTGCACGCTGACGCCGCTCAGGCCCAGCGTTTCGGCGGTACGTGCGATATTGCCCTTCTCCATGAACGTCATGAAGATGCTGAGCTTACGGAATGTAATCTCGCTCGTGGTATCGAAACTCATAGCCCTCCCGGTGGATCAGTCAGCCTGCAGCATCGCTTCCAGTTGTTCCTGCGCGTCCAGCCATGCCATTTCGCACTCTTCGAGGCTGGATTTGGTTTTCGCCTGGGTTTGCAGGCAGTCGGTCAGTTCCGCTTTGCGGCTCTGGTCGTACAGCTCGCTGTCGCCCAGCTTCTCTTCGACGGCGGCAAGCGTGGCGTTGAGCTTTTCCATCTCTTTTTCAAGACGGGCAATCTCTTTACGCAGCGGCTGGGTCTGGGTGCGCAGTTCCGCTTCGCGGCGCTTCTGGTCTTTACGCGACTGTGCGCTGTTGACGTTGTCTTTCGCTGACTCTTCCGGCTGGTTTTCCTGCTTTTGTACGTCCGTCAGCCACTGCTGGTAGTCTTCAAGATCGCCGTCGAACGGTTCGACTTTGCCGCCGTGTACCAGGTAGAGATCGTCGGTGGTGGAGCGGATCAGGTGGCGATCGTGCGACACGACAACCAGTGCGCCTTCGAACTCAATCAGCGCTTCGGTCAGCGCCTGACGCATGTCGAGATCCAGGTGGTTGGTCGGTTCATCAAGCAGCAGCAGGTTGGGTCTCTGCCAGACGATCAGCGCCAGCACCAGACGGGCTTTTTCGCCGCCCGAGAAACGCTCGGTGTTTTCGGTCACCTTATCGCCCTGGAAGCCGAAGCCGCCGAGGTAGTCGCGCAGCTTCTGCTCCATCTCCTGTGGCGCAAGACGCGCCAGATGCTGAATCGGGGATTCATCCGCGCGTAAAAATTCCAGCTGATGCTGGGCGAAATAGCCAAGCTTAATGCCCTTCGCCAGGCCGATTTCACCGCTGGTTGGGTTAAGCTCGCCCGCGAGCAGCTTAATTAACGTTGATTTACCGGCGCCGTTGCGCCCCAGCAGGCCAATGCGCGAACCCGGCACCAGGTTAAGCTTGATAGAGTCGAGGATGATGCGATCCCCATAACCAGCGCTGACCTTTTCCATCTTCAGCAGCGGGTTCGGCAGGCTTTCCGGCGCGCGGAAGCTGAAGTGGAACGGGTTATCCACGTGTGCCGGGGCAATCATCTCCATGCGTTCCAGCATTTTAATGCGGCTCTGGGCCTGCTTGGCTTTTGACGCTTTAGCTTTGAAGCGATCCACGAAGCTCTGCAGGTGCGCCACGCGCTGCTGTTGGCTTTCATACATCGACTGCTGCTGAGCAAGGCGCGTCGCGCGCTGGCGCTCGAAAGAGCTGTAGTTGCCGGTGTACTCGAACATGGTTTGCTGTTCGATATGAATGATTTTATCCACCACCGGGTCGAGGAAGTCGCGGTCGTGGGAGATGAGAATCAGAGTGCCCTGATAGCTCTTGAGCCACTTCTCGAGCCAAATAACCGCATCGAGATCGAGATGGTTGGTCGGTTCATCCAGCAGGAGCAGGTCTGAGCGGCAGATCAGCGCCTGCGCCAGGTTGAGGCGCATGCGCCAGCCGCCGGAGAAGTCGCTAACCGGGCGTTCAAGCTGTTCATTGCTGAAGCCCAGGCCGTGCAGCAGGCTGGAGGCGCGGGAGCGAATGGTCCACGCGTCGATGGCGTCCAGCTTGCCGTGAACGGTAGCGATGGCGTGACCGTCGTTGCGCTCGTTGGCCGCGTTGAGTTCCGCTTCGAGCTTACGGTACTCGCGATCGCCGTCGATAACATAGTCGAGCGCCGGTTCGCTCAGGGCTGGCGTCTCCTGGTTTACCCACGCGAGCTGCCAGTTCCCCGGGAAGGTAAAGTTCCCGCCATCCGCGCTAATCTCGTTTTTCAGCAGCGCCAGCAGGGTGGATTTACCGCAGCCGTTTTTGCCGACCAGACCCACTTTCTGGCCCGGGTTGATGGTAGCAGTGGCGTTATCCAGCAGGACGCGCACGCCGCGACGAATTTGTAACGAGGAGAAAACAATCATAGAAGCGCCGTATGTTCCGACTATGTTAATTTGTCATTATGATAATGTAAGGTGTGGGCCATTTTCCCCACCGGGCCGCCATGGTAGCCCAAAACGACAACAATACACAAAAACAGAACCGGGAGGGGAGTGATGTCTCAGACAGCGAAAGTGCTGCTGCTGTATGCCCATCCGGAATCTCAGGACTCGGTGGCGAACCGGGTGCTGCTTAAGCCGGCCACACAGCTCAGTAACGTCACGGTGCACGATCTCTACGCGCACTATCCTGATTTCTTTATCGATATTCCTTACGAGCAGGAACTGCTGCGTCAGCATGACGTGATTGTATTTCAGCATCCGCTCTATACCTACAGCTGTCCGGCACTGCTGAAAGAGTGGCTGGACCGCGTGCTGAGCCGGGGCTTCTCCAGCGGGGTGGGGGGCAACCAGCTGGCGGGAAAGTACTGGCGCAGTGTGATCACCACCGGTGAACCCGAAAGCGCTTACCGTCACGACGGGCTGAACCGCTATCCCATGAGCGACATCCTGAGGCCGTTCGAGCTGACGGCGGCCATGTGCCGCATGCACTGGATGAGCCCGATTATTGTTTACTGGGCGCGGCGTCAGGACCCGAAAGCGCTCGCAAGCCACGCCAGAGCCTACGGCGAATGGCTGGCATCACCGATTCCGGCAGGAGGTCGTTAATGGAAGGATCGAATTTACTCCTCGCCGGGGTGCTGTTTTTATTTGCCGCCGTCGTCGCGGTGCCGCTTGCCGCCCGTATCGGCATCGGGGCGGTGCTGGGGTATTTGCTCGCGGGGATCGCCATTGGCCCATGGGGACTGGGTTTCATCAGCGACGTGGATGAAATTCTCCACTTCTCGGAGCTCGGCGTGGTGTTCCTGATGTTCATCATCGGCCTCGAACTGAACCCCTCGAAGCTGTGGCAGCTTCGACGCTCTATCTTTGGCGTGGGCGCCGCGCAGGTGCTGTTTAGCGCCGCGATTCTGGCTGGCCTGTTAATGCTGACCAACTTTTCCTGGCAGGCGGCGGTGATTGGCGGGATTGGTCTCGCAATGTCGTCGACGGCGATGGCGCTGCAGCTGATGCGCGACAAGGGGATGAACCGCAATGAGGCCGGACAGCTGGGCTTTTCGGTGCTGCTGTTCCAGGATTTAGCGGTGATCCCGGCGCTGGCACTGGTGCCGCTGCTGGCGGGCTCGGGCGACGATCACTTCGACTGGGCAAAAATTTCCATGAAGGTGCTGGCCTTCGCGGGCATGCTGATTGGCGGACGTTTCCTGTTACGTCCGGTGTTCCGCTTTATTGCCGCCTCGGGCGTGCGCGAGGTGTTTACCGCCGCGACGCTGCTGCTGGTGCTCGGCTCGGCGCTGTTTATGGACGCGCTGGGGCTGTCGATGGCGCTGGGCACCTTTATTGCCGGCGTGCTGCTGGCGGAGAGTGAATATCGGCACGAACTGGAAATTGCCATCGATCCCTTCAAAGGGCTGCTGTTAGGCCTGTTCTTTATTTCGGTGGGAATGGCGCTCAATCTTGGCGTGCTTTATACCCATCTGCTCTGGGTTGCGGTGAGTGTTGCGATCCTGGTGGCGGTGAAAATGCTGGTGCTGTACGTCATGGCGCGTATCTACGGGTTGCGCAGTTCGGAACGCATGCAGTTTGCCAGCGTGTTGAGCCAGGGTGGCGAGTTTGCGTTTGTGCTGTTCTCCACCGCCTCCTCCCAGAAGCTGTTTAAAGATGACCAGATGGCGCTGCTGCTGGTGACGGTAACGCTGTCGATGATGACCACACCTCTGCTGATGAAGATGGTGGATAAACTCCTGTCGCGCCGCCTGAATCCGGCAGACGATGAAGATGAAGCGCCGTGGGTAGAAGACGATAAGCCGCAGGTGATCGTCGTGGGCTTCGGCCGCTTCGGGCAGGTGATTGGCCGCCTGTTGATGGCGAACAAAATGCGCATTACGGTGCTGGAGCGCGATATCAGCGCGGTCAACCTGATGCGCAAATATGGCTACAAGGTCTATTACGGCGATGCCACTCAGCTTGAGCTTCTGCGCTCGGCCGGGGCGGAAGCCGCGGAGTCTATCGTCATCACCTGCAACGATCCGGAAGATACGATGAAGCTGGTGGATCTATGTCAGCAGCACTTTCCGCACCTGAATATTCTGGCGCGTGCCCGAGGGCGTGTTGAAGCTCACGAATTGTTGCAGGCAGGTGTGAAACACTTCTCCCGTGAGACGTTCTCCAGTGCGCTGGAGCTGGGGCGCAAGGCGTTAATCTCCCTGGGGATGCATCCTCACCAGGCGCAGCGCGCCCAGATGCACTTCCGCCGGCTGGATATGCGCATGCTGCGCGAATTAATGCCTGTGCATACCGATACCGCTCAGATCTCCCGCGTGCGGGAAGCGCGGCGCGAGCTGGAGGAGATCTTTCAGCGAGAGATGCAGCAGGAACGACGCCAGCTCGACGGCTGGGATGAATTTGAATAAAGGGTAACGAAAGATGGCTGTACGTAAACGCTTTATCGCGGGTGCAAAGTGCCCGTCTTGCCAGGCTCAAGATACGCTGGCCATGTGGCGCGAAAATAATATTGATATAGTTGAGTGCGTTAAGTGCGGTCACCAGATGCGTGAGGCTGACAAAGAAGCACGCGATCACGTTCGCAAAGAAGAGCAAGTGATCGGCATTTTTCATCCAGACTAGCGATATGCTCTGAGTTTTTTTAAGCTTAAGGGTACACGGGTGCAGATTTCCGCTACAATCTGCGCCAGCAATTTTCCCACGCTCAGGAGATATCATGAAAGTAGCAAAAGACCTGGTGGTCAGCCTGGCCTATCAGGTACGTACAGAAGACGGTGTGTTGGTTGATGAGTCTCCGGTGAGTGCGCCGCTGGACTACCTGCATGGTCACGGTTCCCTGATTTCCGGCCTGGAAACTGCGCTGGAAGGTCATGAAGTTGGCGATAAATTCGACGTTGCTGTAGGCGCGAACGACGCTTACGGTCAGTATGACGACAACCTGGTTCAGCGCGTTCCTAAAGACGTGTTCATGGGCGTTGACGAGCTGCAGGTTGGCATGCGCTTCCTGGCTGAAACTGACCAGGGTCCGGTTCCTGTTGAAATCACTGAAGTTGAAGACGACCACGTTGTGGTTGACGGCAACCACATGCTGGCTGGCCAGAACCTGAAGTTCAACGTAGAAGTTGTTGCGATCCGTGAAGCGACCGAAGAAGAGCTGGCTCATGGCCACGTTCACGGTGCGCATGGTCACGACCATGATCACGATCACGGCCACGACGGCTGCTGCGGTGGTCACGGCCACGACCATGGTCATGACCACGGCCACGGTAAAGGTGGTTGCGGCAACGGCGGCTGCGGTTGCCACTAATTCCGTCATGCGGAAAATAAAAAAGCGGGATAATCCCGCTTTTTTTACGCCTCAATAATGAGGTGGTGGCGTCTCTTCCGACTGAGAGGCAATATTTGACGGCTGCGTCGCCTTCAGCTTTTCCGTCAGCAGGCGCATATGATCCCGCAGTTTCGCCATTTCGAGTTCGTGCGCGGTCACGGTCTGGTTAAGCTCTTCGATGGTGATGTCCTGAAAAGCCAGGCGGCTTTCCAGCTCAGCCATTCTCGCTTCTATCATTGTGTCCTTCATCATTCACCTCGTTTATATCTGATACGCCATATTGGCCCAGCGGCGGCGCAGTTTAACTGAGTTTATCCTTAAGTGCAGTCTCTATCCCGTTGGCAAGAAACTTATTTAAACAAAAATAGTCTGAAAAGTGGCGAGAATTGGAAGTGTCTGTCTGTAGATTTCTTCCGCAACGTTTTATAGTACGTCACTCATTTACGTTTAACGCTGGGGTGAGAGTCCCCAGGCCCTGGAGATATGGATGAAATCACTGTTTAAAGTAACGCTGCTGGCGACGACGATGGCTGTTGCACTGAACGCGCCGCTGTCATTCGCTGCTGATACTGCTGCGAAGCCTGCTGCCACTGCAGACAGCAAAGCGGCGTTCAAAAATGACGACCAGAAATCCGCCTACGCACTGGGCGCATCTCTGGGCCGCTACATGGAAAACTCTCTGAAAGAACAAGAGAAACTGGGCATCAAACTGGACAAAGCCCAGCTGATCGCGGGTGTTCAGGACGCCTTTGCTGATAAGAGCAAACTGTCTGACCAGGAAATCGAACAGACTCTGCAGGCGTTCGAAGCGCGCGTGAAGGGTGCCGCTCAGACCAAGATGGAAGCGGACGCTAAAGACAACGAAGCGAAAGGCAAAGCCTACCGCGACACCTTTGCTAAAGAGAAGGGTGTGAAAACCTCTTCTACTGGTCTGGTGTACAAAGTTGAGAAAGAAGGTACCGGTGATGCGCCTAAAGACAGCGACACCGTTGTGGTGAACTACAAAGGTACGCTGATCGACGGTAAAGAGTTCGACAACTCTTACACCCGTGGTGAACCTCTTTCCTTCCGTCTTGACGGTGTGATCCCAGGCTGGACTGAAGGCCTGAAAAACATCAAAAAAGGCGGCAAAATCAAGCTGGTTATCCCACCGGATCTGGCCTATGGTAAAACTGGCGTCCCGGGTATCCCGGCTAACTCCACGCTGGTCTTCGACGTAGAGCTGCTGGACATCAAACCAGCGCCGAAAGCGGATGCGAAACCGGAAGCGCAGGCAGATCAGAAAGCTGCGACTGACGCTAAGAAGTAATGTGATGCAAACCGCCGCCTTTTAAGGCGGCGGTTTTTTATTGTGGGGCAGATATAATTAACACTGGAAAGCGTTAGGCACGCTGTATTAATTTAGTTGTCCGTGTAGATAATGAGCCTGCCCTGAAAACCTAACGACAGGCTCCTGAAAAGGAGTGTTTTTTTCATGTCCAGGTCGCTTTTAACCAACGAAACCAGTGAACTTGATTTGCTGGATCAACGTCCTTTTGACCAGACCGACTTCGATATTCTGAAATCCTATGAAGCGGTAGTGGACGGGTTAGCGATGCTCATTGGTTCCCACTGCGAAATCGTATTGCACTCCCTGCAAGATCTGAAGTGTTCCGCCATCCGCATTGCTAATGGTGAGCATACCGGCCGTAAAATTGGTTCGCCAATTACCGACCTTGCATTGCGTATGTTGCATGACATGACCGGCGCGGACAGCAGCGTCTCAAAATGTTATTTCACCCGCGCCAAAAGCGGCGTGCTGATGAAATCAGAAACCATCGCGATTCGAAATCGCGAGCATCGTGTGATTGGGCTGCTGTGCATCAACATGAACCTTGATGTGCCATTCTCGCAGATCATGAGCACCTTTATTCCGCCAGAAACGCCAGACGTTGGCTCTTCTGTTAACTTTGCCTCCTCCGTTGAAGATCTCGTCACGCAGACGCTTGAGTTCACCATTGAAGAGGTCAATGCTGACCGCAACGTATCGAACAACGCCAAGAATCGCCAGATCGTACTCAATCTCTACGAGAAAGGGATTTTCGACATTAAAGATGCCATCAACCAGGTGGCCGATCGTCTGAACATCTCCAAGCATACGGTTTACCTCTACATCCGTCAGTTCAAAAGCGGCGATTTCGTGGGGCAGGATAAGTAATGCGTTTTGCATTAATGGTGACGGGCCCGGCGTATGGGACTCAACAGGCCAGCAGCGCGCTGCAGTTTGCGCATGCGCTGCTGGCGGCCGGACACGAACTGGCGAGCGTCTTCTTCTATCGGGAAGGGGTGTATAACGCGAACCAGTTTACGTCGCCGGCGAGCGACGAGTTTGATCTGGTCCGCGCCTGGCAGGCGTTAAATGAAAAGCAGGGCGTTGAGCTGCATATCTGCGTGGCGGCGGCGCTGCGTCGCGGCGTGACGGATGCAGACGAAGCCGAGCGCCTGGGATTATCAGGCGCTAACCTGCAGCCTGGTTTTTCGTTGAGTGGTCTGGGCGCATTGGCTCAGGCGGCGTTAACCTGCGACAGAGTGGTGCAATTCTGATGAAGCGTGTGGCATTTGTTTTTACTTCTGCGCCGCACGGCAGCAGCTCTGGCCGCGAAGGCCTAGATGCGCTGCTTGCGACATCGGCGTTAACAGAAGATATCGGTGTCTTCTTTCTGGGGGACGGCGTGCTTCAGCTTCTGGCGGGCCAACAGCCGCAGGCCATTCTGGCGCGCGACTACATCGCCACCTTCAAAGTGCTGCCGCTTTACGATATCGAAACCTGCTATGTCTGTGCCGACTCTTTAACGGCGCGCGGTTTAAGCGATAAGACGCCTTTTGTGCTGGATGTGACGACCTTACCTGCCGCAGCACTGCGTGAACAACTATCCCACTACGACACCATTCTGACTTTCTGAGGCTTCCATGCTCCATATTCTCAGCCATTCACCATGGCAATGTGATATCGACACGCTGTTGAGCATGCTGCGCGAAGGTGACGATCTGCTGCTGATTCAGGATGGCGTGCTCGCTGCACTTGAAGGTGGACGTTTCGTTGAAATTCTCACGAACGCCCCCATAACGGTCTCTGCGCTGAAGGACGATCTGGATGCGCGGGGTCTTTCTGGTCAAATTTCAGCCAAAATTGACGTGGTTGGCTATACTGATTTCGTCAATCTTACTGTGACGCACGCCAGTCAAATGAACTGGTGATTTGAGATCGCTGTATATTTCTTGACACCTTTTCGACGTAGCCCTAAAATTTCGCGTCCTCATATTGTATGAGGTCGTTTTATTACGTGTTTACGAAGCAAAAGCTAAAACCAGGAGCTATTTAATGGCAACAGTTAACCAGCTGGTACGCAAACCACGTGCACGCAAAGTTGCAAAAAGCAACGTGCCTGCGCTGGAAGCCTGCCCGCAGAAACGTGGCGTATGTACACGTGTATATACCACCACTCCTAAAAAACCAAACTCCGCACTGCGTAAAGTATGCCGTGTGCGTTTGACTAACGGTTTCGAAGTGACTTCCTACATCGGTGGTGAAGGTCACAACCTGCAGGAGCACTCCGTGATCCTGATCCGTGGCGGTCGTGTTAAAGACCTTCCGGGTGTTCGTTACCACACCGTTCGTGGTGCGCTGGACTGCTCAGGTGTTAAAGACCGTAAGCAGGCTCGCTCCAAGTACGGCGTGAAGCGTCCTAAGGCTTAATGGTTCTCCGTTAAGTAAGGCCAAACTGATTTATCTTAATGTCAAACTAAACTCGTAGAGTTTTGGACAATCCTGAATTAACAACGGAGTATTCCCATGCCACGTCGTCGCGTCATTGGTCAGCGTAAAATTCTTCCAGATCCGAAGTTCGGATCAGAACTGCTGGCAAAATTTGTAAATATCCTGATGGTAGATGGTAAAAAATCTACTGCAGAAGCAATCGTATACAGCGCGCTGGAGACCCTGGCTCAGCGTTCTGGTAAAAATGAACTGGAAGCTTTCGAAGTCGCTCTCGACAACGTTCGCCCAACTGTAGAAGTTAAGTCCCGCCGCGTTGGTGGTTCTACTTATCAGGTTCCAGTTGAAGTTCGTCCGGTTCGTCGTAATGCCCTGGCAATGCGTTGGATCGTTGAAGCTGCTCGTAAACGCGGTGATAAATCCATGGCTCTGCGTCTGGCGAACGAACTTTCTGATGCTGCAGAAAACAAAGGTACTGCAGTTAAGAAACGTGAAGACGTTCACCGTATGGCAGAAGCCAACAAGGCGTTCGCACACTACCGTTGGTAATCCCTTCGGAGTATTAGTCACCAGGCGGGCGCTTCAGAGAAGCTGCCCGCTCTGGGTAACTTAACTGAACGCCTAAAGAAACAAACGAGGAATCAAATGGCTCGTACAACACCCATCGCACGCTACCGTAACATCGGTATCAGTGCGCACATCGACGCCGGTAAGACCACTACTACCGAACGTATTCTGTTCTACACCGGTGTAAACCATAAAATCGGTGAAGTTCATGACGGCGCAGCCACCATGGACTGGATGGAACAGGAGCAGGAGCGTGGTATTACCATCACCTCCGCAGCGACTACTGCATTCTGGTCAGGTATGGCTAAGCAGTACGAACCGCATCGCGTAAACATCATCGACACCCCGGGCCACGTTGACTTCACCATCGAAGTAGAACGTTCCATGCGTGTTCTTGACGGCGCGGTAATGGTTTATTGCGCAGTTGGTGGTGTTCAGCCACAGTCTGAAACCGTATGGCGTCAGGCGAACAAATATAAAGTTCCACGCATCGCGTTCGTTAACAAAATGGACCGTATGGGTGCTAACTTCCTGAAAGTTGTTGGCCAGATCAAAACCCGTCTGGGCGCGAACCCTGTTCCGCTGCAGCTGGCAATTGGTGCTGAAGAAGGCTTCACCGGCGTTATCGACCTGGTGAAAATGAAAGCCATCAACTGGAACGATGCAGACCAGGGCGTTACCTTCGAATACGAAGATATCCCGGCTGAGATGCAGGACCTGGCTGACGAATGGCACCAGAACCTGATCGAATCCGCTGCTGAAGCTTCTGAAGAGCTGATGGAGAAATACCTGGGTGGTGAAGAACTGTCTGAAGAAGAGATCAAAAAAGCTCTGCGTCAGCGCGTTCTGAACAACGAAATCATCCTGGTAACCTGTGGTTCTGCGTTCAAGAACAAAGGTGTTCAGGCGATGCTGGATGCGGTAGTTGACTACCTGCCATCCCCGGTTGACGTTCCTGCGATCAACGGCATCCTGGACGACGGTAAAGATACTCCGGCTGAGCGTCACGCAAGTGATGACGAGCCGTTCTCTGCACTGGCGTTCAAAATTGCTACCGACCCATTCGTGGGTAACCTGACCTTCTTCCGCGTTTACTCTGGTGTGGTTAACTCTGGTGACACCATCCTGAACTCCGTGAAAGCGGCGCGTGAACGTTTTGGCCGTATCGTACAGATGCACGCTAACAAACGTGAAGAGATCAAAGAAGTTCGTGCGGGCGACATCGCTGCAGCTATCGGTCTGAAAGACGTGACCACTGGTGACACCCTGTGTGACCCGGATCACCCGATCATTCTGGAGCGTATGGAATTCCCTGAGCCGGTAATCTCCATCGCGGTTGAACCAAAAACCAAAGCTGACCAGGAAAAAATGGGTCTGGCTCTGGGCCGTCTGGCGAAAGAAGACCCATCATTCCGCGTATGGACTGATGAAGAATCTAACCAGACCATCATCGCTGGTATGGGTGAACTGCACCTGGACATCATCGTTGACCGTATGAAGCGTGAATTCAACGTTGAAGCGAACGTGGGTAAACCTCAGGTTGCTTACCGCGAAGCGATTCGCGCGAAAGTTACCGATGTTGAAGGTAAACACGCTAAGCAGTCTGGTGGTCGCGGTCAGTACGGTCACGTTGTGATCGACATGTACCCACTGGAGCCGGGCTCTAACCCGAAAGGTTACGAGTTCATCAACGACATCAAAGGTGGTGTAATTCCTGGCGAATACATCCCAGCCGTTGATAAAGGCATCCAGGAGCAGCTGAAAGCGGGCCCTCTGGCTGGCTATCCGGTTGTTGACATGGGTATCCGTCTGCACTTCGGTTCTTACCACGACGTTGACTCCTCTGAACTGGCGTTTAAACTGGCTGCGTCTATTGCCTTTAAAGAAGGCTTTAAGAAAGCAAAACCAGTTCTGCTTGAGCCAATCATGAAGGTTGAAGTAGAAACTCCTGAAGAGAACACCGGTGACGTTATCGGTGACTTGAGCCGTCGTCGCGGTATGCTGCGTGGTCAGGAATCCGAAGTAACTGGCGTTAAGATCCACGCTGAAGTTCCGCTGTCTGAAATGTTCGGATATGCAACTCAGCTGCGTTCTCTGACCAAAGGTCGTGCATCATACACCATGGAATTCCTGAAGTATGATGATGCGCCTAACAACGTTGCTCAGGCCGTTATTGAAGCCCGTGGTAAGTAATCCACAGGATTAAAACCTAAGTCCCGTGCTCTCTCCAGAGGGGAGAGCACTATAGTAAGGAATATAGCCGTGTCTAAAGAAAAATTTGAACGTACAAAACCGCACGTCAACGTTGGTACTATCGGCCACGTTGACCATGGTAAAACTACCCTGACCGCTGCAATCACTACCGTTCTGGCTAAAACCTACGGTGGTTCTGCTCGTGCATTCGACCAGATCGATAACGCGCCAGAAGAAAAAGCTCGTGGTATCACCATCAACACCTCTCACGTTGAGTACGACACCCCGACTCGCCACTACGCACACGTAGACTGCCCAGGCCACGCCGACTATGTTAAAAACATGATCACC
>NZ_JADBRK010000023.1:0-74152 GCF_014930595.1 Enterobacter cloacae complex sp. P42RS
TATGGTAGTGACTTTCCACTTATAGCGTGCGTATAAATTTTATCAATTGTTTCTTTTGTTATGTATATATTATCTAGATTTATGATTGGTCTTTCGTCTAACTCTGGTTGAAACGTATTTGACAATATGGAATCAGAGGGAGATACAGCACTCAATATTCTCTCTTCATATGCATTTTTTTCATCTTTTAATAGAATAGAGATATTTCTGGATTCTATCGACCATAGATCACTGATAAAGCATTTGAGTTCATACGTGGTTGTCAATGGTCCTGTCTGGATTGAGGGGGGGACGAGGCCATCTTTTGTAGTTAGCAGCTTATAAACTTTTGAGTGTCGAGACCATGTTTTATATATCCGAGTCAGCTCATTAAACGTCAATGTCCCATCGAAATAAAATTTGAGTGGGCTTTCATCTGCATTTTTATTATCGATCTTTATTTTTAAAGTACCTTTAATTTCTTGTAAGTTTATACATAAGGTTATAGACCCCACATCATGCCAATGAAGGAAGTCCTCAATTTCACAATTGAGTAATTTTGCTGCTCTTGATAACGAGCAGTATTCTAAAGGTGGCATTTTATTTAATGCCCATATATTTTTTTGAATTTTATTATTCATAAAAATTCCTTTCCTACCAATGTGAAATTTTCAGACCCCATATCATATGGAGCAACATAATTTTCTGAATTAATCGACAGGTAATTAGACCACCATTGCATCATTCTGCGGCGTTCCTGCATGTGCTGTGCAAGATGTACATATGCTGCCCGCACTTCGTTTCTTTCTTGATGACTCATCTGCCGTTCAACCGCATCACGTGACCAGAGTCCTGATTCGGTCAATGCAGAGCAGGCCATTGCCCTGAACCCATGCAAGCAGACATCAGTTTGAGTGTTGTAACCCATCGTTCGCAGGGCTTTATTAACTGTGTTTTCGCTCATCGGTTTATATGGGTTGCTGTCACCGGGGAAAACCAGCAGATATTTACCACTGATTTTTCTTATATCCTCCAGCACCGCGATAGCTTGACTAGATAGCGGGACATAATGGGCAGCTCCCATTTTTGCGCCCCGGTCTGAGAATTTAACCCCCACAATTTCTTCACGTTGTCCCGGTATCGTCCATAGCCCATTTTCAATGTCAATCTCTTCCCATCTGGCATGTCGTAGTTCACTGGATCGTACAAAAGTGTGCAGGGAAAAGAGAACAGCCAAGCGAGTCAATGGTCTTCCCGTGTAATTTCTCGTCTTCGCTAACAGATCAGGTAAACGTTCAAGAGGTAGAGCAGGGCGATGTCGTACTTTGGGATTCGTAATTGCGCCTTTCAGATCGTGGGCAGGGTTGTAATCGACAATTCCATGTTGCACGGCATAACGGAAGACGCTCGCCATCGTGGTTTTTACCCGGCTCGTTGTGGCACCAATTCCTTTCTCAGTCATCTTGACCAGCATCGGCAGCAAGTCACGGGTTTTGAGCGTATCGATAGGCTTTGAACCGATGGCAGGAAAGAGGTGGTTTTCCATTTCCCGGAGAATTTTGGTACGGGTGATCTCTTTCCACTCAGGATGCCCCATCGTTCCACTATGCCACTCTCTGGCTACACTCTCGAACGTGGGGGAAGTTGGATCTTCCTTTTTTAGTTTCTTTGCTTCGCGAGGATCACGTCCATCGGCTAGCAGTTGTCTGGCTTCATCACGTCGCTTTCGCGCTGTTGCAAGTGGGACGTCCGGGTAAACCCCTAATGCCAAGGTGGCTTGTTTTCCATCAAAACGATAATTCATACGCCAGTATTTCCCACCAGTCTTTCGTACCAGTAAATACAAACTCCCTCCATCGGTAAGTTTGTAATCATTGGTCTTCGGCTTGGCATTTTCGATCTGTTTGGGGGAAAGCACATTTATGGCCATACCTGCACTCATTTAAGTAAATTGATGGTATCTCTATATCGAACTGCACAATACCATCCCTTATACCATCACAAGGATGTAATGTCATGAAATTAACTGAAATGAAAATTAGGCTGATTTGGTATTAACTTGCTGTTTTTATGTGGATTAAGTGATGAAATGAAATGTAGTGAAAGGTCTTTAAAGTGTCCCCTGCAGGAATCGAACCTGCAACTAGCCCTTAGGAGGGGCTCGTTATATCCATTTAACTAAGGGGACGAGGCGGCACGAGTATAGCGTTATTTACACTTTGCGTTAAGCGCGTTGCCGCCTGACTGCTCAAAGAGTCACCATTCAGGTTGATTTTTTTGCTGCTTTATCCTTTTCTGCCTGCGCCTTAAGCTCGGCTTTGCGTTTATTCGACATGTCGTTACGGATTTGGGCATGGCTTAACAGCGCGAAGATAAACGTTCCACCGCAGATATTCCCCGCCAGCGTCGGAATGGCGAACGGCCAGAAAAAATCGCTCCAGTGAAGCGTACCGTTAAAGACCAGGTAAAGTATCTCAACGGTACCGACCACGATATGCGTGGTATCCGCCAGCGCAATTAGCCAGGTCATCAGTATGATCACCACGATTTTAGCGCTACCGGCAGAAGGGAACATCCACACCATTGTGGCGATAATCCACCCAGAGATAATGGCATTTGAAAACATTTCGACTGGCGTGTTTTTCATCACATCCATACCGATCTTCACAAATGCGTCCCGGGTGGGTTCATCAAATATCGGCATATATTCAAATGCCCAGGCCGCGATGCCCGTGCCGATGATATTTCCCAGCAGAACCACGCTCCAGAGCCTCATCAATAAACCAAAATTGCCGAGGGTAGGGTTTTGCATCACCGGCAGTACGGCGGTCACCGTGTTCTCAGTAAACAGCTGCTGGCGGGCCATGATGACGATAATAAAGCCGAAGGTGTAGCCGAGGTTCTCCAGTAAAAATCCGCCGGGCACGCCCTCCAGCTGCACATGAAATATCCCTTTAGCAAGCAGCGAGGCGCCCATTGACAGTCCAGCCGCGATAGCTGACCAGAAGAGGGCCATGGCATCGCGCTCCATCTCCTTTTCGCCGTCCTGGCGTATATGCTCGTGGATTGCCATCGCGCGGGAGGGGAGGCGATCTTCATCAATCTCTATCTCCTCCCCGCGCGCTTTCTCCTCGCTTTCAATTTCATGTTCCTCATTACTTTCGCCAATTTTGTCTTCACCCACTTCTTTCATATCTGCTCCCGGAGGTTGATCTTTCTTTTAAGCGTAGCGGCTTTTATCGGGATGCCTGTGGGGATGCTCTTAAATTGGCGGGAATGACAACAAAGGTGATACATCTTGTTCAAAGACATTATAAAATTGCCAGCGAAACGAATTCCAAAAGTCAGGCTATGCTGAGATCAGAGTCACGGTGATTATTGCCCATAACTGTACTCATAGACATCGGTAAACGTGCTGTTACAATCACTTGCACGTTTTCAGACGGAGCGCCAGATGCTCCGTTACGGATGGCAATCAACGATAGCCATACTGAACAGGGAGATATTTATGAAACTTCGGCTGTCGGCGCTTGCGCTGGGCGCGACGATGCTTGTGGGCTGCGCCAGCTCCGGGGAGCAAACGGGACGCTCCGATCCTCTCGAAGGATTTAACCGCTCTATGTATAGCTTCAACTACAACGTGCTGGACCCGTATGTGGTTCGCCCGGTGGCAGTAGCATGGCGCGATTACGTTCCACAGCCCGCGCGTAACGGGTTAAGCAATTTTACCAGCAACCTCGAAGAGCCTGCGGTGATGGTCAACTATTTCCTGCAGGGCGATCCGTATCAGGGGATGGTGCACTTTACGCGCTTCTTCCTGAACTCCCTGCTGGGGATGGGTGGTTTTATCGATGTTGCAGGTATGGCAAACCCGAAACTGCAGCGTGAACAGCCGCACCGTTTCGGCAGTACGCTGGGGCATTATGGTGTCGGTTACGGCCCTTACGTCCATCTGCCGTTCTATGGCAGCTTCACCGTGCGTGATGATGGCGGCGATATGGTCGATACGCTGTATCCGGTTCTGTCGTGGCTGACCTGGCCGCTGTCGGTGGGTAAATGGACGGTGGAAGGGATTGAAACCCGTGCGCAACTACTTGATTCAGACGGTCTGCTGCGCCAGTCGTCCGATCCGTACATTATGGTGCGTGAAGCGTACTTCCAGAATCATGACTTTATCGCCAACGGCGGCAAGCTGAAGCCGGAAGATAATCCAAACGCGAAGGCTATTGAAAACGAACTCAAAGATATTGATTCGGAATAAATAAAAAAGGTGAGCAACGCTCTAATGCCGATCAGTTAAGGATCGGTTGACCGATCCAGTGGCTGTGTAAGAATCCGGAAATGTTTACCCGTTTCCGGATTTTTTTATGCACATTGGACAGGCTCTTGAGCTGGTATCACGTTACGATTCTCTGCGTAACCCTCTGACTTCTCTGGGCGACTGTCTTGACCCGGAACTGATTTCCCGCTGCCTTGAAGAATCCGGCACCGTCACGTTACGCAAACGGCGCCTTCCTCTGGAAATGATGGTCTGGTGCATTATCGGTATGGCCCTTGAGCGTAAGGAGCCGCTTCATCAGATAGTTAACCGGCTGGATATCATGTTACCCGGCAACCGTCCGTTCGTTGCCCCCAGTGCCGTGACCCAGGCCCGTCAGCGGCTGGGAAGCGAAGCCGTCCGCCGCGTGTTCACGCAAACAGCGCAGCTCTGGCATAACGCCACACCGCATCCGCACTGGTGCGGCCTGACCCTGCTGGCCATCGATGGTGTGTTCTGGCGCACACCGGATACGCCGGAAAACGATAGCGCCTTTCCCCGCCAGACGCATGGCGGAAACCCGGCACTCTACCCGCAGGTAAAAATGGTCTGCCAGATGGAACTGACCAGCCATCTGTTGACGGCAGCGGCCTTCGGCACGATGAAAAACAGCGAAAATGAGCTCGCGGAGCAACTGATAGAGCAGACCGGCGATAACACCCTGACGTTAATGGATAAAGGCTATTACTCGCCGGGGCTGCTGAATGCGTGGAGCCAGGCGGGAGAACACCGTCACTGGATGCTCCCTCTCAGAAAGGGAGCACAGTATGAAGAGGTCAGAAAGCTGGGTAAAGGCGACTATCTGGTGAAGCTGAAAACCAGCCCACAGGCACGAAAAAAATGGCCGGGTCTGGGAGATGAGATGACAGCCCGCCTGCTGACCGTAACGCGCAAAGGGAAAACCAGCCATCTGCTGACGTCGATGACGGACGCCATGCGCTATCCCGGAGGAGAAATGGCAGACCTGTACAGCCATCGCTGGGAAATAGAGCTGGGGTACAGGGAGATAAAACAAACGATGCAACTGAGCAGGCTGACGCTGAGGAGTAAAAAGCCGGAGCTTGTGGAGCAGGAGTTATGGGGCGTGTTACTGGCGTATAATCTGGTGCGATATCAGATGATTAAAATGGCGGGCCATCTGAAAGGATACTGGCCGAATCAACTGAGCTTCTCAGAATCATGCGGCATGGTCATGAGAATGCTGATGACGCTGCAGGGCGCTTCACCAGGGCGTATCCCGGAGCTGATGCGTGATCTTGAAAGCATGGCGCAACTGGTAAAGTTGCCGACAAGAAGGGAAAGGGCCTTCCCGAGGGTGGTAAAGGAAAGGCCCTGGAGATACCCCACAACCCCGAAAAAAAAGCCAGTCAGTTGCTTAACTGACTGGCATTAGAGCAACGCTCACCTTTTTTGATCCCTGCGCGATTAGAACGCGTAGTTGAAGTTAGTACCGAACAGCCAGGCTTTACCTTCAGAGGTAAATTCGTACGGGCCTTCCTTGAAGGTCACTTTCTGGCCATGCATATAAGATACGCCCGCATCGACAGAAGCATTCTCGTTGAACGCGTAGGTTGCACCAGCACTCACCCAGAAGCGGTCCTGATCCGGAATGGAAATGGAGCGCTTATCAGCCGGTACCGGGCTGTCATCGAATGCGATACCGGTACGGAATGTCCAGTTATCATCCATATAATAGGTGGTACCCAACGCAATGCGATAGGCGTCGTGGAAGCTCTCGTCCTTATAGAACAGCGTTTGACCGTTGGTGCCGGTCGCTTTCAGCTCCTGGAACTGGCTCCAGCTGGTATAGGCCAGGCTATAGTGAATAGCCCACTGTGGCGCTACGCGGTTGTAACCCGAGACTTCCCACATTTCTGGCAGATGCAGTGACAGTGAGCCAGGGACAGTTTGACCGGAAGTCCCCCACGGGATAGTGGTACCCGCACCAGGGACCAGGCTGTTGACCGGCGTCAGGATGCCGCTCTTGTAATCACCGTCGAAGTCAATTTTTACTTCGGAACGATAGGTCAGGCCCCAGCGGTTGTTTTTGTCCAGCTCGTACAGAATACCGGCGTTCCAGCCATAGCCCCACTCATCGCCCTTCAGGCTGGCAATTTTGTTGCTGTTTTTCGGCAGGCGAGCCGTTTGTTCACCGGCGTAACGCTCAATTTTTGCATCGGCGTAGACGGCATCAAAGCCCAGACCGAAGCTCCAGCTGTCGTTCAGACGATAAGCACCGCTCAGGTTCAGGTTTAGCGTTGTCAGGTCTGTTTTACCGCCGTATTCGCCTGCCGGGTAGTTGTTATTGAACTCGGTAGCAAGGCCATAGTTAGACGTGACGGATGCGCCCCAGCCAAATTGTTCATTGATTGGTGCAACGAAGTGCAGGTTAGGTACCCACGCCGTTGGCGCAATGTTATCTGCTTTCAGGCTCGCACCAGAAGGTGACGTGCCGGAAATGTTGACATCAGGATCGATATACACCGCACCAGCAGAGAAGGTCGGGCGATCGAACATCATGATTAATGCAGGGTTACGGCTTGCGTTACCCGCATCATCAGCGATTGCACCTTCCCCTGAATACGCGCGGCCAAGGCCAGAGGAAGAAAATTCGTTTAGCTGAAAGCCCGCTGACCAGGCGGAAGTAGAGACGATTGCCACTGCGACTGCCAGCGCAGTCTTGTTGAACAGGGTTTTCTGGCTCATGACCATAACCTCATTGAGTTATTTTTATTCAATAATTGTTACATACCGTAACAGGAGCGCGAAGTGTAGGGTCTGAGGTATGACAGACAAATCAGACCAGTGGCCAGAGTATAGGTCCGACCAGCCTGAATGTTGCAAGTTTGTTTATTAATATTTTCAAACATGTTTCTTGAAACGAGATCTGGTTGGCAAAATTGTGACCATCGCGGCTCACTCAAAAGGGTGGTTTTTGTTTTAGATCATTTTTTAGTGTGATATCGGTCACTTATCCGATTTTGCGCCATTAACGGCTGGAGAGAGCCAGCGCTGGGGCGTAAAATATCAGCATCGTGTTTATCTCGCGCGCTGCGCGAATACAGAGGAAATTGAGCTATGAGTAAATGCAGTGCTGATGAAACCCCGGTTTGCTGCTGTATGGATGTTGGCACCATCATGGACAACACCGATTGCACCGCGTCTTACAGCCGTGTGTTCACCAACCGCGCCGAAGCCGAAGAAACGCTGGCCGCGCTGAGCAAGCGCGCGCGTGATGTGGAGTCCGATCCGTGTGAAATCAAATCTACCTTCACGGAAGTGGAGGGCGGCGTGAAGCTGGATATCGACTTTGTGTTTGCCTGCGAAGCTGAAACGCTGATTTTCCAGCTCGGTCTGCGTTAATTCTTTTTGCCCGGCGGCGCTTCGCTTGCACGGGCCTACGATCGTGTAGGCCGGGTAAGGCACCGTCGCCACCCGGCAACAAACCGCACAATTGCCTCTGCCATGCAGGGGCATTTTCTTTTTCTTCTCTGTGTTTTACCTCGCATTTTTAAGCTTCCCCGATTGGCTGAATGTAAAAAAATGGTTAAGACTGTTATCAGGTCAGACCACTTTATAGTCATGTAAAATTTTTCACAGGGGAAGGTTATGAGTCAGGCATTACCGCTAATCACCCGACAAGGTGACCGCATTGCCATTGTCAGCGGTCTGCGTACGCCGTTTGCACGTCAGGCGACGGCGTTTCACGGTATACCGGCTGTCGATCTGGGGAAAATGGTAGTGGGGGAGATGCTGGCTCGCAGCGAAATTCCGCCTGAGGTCATCGAACAGCTGGTCTTCGGCCAGGTGGTGCAGATGCCTGAAGCCCCTAACATTGCGCGGGAGATTGTTCTCGGTACCGGCATGAACGTTCATACCGATGCCTACAGCGTCAGCCGCGCGTGCGCGACCAGCTTCCAGGCGGTAGCAAACGTGGCGGAAAGTCTGATGGCGGGCACCATTCGCGCCGGGATCGCAGGTGGCGCCGATTCTTCCTCCGTACTGCCGATTGGCGTCAGTAAAAAGCTGGCCCGCATTCTGGTGGATGCTAATAAAGCCCGCACCACCGGTGCGAAGCTCAAACTCTTCTCGCGTTTACGCCTGCGCGATCTCTTGCCCGTGCCACCTGCCGTCGCGGAATATTCGACTGGCCTGCGAATGGGCGATACCGCCGAGCAGATGGCCAAAACTTACGGCATCACCCGCGAGCAGCAGGATGCGCTGGCGCATCGCTCGCATCAGCTGGCAGCGAAAGCCTGGTCGGAGGGCAAACTCACCGACGAGGTCATGACCGCCTACACGCCTCCCTATCGAGAGCCTCTTACTGAAGACAACAATATTCGTGGCACCTCGACGCTGGCGGATTACGCCAAACTGCGCCCGGCGTTTGACCGCAAGCACGGCACCGTGACGGCGGCCAACAGTACGCCGCTGACCGATGGTGCTGCTGCGGTGATCCTGATGACGGAGTCGCGTGCAAAAGAGCTGGGCATCACGCCGCTGGGCTATTTGCGCAGCTATGCCTTTACCGCCATTGATGTCTGGCAGGACATGCTGTTAGGTCCGGCGTGGTCCACGCCGCTGGCGCTGGATCGCGCGGGGCTAACCCTGGCGGATTTAACCCTGATTGATATGCACGAAGCCTTTGCAGCGCAAACCCTGGCAAACGTCCAGCTGCTGGCAAGCGAGCGTTTTGCACGCGACGTGCTGGGCCGCGCCCATGCCACCGGCGAAGTGGATCAGAGCAAATTCAACGTGCTGGGTGGGTCGATCGCCTACGGCCATCCGTTTGCGGCCACGGGTGCGCGAATGATCACCCAGACACTACACGAACTCCGTCGCCGCGGCGGCGGGTTTGGTCTCGTCACCGCCTGCGCGGCGGGCGGCCTTGGTGCAGCAATGGTTCTGGAGGCTGAATAATGGATATGCCATCTGCATTTAATCTGACGGTTCGCCTCGATAACGTCGCGGTTATCACTATTGCTGTGCCTGATGAAAAGATGAATACCCTGAAGGCTGAATTCGGCACTCAGGTTCGCGCCATGCTCAAGCAGATCCGCGAAAATAAAGCGATTCGTGGTCTGGTCTTTATCTCGGCTAAGCCGGATAACTTTATTGCCGGGGCCGATATCAACATGATCGCCCGAGCGAAAAGCGCGCAGGAAGCTGAAGATCTGGCGCGTCAGGGACAGCAGGTAATGGCTGAAATCAACGCTCTGCCGATTCCGGTTATTGCCGCGATCCACGGTGCCTGCCTGGGCGGCGGGCTGGAGCTGGCGCTGGCCTGTCACAGCCGTATCTGCACTGACGATCCGAAAACCGTTATAGGGTTGCCAGAAGTGCAGTTAGGCCTGCTGCCGGGATCGGGTGGAACACAGCGTCTGCCGCGTCTGGTTGGGGTTAGCACCGCCCTGGAGATGATCTTAACCGGCAAGCAGCTACGCCCCCGTCAGGCACTGAAAGTGGGGTTGGTTGACGACGTCGTTCCGCACACCATACTACTGGACGCTGCTGTTGAGCTGGCGCTGAAGGGACGTCAGGCAAAACGTCCTCTCCCCGTACGCGAGCGCGTGCTGGCAGGGCCACTGGGGCGCGCGCTCCTGTTCAACATGGTAGGCAAAAAAACCGAGCAAAAAACCAAAGGCAACTACCCGGCGGCAAAGCGCATTCTGGAAGTGATGGAAACCGGGTTGTCGCAGGGCAGCAGCAGCGGCTATGCCGCTGAAGCCAAAGCCTTTGGCGAACTGGCGATGACGCCGCAGTCGCAGGCGCTGAGCAGCATCTTCTTCGCCAGTACTGAGGTGAAAAAAGATCCGGGCAGCGAGGCAGAGCCTGCTCCGCTGCGTGCCGTTGGCGTGCTGGGCGGTGGGCTGATGGGCGGCGGAATCGCGTTTGTTACCGCCAGCAAAGGCAAATTGCCCGTGCGTATCAAAGACATCAGCGCAAAGGGCATCAACCACGCGCTGCAGTACAGCTGGCAGAACCTTGATCGGAAGGTCAAACGCCGCCATATCAAGGCAAGCGAGCGTGATAAAACCCTGGCGACGATCTCCGGCACGACGGATTACAGCGGTTTTGCGCACCGGGACCTGGTGATTGAAGCCGTATTTGAAGACCTGGCGCTTAAGCAGCAGATGGTGGCTGACGTAGAGCAGCATTGCGCGCCGCACACTATTTTTGCCTCAAACACCTCGTCTTTACCGATTGGCGATATCGCGGCGAAAGCTGCTCGTCCGGAGCAGGTCATTGGTCTGCACTTTTTCAGTCCGGTCGAAAAAATGCCGCTGGTGGAGGTGATCCCGCACGCCACGACCAGCCCGCAGACCATCGCCACCGTGGTGAAGCTGGCGAAAAAACAGGGTAAAACCCCGATTGTGGTCGCGGACAAGGCTGGCTTCTACGTCAACCGTATTCTGGCACCCTATATCAACGAAGCGATGCGGCTGCTGACGGAAGGGGAGAAAATCGAGTACGTCGACGAGGCGCTCGTAAAGTTTGGCTTCCCCGTCGGTCCAATCCAACTTTTGGATGAGGTGGGAATAGACACCGGCACTAAAATTATACCTGTGCTGGAAGCGGCTTATGGCGATCGTTTTACCCCGCCTGCAAACATTGTTTCTGCAATTTTGAAGGACGATCGCAAAGGCAGAAAAAATGAACGCGGTTTCTATCTTTACGGCGCGAAAGGGCGTAAAAGCAAGAAACAGGTCGACCCTTCGGTTTATGGGCTTATTTCGGCCACCGGTCAGGGAAGACTGTCTGCCGTTCAGTGCGCAGAACGTTGCGTGATGATGATGCTCAATGAAGCGGCGCGCTGCTTTGGTGAACAGGTGATCAAGAGCGCACGCGATGGCGACATCGGCGCGGTATTTGGTATTGGTTTCCCGCCGTTCCTTGGCGGCCCGTTCCGTTACATGGATACGCTCGGTGCGGGTGAAGTGGTTGTCATTTTGCAACGTCTGGCCTCGCAATACGGTCCGCGGTTTACACCGTGTGACGAATTATTGCAGATGGCGGAGCGGGGCCAGACATTCTGGCCTGCAAGGGAAACTGATTTCGTAAACTGAAGTCAAAGAAGGGTAAATCCTGAGCTGAATGAACCTGTTCTGGCGATTTTGTAAACAGAGATTGACTATACTTACGCCATTGAGGTAAAAAACAGCGTTTCATTCACCGAATGGATCAGGCACAATGCCCGGCCATCGGGTTTTCTACCTCAGAGCATTAATCGCGGGTAGTTAACGCCGGTGATTCTGGTTAACAAAAGCGGTGCAATATGCAAGTTTTTATCATGCGTCACGGCGACGCGGCACTCGATGCCGCCAGTGACTCAGTACGTCCTTTAACCGTCTGTGGCTGTGACGAATCCCGTCAAATGGCGACGTGGCTTAAAGGTCAAAAAGTGGACATTGAACGCGTTCTGGTGAGTCCGTTCCTGCGTGCAGAACAGACGCTGGACGTGGTAGGGGAGTGTATGAACCTGCCATCCAGCGTGGACGTTCTCCCTGAGCTGACGCCATGCGGCGATGTCGGTCTTGTCAGCGCTTACCTTCAGGCGCTGTGCAATGAAGGTGTCGCTTCCGCACTGGTCATTTCCCACCTGCCGCTGGTCGGCTATCTGGTATCTGAGCTGTGCCCGGGCGAAACGCCGCCAATGTTCACCACTTCCGCCATTGCCAACGTCACTCTCGACGAAACCGGCAAAGGGGTCTTCAACTGGCAAATGAGCCCGTGCAACCTGAAGATGGCAAAAGCCATCTGACGTGACGTGTGACAGGGCGGGGTACTACGTGTTTCCCGCCCTTCTGTCAGGGCAACTCTGGCGGCTGCCACTCCTCAACTTCAATCAACACCAGCAATGCGGCATCGCCGCCGTACTCTTTCGGTGCCTGATGAAACGCCATTACGTGCGGGTGCTGAGCCAGCCACAGCGGCGTCTGTTGCTTCAGAATGTGCTTACCGTGGCCGTGCATCACGCAGGCGCAAAAAACGTGTTCGCGGCGACAGGCGGCAATCAACGCCCCCAGCTCCTGTTTCGCCTGCATCTGCGTTAAGCCGTGCAGATCGAGAAACAGCTCCGGCGAATAATCTCCGCGTCGTAACTTTTTCAGCTCAAAATGGCTGACGTCTTCGCGCACGTACTTCACAGCCCCTTGCGTATTGAGCAGCGGCTGAAATTCATCTGAAAAATAGTGGCTGTTATCCGCCTGCTCCTGGAGCAGCCGTTTGACCGGAACTTCGCTGATTTTTTTACGCTGCGGACGGTGGACAATCGTGTCCTGCGCGATTTTACGCGTCCCGGTCATCAGCTGGCGGAAGAGAGCCTGATCCTCCTCGCTGAGCGATGTTTTCTTTTTCATTCGTCATTCTCATCTCGTATTTCCGATAGTGTACCCGACTAAACGCATTTTTTAACCTCAAGCGGTACGCGTCATTGCTGATTTATCGCCGTCTTCATGGCAAACTAGCCGCCGAAAATTATGCGAGCATGCCCTGGAGGAAAGAGTGGATAAAATATTTGTCGATGAAGCAGTAAACGAGCTGCATACCATACAGGACATGTTGCGCTGGTCGGTTAGCCGCTTCAGCGCCGCTAATATCTGGTACGGTCACGGTACCGATAACCCGTGGGACGAGGCCGTTCAGCTGGTGCTGCCGTCTCTTTACCTGCCGCTGGACATTCCGGAAGACATGCGCACCGCGCGCCTGACCTCCAGCGAAAAACATCGCATCGTTGAGCGCGTGATCCGTCGCGTAAACGAGCGCATTCCGGTGGCTTACCTGACCAACAAAGCCTGGTTCTGCGGCCACGAGTTTTACGTCGATGAACGCGTGCTGGTACCGCGCTCGCCGATTGGTGAGCTGATCAACAACCACTTTGAAGGCCTGATTAACCATCAGCCGCAGCACATTCTCGATATGTGCACCGGCAGCGGCTGCATCGCTATTGCCTGCGCCTACGCTTTCCCTGAAGCGGAAGTGGACGCCGTCGATATCTCCACCGACGCGCTGGCCGTGACCGAACACAACATCGAAGAGCACGGCCTGATCCATCACGTCACGCCAATCCGCTCTGACCTGTTCCGCGACCTGCCGACGCTGCAATACGATCTGATCGTCACTAACCCGCCGTACGTCGATGCAGAAGACATGTCCGATCTGCCGAACGAATATCGTCACGAGCCGGAGCTGGGCCTGGCGTCAGGCTCGGACGGCCTGAAGCTGACCCGCCGCATTCTGGCCTGCGCGCCGGATTACCTGACCGATGACGGCGTTCTGATTTGTGAAGTGGGCAACAGCATGGTACATCTGATAGAGCAGTACCCGGATGTGCCGTTCACCTGGCTTGAGTTCGACAACGGCGGTGACGGCGTCTTTATGCTGACCAAAGCGCAGCTGCTCGACGCGCGCGAACACTTCAGCATCTATAAAGATTAATCCAGCGGGCTTCGGCCCGTTTCACAACGCTCAAACACAAACAACAACATCGGAGCCGTGATGGCAGGAAACAGTATTGGACAGTTATTCCGCGTGACCACCTTTGGCGAGTCGCACGGGCTGGCGCTGGGCTGTATCGTTGATGGCGTACCGCCAGGCATCGAACTGACCGAAGCAGATTTACAGCACGACCTTGACCGCCGTCGTCCGGGCACCTCTCGCTACACCACGCAGCGTCGCGAGCCGGACCAGGTCAAAATTCTCTCCGGCGTTTTTGAAGGCCGCACCACCGGCACCAGCATTGGTCTGCTGATTGAAAACACCGATCAGCGCTCTCAGGACTACGGTGCTATCAAGGACGTGTTCCGCCCGGGCCATGCCGACTACACCTACGAGCAAAAGTACGGCTTTCGCGACTATCGCGGCGGCGGACGCTCTTCCGCGCGTGAAACCGCGATGCGCGTGGCCGCTGGCGCTATTGCTAAAAAGTATTTGCAGCAGAAATTTGGCATCGTCATTCGCGGCTGTCTGACCCAGATGGGCGACATTCCGCTGGCGATCAAAGACTGGGATCTGGTCGAGCAAAACCCGTTCTTCTGCGCCGATGCCGACAAGCTGGAGGCGCTGGACGAACTGATGCGCGGCCTGAAAAAAGAGGGCGACTCCATTGGCGCGAAAGTCACTGTGGTGGCAGATGGCGTCCCGGCTGGCTGGGGCGAGCCGGTATTTGACCGTCTCGACGCCGATATCGCCCACGCGCTGATGAGCATCAACGCGGTGAAGGGCGTCGAGATTGGCGACGGCTTCGACGTGGTGGCGCTTCGCGGCAGCCAGAACCGCGACGAAATCACGAAAGCGGGCTTCCAGAGCAACCATGCGGGCGGCATTCTCGGCGGTATCAGCAGTGGACAGCAGATTATTGCCAACATCGCGCTGAAGCCGACCTCAAGCATCACCGTGCCGGGCCACACGATTAACCGCTCAGGCGAAGAAGTTGAGATGATCACCAAAGGTCGTCACGATCCGTGCGTGGGGATCCGCGCGGTGCCGATCGCGGAAGCGATGCTGGCGATCGTGCTGATGGATCACTTCCTGCGCCAGCGCGCGCAGAACGCGGACGTGACGACCACCATTCCACGCTGGTAAACATGAAAAAAACCGCAATTGCTCTGCTGGCGCTGCTGGCGCTGCTGGCCAGTGGAGCCAGTCTGGCCGCCACGCCGTGGCAAAAAATCACCCATCCGGTGGCGGGAAGCGCGCAGTCCATCGGCGCCTTCGCTAACGGCTGTATCGTGGGTGCGCAGGAGCTGCCGCTGCAATCAGATACCTATCAGGTGATGCGTACCGACCAGCGTCGTTACTTCGGCCACCCTGATCTGGTGCTGTTCATTCAGCGACTGGGGAACCAGGTGCATAACCTGGGGCTGGGGACGATGCTGATTGGCGATATGGGGATGCCTGCCGGTGGCCGCTTTAACGGCGGGCACGCCAGCCACCAGACCGGACTGGATGTCGACATCTTCCTGCAGCTGCCGAAAACGCGCTGGACGTCTGCGCAGCTGCTGAAGCCGCAGGCGCTGGATCTGGTGTCGCGCGACGGCAAAAGCGTGGTGCCCTCGCTGTGGACGCGGGAGGTTTCCAGTATGATCAAGCTGGCGGCAGAAGATAACGACGTCACGCGGATCTTTGTGAACCCGGCGATCAAGCAGCAGCTCTGCCTGGATGCCGGAACCGATCGCGACTGGCTGCGCAAAGTGCGCCCGTGGTTCCAGCATCGGGCGCATATGCACGTTCGTCTGCGCTGCCCGGCGAACAGCCTGGAATGTGAAGATCAGCCGCTACCGCCGCCAGGCGATGGCTGTGGTTACGAACTGCAAAGCTGGTTTGAGCCGGCAAAACCTGGAACCTCTAAGCCTGAGAAGAAGACACCGCCTCCGTTGCCGCCTTCCTGCCAGGCGCTACTGGATGAGCATGTACTTTAATGGATAATTTCGTCGATCTGTTTATGGTGTCACCGCTGCTGCTGGTGGTGCTGTTCTTTGTGGCCATGCTGGCCGGTTTTATCGATGCGCTCGCGGGCGGCGGCGGGCTGTTAACCGTGCCCGCGCTGCTGGCGGCGGGCATGAGCCCGGCGCAGGCGCTTGCCACCAATAAGCTGCAGGCCTGCGGCGGCTCGCTTTCGGCGTCGCTCTATTTTATCCGCCGCAAGGTGGTGAATCTCGCCGATCAAAAGCTCAATATCCTGATGACCTTTATCGGCTCAACGTCGGGCGCGCTGCTGGTGCAGCACGTGCAGTCGGATATTTTGCGCCAGATCCTGCCGATTCTGGTTATCTGCATCGGTCTCTATTTCCTGCTGATGCCTAAGCTCGGCGAGGAAGACCGGGCGCGGCGGCTGCACGGCCTGCCGTTTGCGCTGATTGCCGGTGGCTGCGTCGGCTTTTACGACGGCTTCTTTGGCCCGGGGGCAGGCTCGTTTTACGCGCTGGCGTTCGTGACGCTGGCCGGCTTTAACCTCGCTAAATCCACCGCCCACGCTAAGGTGCTGAATGCGACCTCGAACGTCGGCGGCCTGCTGCTGTTTATCATTGGCGGCAAGGTTATCTGGGCAACCGGGTTTGTGATGATGGCAGGGCAGTTTTTGGGCGCGCGCGCAGGCTCGCGTCTGGTATTAAGCAAAGGGCAAAAGCTGATCCGCCCGATGATTGTTGTCGTCTCGGCGGTGATGAGCGCCAAACTTCTTTATGACAGCCATGGACAGGAGATCCTCACCTGGTTGGGGATGAACTAATGAACAGTACGCATAAATACGAACAGCTGATTGAGATCTTCGATAGCTGTTTTGCTGATGATTTTAATACCCGTCTGATTAAAGGCGACGACGAACCGATCTATCTTCCTGCTGATGCAGAGGTTCCGTACAACCGCATCGTCTTTGCCCACGGCTTTTACGCCAGCGGTTTGCACGAAATTTCGCACTGGTGCATCGCGGGGAAAGCGCGTCGCGAGCTGGTCGACTTCGGTTACTGGTATTGTCCGGACGGGCGCGACGCCGCCACCCAGGGCCAGTTTGAAGACGTGGAAGTGAAGCCGCAGGCGCTGGAATGGCTGTTCTGCGTGGCGGCAGGTTTCCCGTTCAACGTGAGCTGTGACAACCTTGAAGGTGACTTTGAGCCAGACCGTATCGCCTTCCAGCGCCGCGTGCATGCGCAGGTGATGGAGTATTTTGAGAAAGGCATCCCGGAACGTCCGGCGCGCCTGATCGAGGCTTTACAGAATTATTACCACACGCCGGAGATCACGGCGGAATGCTTCCCTTGGCCGGAAGATCTTTAACAGAGGAAAGAAGATGATCGCAGAATTTGAATCACGCATTCTGGCGTTAATTGATGACATGGTGGAACACGCCAGTGATGATGAGCTGTTCGCCAGCGGTTATCTGCGTGGTCACCTGACGCTGGCGGTAGCCGAGCTGGAAGCAGGTGACGATCACTCTGCCGACGCCGTTCACGCTGAAGTCACGCGCAGCCTGGAAAAAGCCATTCTGGCCGGGGAGCTCTCTCCGCGCGATCAGTCTCTGGTGCTGGGGATGTGGGACAATTTATTCCAGCAGGCTAAACGCTAAGCCGCTGCCCTCTCTTCCCTCTCCCCTTTGGGGAGAGGGGATTCGACCGCACCCTACTTAACCATTTTCCCCTTCAGCAGTTTCCGTACCCACAGTCGATTCGGGTTCAGCCCCGCAAGCGTGGTTCTGTCCAGCGGAACAGGCTCATTACTCATTTGCGCGGCTAACGTTTCAGCCAGCAGCGGCGCGGAGCACAATCCTCGCGATCCTAATCCGCCCAGCATGAACAGTTCCGGATAAACCGGGGCACTTACCGCCGTTTCCTTGTTTTCTGCCAGATCCTGATAGAGTTCAAGCGTGGCTTCATAGTCCGGCACGTTTCCCGCCATCGGCAGGTGATCGCGGGTCGCGCAGCGCACGCCGCAGCGCGCTTCGCCCTCGCTCACGTCAACCTCTTTCGCCCACGCCGCGTCCGGGAAGCAGTCAATCAGGCGCTGGCGGTTTTGCTGCTGATCCGCTTCGCTGTAGCGCATATCCGCTTCGCCACGATGGTAGCTGGCGCCGATACAGTGATGTCCGTTAGACGGATTTTGTGGCGTCAGATAGCCGTCATAGCACAGCACCTGGCGCAGCTTGCTCAGTTCGGGCGCGGTCGGGATATGGCTTACCTGGCCGCCGACCGGATAAACCGGCAACGTCTCGGTCTGGATAAACTGGCTGATGTTATGTCCGTTTGCCAGCACAACGCTGGCATGGTGTGCCGCTTTGCCATCAGCAAAATGCAGAGTCCACCGTTCTGACCGGCTAAGCGATTCAACCTTATGAGCATAATGCACCCTCAGCCCGCGTGACTGCGCCAGGCTAATCGCCGCCGCGGTCAGTTCAGCCGGGCACAGCCAGCCGCCGAGCGGATATTGAATGCCGCCACAGTCGGTTTCCACACCCGCGGTGTCTGCCACCTCTTGCGCACTGACCGCGCGGGCAATCTCCTCCGGCAGACCCAGCGACAGCATCTGGGCGATTTTTTGCTGGCTCTTTTCATCCCATCCGAGCTGCGTCACGCCGCACCAGTCATGGTCGAATGCCACCGGAATGGAATCATACAGGCGGCGAGCGAAGGTAAACGCTGCCGGGAAAAACTGGAACAGGGCCGGATCGTGCGAGCTTAAAAGCGGGTAAAGCGCGCCCTGGCGGTTGCCGGACGCGCCGTTGGCTGGTGCCTCGTCAGCGCAGTAGAGTGTCACCTGCCAGCCCCGGTGCAGCAGCGCGAGAGAGAGCAGGGCGCTGGCGATCCCTCCGCCAACGATCGCCACTTCGCGCGATGCGCTGGCGCTGCGCGCAAACCAGGGAGCCCGAGCGGGAATGTCCAGCGTCCGTTCCATCGTGCCGACCAGCATGTCGCGCTTGCGGCCAAAGCCTTTGGTCTTCTGCATGGTAAAGCCCGCGTCCTGCAGGCCGCGGCGAACAAAGCCGGCCGAGGTAAAGGTGGCGAGCGTTGCGCCGGGACGCGCCAGCCGGGCCATCGCGCTAAACAGATGCTGGCTCCACATGTCCGGGTTCTTGGCGGGCGCAAAGCCGTCAAGGAACCACGCGTCCACCGTCTGGTTCATCGCGTCGTCGAGCGTATCGGTCAGGTCGTTAATGTCGCCCAGCCATAAATCCAGCGTCACCCGTCCGCCGTCCAGAATCAGACGGTGGCAGCCGCCGATATGCGGCTGCCACTGCGCCTGAAGCTGCTCCGCCCAGGCTGCAAGCTCCGGCCAGCGTTGGTGGGCGAGCCGCAGATCGTGCGCGGTAAGCGGAAATTTTTCGAAACTGATGAAATGTAATCTTTGTAGCGTAGCCTCAGGGTGCGCAGCGTGAAACTGGTCAAACGCCTGCCAGAGGGTTAAAAAATTGAGCCCGGTGCCGAATCCGCTTTCCGCAACAACGAACAGACTGCGCGGGTGCGCAGGGAAGCGGGCGCTGAGCTGGTTTCCCTCGAGGAAAACATAGCGGGTTTCTTCGAGTCCGTTATCATTAGAAAAGTAGACGTCATCAAAATCTCGGGAAACAGGTGTACCCTCAGCGTTGAATTCGAGGTTGGCGGGTTGTATAGCGTTTTGTTTCACGTAAGTTACTCGTCTGACAGGCAGTGGCACGATCTTAACGATGTGAGTCCATCGGTGCAAATTTCCGCAGAAAATGTCTGATCGGACTTGTTCGGCGTACAAGTGTACGCTATTGTGCGACTCGAAACTTTTTATAGTGCGACTTACAGAGGTATTGAATGAAACGTGCAGTGATTACTGGCCTGGGCATTGTTTCCAGCATCGGTAATAACCAGCAGGAAGTCCTGGCATCTCTGCGTGAAGGACGCTCCGGGATCACTTTCTCTGAAGAGTTTAAAGATTCAGGTATGCGTAGCCACGTATGGGGTAACGTTAAACTGGACACCACCGGTTTGATTGACCGCAAAGTGGTTCGTTTCATGAACGATGCCTCTATTTATGCTTATCTCTCCATGCAGGAAGCGATCAAAGATTCCGGCCTGAGCGAAGAGGTTTATCAGAACAACCCGCGCGTGGGCCTGATTGCCGGTTCCGGCGGTTCCTCTAAAGCGCAGGTATTCGGTGCTGACGCCATGCGCAGCCCGCGTGGTCTGAAAGCGGTAGGTCCGTACGTGGTCACGAAAGCTATGGGTTCTGCGGTTTCCGCGTGCCTGGCGACCCCGTTCAAAATTCACGGTGTGAACTACTCCATCAGCTCCGCGTGTGCGACTTCCGCACACTGTATCGGCAACGCGGTTGAGCAGATCCAGCTGGGCAAACAGGACATCGTATTTGCTGGCGGCGGCGAAGAGCTGGGCTGGGAAATGGCCTGTGAGTTCGACGCGATGGGCGCACTGTCCACCAAGTACAACGAAACCCCAGACAAAGCCTCCCGTACTTATGACGCGCACCGTGACGGTTTCGTTATCGCGGGCGGCGGCGGTATGGTTGTGGTTGAAGAGCTGGAGCACGCGCTGGCGCGCGGCGCGCACATCTACGCTGAGATTGTGGGCTACGGCGCAACGTCCGACGGCGCCGACATGGTTGCTCCGTCCGGCGAAGGCGCGGTGCGCTGCATGAAGATGGCGATGCACGGTGTTGATACCCCAATCGACTACCTGAACTCCCACGGTACCTCTACTCCGGTAGGTGACGTGAAAGAGCTGGGTGCGATCCGCGAAGTGTTCGGCGACAACAGCCCGGCTATCTCTGCCACCAAAGCCATGACCGGTCACTCTCTGGGTGCGGCGGGCGTGCAGGAAGCGATCTACTCTCTGCTGATGCTGGAAAACGGCTTTATCGCCCCAAGCATCAACATCGACGAGATGGACGAGCAGGCGGCTGGCCTGAACATCGTGACCAAACCAACGGAAGCGACGCTGACCACCGTCATGTCCAACAGCTTCGGCTTCGGCGGCACCAACGCCACACTGGTTATGCGCAAGCTGAAAGCATAAGCGTTTGAATGTATAATAGAAGGGAGCCGAAAGGCTCCCTTTTTTTATGCCTGAACACGGAGTTATGCATGAAGGCTGTTACCCCCGAGAAGGGCACTCCTTCCGGGAACCTTTCTCTTTTCCGCATCGCCTTTGCGGTATTCCTGACCTACATGACCGTTGGCCTGCCGCTGCCGGTGATCCCGCTGTTCGTTCATCACGAACTCGGCTATGGCAACACCATGGTCGGCATTGCTGTGGGCATTCAGTTTTTAGCCACGGTATTAACCCGCGGCTACGCAGGACGGCTGGCCGATCAGCACGGTGCAAAACGCTCGGCGCTGCAGGGCATGTTTGCCTGCGGTCTGGCGGGGGGCGCGTGGCTGCTGGCCGCTCTCCTGCCGGTCGACGCCGCGTATAAATTTGCGCTGCTGGTGGTGGGCCGTTTAATCCTTGGCTTCGGTGAAAGCCAGCTGCTGACCGGCACCCTGACCTGGGGGATGGGGCTGGTGGGGCCTGCGCGCTCCGGCAAAGTGATGTCATGGAACGGGATGGCGATTTATGGCGCACTGGCTGCAGGCGCGCCGCTGGGTTTGCTGATCCACAGCCAGTTTGGTTTTGCGGTACTGGCAGCAACCACCATGGTATTACCGCTGCTGGCGTGGGCTTTTAACGGTTCGGTACGCAAGGTGCCCGCCCATAAAGGCGAACGTCCTTCGCTGTGGAGTGTGGTGGGGCAAATCTGGCAGCCAGGGCTGGGGCTGGCGCTTCAGGGAGTAGGCTTCGCGGTGATTGGTACCTTCGTCTCCCTCTATTTCATGAGCCGCGGCTGGGCAATGGCGGGCTTTACGCTGACGGCCTTTGGCGGCGCGTTTGTCGTGATGCGTGTCCTGTTCGGCTGGATGCCGGATCGCTTTGGCGGCGTGAAGGTGGCGGTGGCGTCGCTGGTGATTGAAACCGTTGGGCTGGTGTTGCTCTGGCAGGCGCCGGTCGCCTCCGTTGCGCTGCTTGGTGCGGCGTTAACCGGCTGCGGCTGCTCGCTGATCTTCCCGGCGCTGGGCGTTGAGGTGGTGAAGCGCGTGGCGCCGCAGGTCCGCGGTACGGCGCTGGGCGGCTATGCGGCGTTTCAGGATATCTCATACGGCGTAACCGGGCCGCTGGCGGGTCTGTTAGCCACCTCGTTTGGCTACCCGTCCGTCTTCCTGGCCGGCGCGGTTTCTGCGGTGGTGGGGATCGTGGTGACGCTGGTGGCGTTTCGCAGAAATTAACTGTTGTCGCCGGGTGGCTGCTGCGCCTTACCCGGCCTACGGTTCGAGCCGTTGTAGGCCCGGTAAGCGTAGCGCCACCGGGCAAATCCTCAGGCAACCAGCCAGAAAATCGCCAGCGCAATCAATAATGCAATCAACATTAATCCCGGGCGGGCAGAGAGCGTTCTGAAGGTCTCCACAACGGGCGCAAACAGCGGGCTGTAGATCGGCTGAACGTTTCTTACCTCCGGCACGCCGCCTTCCCGCTCGGCGCGGCGAACAAAGATCTGATTCAGCACATCCTGCACCTGCGCGGTGGTCAGTACCGTTTGCGGCGTGGCCTGCCAGTTCTGCTGGGCGTAATCCCGAATCACCTCGAACTCGTGCGGTTCCAGCGGCTGTTTAAGCGCCGCCTGAACGGTATGCAGGGTAGGGGCGCTCTGGGTGCTGAGCGTCTGGCGCGCCTGGAGCCAGGTCACCAGATGGGTAAACTGTTTGGCCGGAATCAGCTCGCCCGCCTTCACGCCGGACAGTTCCAGCATGGATTGCCAGATAAGCTTCGTCGACTCGCCGGTGGCGGCGGCCAGTTTGGTCACCATCTGGTTCAGCGTGTTGTGCTCGGCAGGCTGCAGCGGGCGCTCGGTTGAGGGGCGCACCTGAGGCTGCGGAATAGACAACTGATTGTTCTGCAACAGCGTCAGCACGGTTTTAAGCTGGTCTGGCGTCAGCTGGCTCAGGGCGGTCTGGCCATACTGCTGACGGATAAAGTCACTGACAGCCTGACGGTTATTTCCCTGGCCCAGCAGCTCAGTCAACTGCGTGACAATCTGACGCGTGGTGTGGTTCTGCTGCGCGGTTGTAATACGCTGGTTGAGATTTTGCTCGGCGGCAGGGAAATGGCGCGACTGCAGCGGTGCGTCGTTCCTCACGCCTAAATCATGCTTTACCCCGGCCCAGACTTCCGCGTTTTGCTGCGAAGTCAGCGCTATCAGGCGCGTGATCAGTCGCTCCAGCACGGTGCGCTGTTGCGTGGATAGTGGCTGTTCACCGGCAACGTTTGGCGTGACAGGGCCTTCACCCGGAGGGCGTGGCGGCGTACCTGAAATGGGCTGCATCGTCAAAAATCCTTAAAGTCAAAACTCAGCGTAAACCCGGCATACGTATATGCCTGGCGGCCAGATTATGGCACACTTGGCAGGTTTTCTTCCTCTCAAACAGGTACTCAGACGTGAAAATCCTCGTTGATGAAAATATGCCTTACGCCCGCGAGCTGTTTAGCCGCCTCGGCGACGTTAAGGCTGTCCCTGGTCGCCCGATCCCGGTTAACGAACTGGATGACGCAGACGCGCTGATGGTGCGCTCGGTGACCAAAGTAAATGAGGCGTTGCTTGCCGGTAAAGCGATTAAGTTTGTCGGAACCGCAACGGCAGGGACCGATCATGTGGATGATCAGTGGCTGAAGCAGGCCGGAATCGGTTTTTCCGCCGCGCCGGGCTGTAACGCCATTGCCGTCGTGGAATACGTTTTCTCCTCGCTGCTGATGCTGGCCGAGCGCGATGGTTTTGCGCTGAAAGACCGCACCGTGGGGATTGTCGGCGTGGGTAACGTCGGCGGGCGTCTGCAAAAGCGCCTTGAAGCGTTAGGTATCCGCACGCTGCTGTGCGATCCGCCGCGTAAAGACAACGGTGACGACGAGGATTTCCGCGCGCTGGATGAGCTGGTTGAACAGTGCGATGTGCTGACGTTCCACACGCCGCTGTTTAAAGAGGGGCCGTATAAGTCCCTGCATCTGGCGGACGAGGCGCTGATTCGCCGTCTGAAGGCTGGCACTATTCTGATAAATGCCTGTCGTGGCCCGGTGGTGGATAATGCCGCGCTGCTGAAATGTCTGAATGAAGGACACGATCTCAGCGTGGTGCTGGACGTCTGGGAGCCGGAGCCGGATCTCAACGTTGAGTTGCTGAACAAGGTTGACGTTGCCACCGCGCATATCGCGGGCTATACGCTTGAAGGCAAAGCGCGCGGCACGACGCAGGTATTTGAAGCCTACAGCGCCTTTATCGGCCATCCGCAGCAGGTGGCGCTTGATACTTTACTCCCCGCGCCTGAATTTGGCCGCATTACCCTGCATGGCCCGCTCGATCAGGCAACGCTGAAAAGGCTGGTGCATTTGGTGTATGATGTGCGCCGCGACGATGCGCTGCTGCGTAAGGTGGCGGGGATCCCGGGTGAATTTGATAAGCTGCGCAAGAACTACGTTGAGCGCCGCGAGTGGTCTTCCCTGTATGTGATGTGCGACGACGCAGCGGCTGCGACGTTGCTCAAGAAACTGGGTTTTAACGCCGTTCATCACCCGGCGCATTAATGTCTTCTTAATGCTCCCTGTCGGATACGCCGACAGGGACGCTTTTTTATTTCTGGAGTAAACCACCATGTCTGAAGGCTGGAACATTGCCATTTTAGGTGCCACGGGTGCCGTGGGCGAAGCCCTGCTCGAAACTCTTGCCGAGCGTCAGTTCCCGGTGGGAGATATCTATGCGCTGGCGCGCACCGACAGCGCGGGCGAACATCTGCGTTTTGGCGGTAAATCCGTGATGGTTCAGGATGCGGCCGCGTTTGACTGGACCCAGGCACAGCTGGCGTTTTTTGCCGCAGGTGCTGAAGCCACGGCGTCTTACATTGAAGAGGCGACCAATTCGGGCTGTCTGGTGATCGACCTGAGCGGTCTGTTCTCCCTGGAGCCGGACGTGCCGCTGGTGGTCCCGGACGTCAATCCGTTTGTGCTGGCTGACTACCGCAACCGTAACGTTATCGCGGTACCGAACAGCCTGACCAGCCAGCTGCTGACCGCCCTGAAGCCGCTGATTGACGACGGAGGCCTGTCGCGCATTACCGTCACCAGTCTGCTGTCCGCGTCGGCGAACGGTAAAAAGGCCGTTGACGCGCTGGCCGGGCAGAGTGCGAAGCTGCTGAACGGCATCCCGATCGACGAAGATGATTTCTTTGGCCGCCAGCTGGCGTTCAACATGCTGCCGCTGCTGCCGGATCGTGAAGGTTCCGTGCGCGAAGAGCGTCGTCTCGTCGACGAAGCGCGCAAGATTCTGCAGGACGAGGGGCTGATGATTTCCGCCAGCGTCGTACAGTCTCCGGTCTTCTACGGCCACGCGCAGATGGTCGGTTTTGAAGCCCTGCGCCCGCTGGCGGCAGAGGAAGCGCGCGACGCGTTTGGCCGCGGTGAAGATATCGTCCTTTCTGAAGAGAGCGAGTTCCCGACCCAGGTGGGTGACGCCACCGGCAGCGCGCATCTTTCCGTTGGCTGCGTGCGTAACGACTACGGTATGCCGGAACAGGTCCAGTTCTGGTCCGTAGCCGATAACGTTCGCTTTGGCGGCGCGCTGATGGCGGTCAAGATCGCCGAGAAGCTGGTGCAGGAGTATCTGTACTGATGTCCGAAGTGGATCAAAAGCCGGTTCATAAAATTGCCCTCGGTATTGAGTACGATGGCAGTAAATATTACGGCTGGCAGCGTCAGAATGAGGTGCGCAGCGTCCAGGAGAAGCTGGAGAAAGCGCTCTCACAGGTGGCAAACGAGCCGATTAACGTCCTGTGCGCAGGACGTACGGACGCGGGTGTTCATGGCACGGGGCAGGTGGTTCACTTTGAAACCACCGCCGTGCGTAAGGATGCCGCCTGGACGCTGGGTGTAAATGCGAATTTACCTGGTGACATCGCGGTGCGTTGGGTGAAATCTGTGCCGGATGATTTTCACGCGCGTTTCAGCGCAACGGCGCGTCGCTATCGCTATGTCATCTACAACCAGCGTCTGCGTCCGGCGGTGTTAAGCCAGGGCGTGACGCATTTTTATGAACCGCTCGATGCAGAACGCATGCATCGCGCGGCGCAGTGTCTGATTGGTGAAAATGACTTTACGTCGTTTCGTGCGGTGCAGTGTCAGTCCCGTACGCCGTGGCGTAACGTCATGCACATTAACGTCAGTCGTTTTGGCGCGTATGTGGTGGTGGATATCAAAGCCAATGCCTTTGTACATCATATGGTGCGGAATATTGTGGGCAGCCTGATGGAAGTGGGCGCCGGACACCAGCCGGAGAGCTGGATTGCAGAACTGCTGGCAGCGAAGGACAGAACGCTTGCGGCAGCAACGGCGAAAGCGGAAGGGCTTTATCTGGTCTCGGTAGACTATCCGGATCGGTTTGACCTGCCAAAACCGCCAATGGGCCCGCTGTTTTTAGCGGACTAAACAAAGGTGCAATTAAGGCTTAGACAATATGGACGTAATACGTTTTCTGATTGATTTCATTCTGCATATTGATGTTCACCTGGCGGAGCTGGTCGCACAGTACGGCGTCTGGGTTTACGCCATTCTGTTCCTGATTCTGTTCTGTGAAACCGGTCTGGTCGTTACCCCGTTCCTGCCGGGAGACTCGCTGCTGTTTGTGGCCGGTGCGTTGTCGGCGCTGCCCACCAATGATTTGAACGTGCATCTGATGGTGGTGTTGATGGTGATTGCCGCGATTGTCGGGGATGCGGTCAACTATACGATTGGCCGGGTGTTCGGTGAGCGGTTGTTCAGTAATCCGGACTCGAAAATTTTCCGCCGCAGCTATTTAGACAAGACCCATGCCTTCTATGAACGTCATGGTGGAAAGACCATTATCCTTGCGCGTTTTGTGCCTATTGTGCGCACATTTGCGCCGTTTGTGGCGGGAATGGGCCATATGTCCTATCGTCATTTTGCAATGTATAACGTGGTGGGCGCACTGCTTTGGGTGTTGCTCTTTACCTATGCAGGCTATCTGTTTGGCGACTTGCCGGTGGTTCAGGAAAACCTTAAGTTACTGATTGTAGCGATTATTGTGCTTTCCGTTCTGCCGGGTGTTATCGAAATCATTCGTCACAAACGCGCGGCAGCAAAGCAAGCGAAGTAAATGCACGCTGGCGGTTCGACCACTTTTTTATCCAAAGTTTCGGGCTGTTATGTTTTAATGTGCAACATTCATGGTCTGTTGGAGGCAAAAATGGCATTATTCGCCTCTTATAGCAAAACTGGCATACGACCAGGTTCAGGCAGAAAGGTTATCAATGAGCTGGATTGAACGAATTAAAAGCAACATTACCCCGACGCGCAAAGCGAGCATTCCTGAAGGGGTATGGACGAAGTGTGATAGCTGCGGCCAGGTTCTGTATCGCGCAGAACTGGAACGCAATCTTGAGGTGTGTCCGAAGTGTGACCACCACATGCGTATGTCGGCGCGCAACCGCCTGCATAGCCTGCTGGACGAAGGTTCTCTGGTAGAACTGGGCAGCGAGCTTGAGCCAAAAGACGTGCTGAAGTTCCGCGATTCCAAAAAATACAAAGATCGTCTGGCCTCTGCACAGAAAGAGACCGGCGAGAAAGACGCGCTGATCGTCATGAAAGGCACCCTGCACGAGATGCCGGTGGTTGCCGCTGCGTTTGAGTTCTCCTTTATGGGCGGCTCAATGGGCTCCGTGGTCGGCGCGCGTTTCGTGCGTGCCGTTGAGCAGGCGCTGGAAGATAACTGTCCGCTGATCTGCTTCTCCGCCTCCGGTGGTGCGCGTATGCAGGAAGCGCTGATGTCCCTGATGCAGATGGCGAAAACCTCTGCGGCGCTGGCGAAAATGCAGGAGCGCGGTCTGCCGTACATCTCGGTACTGACCGACCCAACCATGGGTGGCGTCTCCGCAAGCTTCGCGATGCTGGGTGACCTGAACATCGCTGAGCCAAAAGCGCTGATCGGCTTTGCCGGTCCTCGCGTCATCGAGCAGACCGTTCGTGAAAAACTGCCGCCGGGCTTCCAGCGCAGTGAGTTCCTCATTGAGAAAGGCGCTATCGATATGATCGTCCGCCGTCCGGAAATGCGCCTGAAACTGGCCAGCATTCTGGCGAAGCTGATGAATCTGCCAGCGCCTAACCCGGATGAGCCGCGCGAAGGCGTGGTGGTACCGGATCAGGAACCCGAGGCCTGATAACTGAAAAGGGCAGGGCCAGATGGCGCTGCCCTTTTGCTTTATAACCTGTTAATGACAACCGGGCATTATGGAAAATAAAAGCATTCCCCAAGCCACGTCGCCCCTGGCCGCGTGGCTTTCTTATCTGGAAAACCTGCACAGTAAAACCATCGATATGGGCCTTGAGCGCGTAAGCCAGGTTGCCGCGCGTCTCGACGTGCTGAAACCGGCTCCGTTCGTGTTCACCGTTGCAGGTACTAACGGTAAAGGGACGACCTGCCGCACGCTGGAGTCAGTCCTGATGGCGGCGGGGTACAAGGTTGGCGTTTACAGCTCACCGCATCTGGTGCGCTATACCGAGCGCGTGCGGGTGCAGAACACCGAGCTGGCGGAATCTGCCCATACGGCGTCGTTCGCGGCTATCGAAGCGGCGCGCGGGGAAACCTCATTAACCTATTTTGAATACGGCACCCTGTCGGCGCTGTGGCTGTTCAAACAGGCGCAGCTGGACGTGGTGATCCTGGAAGTGGGGCTGGGCGGGCGTCTGGATGCCACCAATATGGTGGATGCGGACGTGGCGGTGGTCACCAGCATCGCGCTGGATCATACCGACTGGCTGGGCCCGGACCGTGAAAGCATTGGCCGCGAGAAGGCCGGTATTTTCCGGGCGAATAAGCCCGCCGTGGTGGGCGAGCCGGACATGCCGCATACCATTGCCGACGTGGCGAAAGAGAAGGGCGCACATCTGTTGCGCCGAGGCGTTGACTGGCAGTATGCGGTGCAGGGCAACGGCTGGCGCTTTAGCGATGCGCAGGGCGTGCTGGAGAATCTGCCGCTGCCGCAGGTGCCACAGCCGAACGCGGCAACCGCGCTGGCGGCACTGCGCGCCAGCGGATTAGCTGTAAGTGAGCAGGCGATCCGTGACGGCATTCAGAATGCGCTGCTGCCGGGGCGTTTCCAGATAGTCAGCGAGTCACCGCGTCTGATTCTGGATGTGGCGCACAACCCGCATGCGGCGGCGTATCTCGCAGGACGTCTCAAATCGTTACCAAAAACCGGGCGCGTGCTGGCGGTTATCGGTATGCTTCATGATAAAGATATCGGCGGCACGCTGGCCTGCATGGAGAGTGTGGTCGATAGCTGGTATTGTGCTCCTCTGGAGGGGCCGCGCGGTGCGACTGCTGAGCAGTTGATGGAACATCTCGGTAAAGGTGCAATCTACTGTAGCGTGGCGCAGGCCTGGCATGCCGCGATGGCGGATGCAAAACCAGAAGATACCGTGCTGGTGTGTGGCTCTTTCCACACGGTAGCACATGTCATGGAAGTGATGGACGCGGGGAGAACCGGTGGCGAGTAAGTTTCAGAACCGTTTAACAGGAACCATTGTGCTGGTCGCGCTCGGGGTGATTATTCTTCCCGGGCTGCTCGACGGGCAGAAAAAACATTATCAGGACGAGTTTGCAGCCATTCCGCTGGTGCCGAAGCCGGGCGACCGCGATGAGCCGGATATGCTGCCTGCGGCGACTCAGGCGCTGCCTGCTCAGCCGCCTGAAGGGGCGGCGGAAGAAGTTCGCGCGGGCGATGCCGCTGCACCGTCACTCGACCCGTCGCGTCTGGCGGCGAATAACAACATCGAGATCGATCCGGTACCGGTAGAGAAGCCTAAGCCTGCTGAAAAACCGAAGCCGGTAGAGAAACCGCAGCCGAAGCCTCAGCAACAGCGAGATAAAGCAGCAGAGCAGCTTGCTGCAGCGTCTGAAACTCCACCACCTGCGAAGCAAGACGCAGCGCCGACCGGCAAAGCCTACGTTGTGCAGCTGGGGGCGCTGAAAAACGCCGATAAAGTCAACGAGGTTGTGGGTAAACTGCGCAGCGCGGGCTATCGCGTTTACACTTCACCTTCCACGCCGGTACAGGGTAAAATTACCCGTATCCTCGTGGGGCCGGAGGCGTCGAAAGACAAGCTGAAAGGGTCGCTGGGCGAGCTGAAGCAGATCTCCGGGCTGAGTGGTGTGGTGATGAGCTACAGCGCGAACTAAGTACGACCTGCTCCTTTAGAGAGAGGCGATAAGCCACGGCGTTGAACATTTTTTCAGCGCCTTTTTTATTTACGCGCGGGAAGGAAATCCCTACGCAAACGTTTTCTTTTTCTGTTAGAATTCGCCCCGAACTGGATGACAGGGCGTTTAATCGTGGGACACATATGGTCTGGATTGATTACGCCATCATTGCGGTGATTGGTTTTTCCTGTCTGGTTAGCCTGATCCGTGGCTTTGTTCGTGAAGCGTTATCGCTGGTAACCTGGGGTTGTGCTTTCTTTGTTGCCAGTCATTACTACACTTACCTGTCTGTCTGGTTCACGGGCTTTGAAGATGAACTGGTCCGAAATGGAATCGCCATCGCGGTGCTGTTTATCGCGACGCTGATTGTCGGCGCTATCGTGAATTACGTGATAGGTCAGCTGGTCGAGAAAACCGGTCTGTCAGGAACGGACAGGGTACTCGGGATCTGTTTCGGGGCATTACGAGGCGTGCTGATTGTGGCCGCGATCCTGTTCTTCCTGGATACCTTCACCGGGTTCTCCAAAAGCGAAGACTGGCAAAAATCGCAGCTCATTCCAGAGTTCAGCTTCATCATCAGATGGTTCTTTGACTATCTGCAAAGCTCGTCGAGTTTTTTGCCCAGGGCATAAACCCTGAGATGTGGCTTAACGAGGAAAAGACGAATGTGCGGTATTGTCGGTATCGCCGGTTTCATGCCGGTAAACCAGTCGATTTATGACGCGTTAACGGTGCTTCAGCACCGTGGGCAGGATGCTGCGGGTATCATCACCATTGATGCAAACAACTGCTTCCGTTTACGTAAGGCCAATGGCCTGGTAAACGATGTGTTTGAAGCCCGCCATATGCAGCGTCTGCAAGGTAATATGGGGATCGGTCACGTTCGTTATCCTACTGCTGGCAGTTCCAGCGCCTCTGAGGCACAGCCTTTCTACGTCAACTCACCGTATGGCATCACGCTTGCCCATAACGGCAACCTGACCAACGCTCATGAGCTGCGTAAGAAGCTGTTCGAAGAGAAACGTCGCCACATTAACACCACCTCTGATTCAGAAATCCTGCTCAATGTGTTCGCCAGCGAGCTGGATAACTTCCGTCACTACCCGCTGGAAGCAGACAATATCTTCGCTGCCATTGCCGCGACCAACCGCCAGATCCGCGGTGCGTACGCCTGCGTGGCGATGATCATCGGTCACGGCATGGTCGCCTTCCGCGATCCAAACGGCATTCGTCCGCTGGTGCTGGGCAAGCGCGACCTCGGCGATGGCCGTACCGAATATATGGTTGCCTCTGAGAGCGTGGCGCTGGATACCCTGGGCTTCGAATTCCTGCGCGACGTTGCGCCGGGCGAAGCGGTGTATATCACCGAGAAGGGCCAGCTGTTCACCCGGCAGTGTGCCGACAACCCGGTCAGCAACCCGTGCCTGTTTGAATACGTCTATTTTGCCCGTCCGGATTCGTTCATCGACAAGATTTCCGTCTACAGCGCGCGCGTCAATATGGGCACGAAGCTCGGCGAGAAGATTGCCCGCGAGTGGGACGATCTCGACATCGACGTGGTGATTCCTATCCCGGAAACCTCCTGCGATATCGCCCTGGAGATCGCCCGCATTCTGGACAAGCCGTACCGTCAGGGCTTCGTGAAGAACCGCTACGTTGGCCGCACGTTTATCATGCCGGGCCAGCACCTGCGCCGTAAGTCCGTGCGCCGCAAGCTGAACGCCAACCGCGCGGAATTCCGCGACAAAAACGTTCTGCTGGTGGATGACTCCATCGTTCGTGGCACCACCTCTGAGCAGATTATCGAGATGGCGCGCGAAGCGGGTGCGAAGAAAGTCTACCTGGCGTCTGCCGCGCCGGAGATTCGCTTCCCGAACGTATACGGCATTGATATGCCAACCGCCAACGAGCTGATTGCTCACGGCCGTGAAGTGGATGAGATTCGCCAGATCATCGGTGCCGACGGCCTGATTTTCCAGGATCTCAACGATCTCATCGACGCGGTGCGCGCCGAGAATCCGGAGATTCAGCAGTTCGAGTGCTCCGTGTTCAATGGCGTCTACGTGACGAAAGACGTTGACCAGCAGTACCTCGACTACCTTGATTCGCTGCGCAACGACGATGCGAAAGCCGTTCAGCTGCAAAACGATCTCGAAAGCTTAGAGATGCACAACGAAGGTTAATCTCTCCGCAGGTGAGGGCGCTCGCCCTCACTTGCAACTCCCCGCAAAATCCTGCACAGTCAGCCCAGAATTCAGCAAGGGCGAAATCATGAAACGACTCATAATAGGCATCAGCGGTGCCAGCGGCGCGATTTACGGCGTACGCCTGCTACAGGTTTTGCGTAACATGGCAGAAGTGGAAACGCATCTGGTGATGAGCCAGGCGGCGCGGCAAACCCTCTCCCTTGAAACGGATCTCTCCCTGCGCGATGTCCAGGCGATGGCGGACGTGGTTCACGATGCCCGCGATATCGCCGCCAGCATCTCCTCAGGCTCGTTTAAAACCGCCGGTATGGTGATCCTGCCCTGTTCAATCAAAACGCTCTCCGGGATTGTGAACAGCTATACCGACACACTGGTAACGCGCGCGGCGGACGTGGTGCTGAAGGAGCGCCGCCCGCTGGTGCTCTGCGTGCGGGAAACGCCGCTGCACCTGGGCCATCTGCGCCTCATGACCCAGGCCGCCGAGCTGGGCGCAGTGATCATGCCGCCGGTGCCGGCGTTCTATCACCGACCGCAGTCGCTGGACGATGTGATTAATCAGACCGTCAATCGCGTGCTGGATCAGTTTGACATCGACCTGCCCGAAGACCTCTTCACCCGCTGGCAGGGAGCCTGATTCTGTGCACAAATGCTGTGCATGAAAAGAGACGTTGCCCTGTTTCAGGGCAATTATGCAACGGCGATCATATCCTCGACATTTAATTCGCTTTTTCCCTTTTTCTCTTTCCGGTTCGTTCGGCAGACCTGCTATCTTTCACCATTAAGGCAATATCGCAACGTTTTATTAACATATTTAACGTCGAACTTTTGACCAGACGGCAATGTGGCATAAGACCTGCAAGAGAAGCCTGCAACACAACACACAACACAATACATAATAAAATCACGGTACTTGAGGGTAAATGTATGAAGAAGACGGTTCTGGCTCTGTCTTTGCTGGTGGGGTTAAGTGCGGCGGCAGGTAGCTACGCAGCGCTTCCACAGACGGTTCGTATCGGTACAGACGCAACCTACGCGCCATTCTCTTCCAAGGATGCGAAAGGCGATTTCGTGGGGTTTGATATCGATCTGGGAAATGAAATGTGCAAACGTATGGAAGTGAAATGCACATGGGTGGGCAGCGACTTCGACGCGTTAATCCCGTCGCTGAAGGCAAAGAAAATCGACGCCATTATCTCTTCTCTCTCCATCACCGAAAAACGCCAGCAGGAGATTGCCTTCTCTGACAAGCTCTACGCTGCGGATTCGCGTCTGATTGCCGCGAAAGGTTCCCCGATCCAGCCGACCATCGACTCGCTGAAAGGCAAGCATGTGGGCGTGCTCCAGGGCTCGACCCAGGAAGGTTACGCGAATGCCAACTGGCGCGAGAAGGGCGTCGACGTGGTGGCTTACCAGAACCAGGATCTGATCTACTCTGACCTGGCGGCAGGCCGTCTGGATGCCGCATTCCAGGATGAAGTCGCGGCGAGCGAAGGCTTCCTGAAGCAGCCGGCCGGTAAAGATTACGCCTTTGCGGGCCCGTCCGTGAAAGACAAAAAATACTTTGGTGACGGCACCGGCATCGGCCTGCGTAAGGACGATAAAGAGCTGAAAGCCGCCTTTGACAAAGCATTCACGGAGCTGCGCAAAGACGGTACCTACGACAAACTGGCGAAGAAATACTTCGACTTCAACGTCTACGGTGACTAACGCACCAGCGTGGTGCGTCGCGGGTGTGGATGATTCAATATGGTGCAATTTGTGCACCATATTGGGTCGCTACGTGCATACTTAAGCATTTATAATGCAAAAATTCCCGTCTGAAAGGCATTATTCTTTGCCTGACAGCGTGGATTAATGGCACATTAACCCCACCCTGTCGTCGTAAAAAAACCGTATGAAGACAGTTTGTTGAGGACAAATATGAAAAAACTCGTGTTGTCATTATCTCTGGTACTGGCCTTTTCCAGCGCCACCGCGGCCTTCGCAGCCATTCCGCAGAAAATTCGTATTGGTACCGATCCAACCTACGCGCCGTTTGAATCGAAGAATTCTAAGGGTGAACTGGTGGGTTTTGACATCGATCTGGCCAATGAGCTGTGCAAACGCATCAAAGCACAGTGTACTTATGTAGAGAACCCGCTGGATGCGCTGATCCCTTCCCTGAAAGCTAAGAAAATAGACGTGATTATGTCCTCGCTTTCCATCACCGAGAAACGTCAGCAGGAGATTGCCTTCACCGACAAGCTCTATGCGGCCGATTCACGTCTGGTAGTGGCTAAGTCTTCTGACATTCAACCGACCCTCGAGTCGCTGAAGGGGAAACGCGTAGGCGTGCTGCAGGGCACCACGCAGGAGACCTACGGTAACGAACACTGGGCGCCGAAGGGGATCGAAATCGTCTCCTATCAGGGCCAGGAAAATATTTACGCAGACCTGACGGCAGGCCGTATTGATGCGGCATTCCAGGATGAAGTCGCGGCAAGCGAAGGTTTCCTGAAGCAGCCGGTAGGCAAAGATTACAAGTTCGGCGGTCCGTCCATTAAGGACGAGAAGCTCTTTGGCGTGGGTACCGGTATGGGCCTGCGTAAGGAAGACAACGAACTGCGTGAGGCGCTGAACAAAGCGTTTGCTGAAATGCGCGCTGACGGTACCTACGACAAACTGGCGAAAAAGTACTTCGATTTCAATGTGTACGGCGGCTAATCGCTCCGTCAAATAACGTGCGGCCCCTCCCGCTGGGGGAGGGGATAAGACACGGTTTACCACTCACGATACGACAGGGCTCGCGGTATGCTGTACGGATTTTCTGGCGTTATTTTACAGGGCGCGCTTGTCACCCTTGAGCTGGCTATCAGCTCCGTGGTGCTGGCGGTGCTGATAGGTCTGGCGGGCGCAGGGGCGAAGCTTTCGGCAAACAAACCGCTGGCGCTCATTTTCGAAGGCTATACCACGCTCATTCGCGGCGTACCCGATCTGGTGCTGATGCTGCTTATTTTTTACGGCCTGCAGATTGCCCTGAACAGCGTGACGGATGCGATGGGCATGGGACAAATTGATATCGACCCGATGGTGGCCGGTATTATCACCCTCGGTTTTATCTACGGTGCCTACTTCACGGAAACCTTCCGTGGCGCTTATATGGCGGTTCCCAGAGGACACATTGAAGCGGCAACCGCATTTGGTTTTACCTCTTCACAAACGTTTCGCCGGATTATGTTCCCGGCCATGATGCGCTATGCGCTGCCGGGCATCGGCAACAACTGGCAGGTTATCCTCAAAGCAACGGCGCTGGTCTCGCTGCTCGGTCTGGAAGACGTCGTGAAAGCGACTCAGCTGGCGGGCAAGAGCACCTGGGAGCCGTTCTACTTTGCGGTGGTCTGCGGCGCGATCTATCTGGTTTTTACGACCGTCTCCAATGGTGTGCTGCTTCTGCTCGAGCGTCGCTACTCCGTGGGTGTGAAGAGGGCTGACCTGTGATTGAGATTATTCAGGAATACTGGAAATCCCTGCTGTGGACGGATGGCTACCGCTTTACCGGCGTGGCGATCACGCTCTGGCTGCTGATTTCTTCCGTGGTGATGGGCGGCATTCTGGCGGTGTTTCTCGCCATCGGTCGCGTGTCGAACAATAAATTTATTCAGTTCCCGATTTGGCTGTTTACCTATGTGTTTCGCGGCACGCCGCTGTACGTGCAGCTGCTGGTGTTCTATTCGGGGATGTATACGCTGGAGATCGTAAAAGGCACTGAAATGCTGAATGCGTTCTTCCGCAGCGGCCTGAACTGTACGGTGCTGGCGCTAACGCTCAACACCTGCGCCTATACCACCGAGATTTTCGCCGGGGCCATTCGTTCCGTGCCGCACGGTGAGATCGAGGCGGCGCGCGCGTACGGCTTCTCCTCGGTGAAGCTTTACCGCTGCATTATTCTGCCGTCGGCGCTGCGCATTGCGCTACCGGCCTACAGCAACGAAGTCATTTTGATGCTGCACTCCACCGCGCTCGCCTTTACCGCCACGGTGCCGGACCTGCTCAAAATCGCGCGCGATATCAACTCCGCGACCTATCAGCCGTTTACCGCGTTTGGCATTGCGGCGGTGCTCTATTTAATTATCTCTTATGTTCTGATTAGCCTGTTCCGTAAGGCTGAAAAACGCTGGTTGCAGCATATAAAACCTTCTTCGACGCACTGAGAAAGATGATGGCTGAGAACAAATTAAACGTTATTGATTTGCACAAACGCTACGGCGAACATGAAGTGCTGAAAGGGGTGTCGCTGCAGGCTAACGCAGGCGACGTGATCAGTATCATCGGTTCATCCGGTTCGGGTAAAAGTACCTTCCTGCGCTGCATTAACTTCCTCGAAAAGCCGAGCGAAGGCTCGATTGTGGTGAGCGGGCAGAACATCAACCTGGTGCGTGACAAAGACGGCCAGCTGAAGGTGGCGGATAAGCATCAGCTGCGCCTGCTGCGTACGCGCCTGACAATGGTGTTCCAGCATTTCAACCTCTGGAGCCACATGACGGTGCTGGAGAACGTGATGGAAGCGCCGGTTCAGGTGCTCGGCTTAAGCAAGCAGGAAGCCCGCGAACGCGCGGTGAAATACCTGGCGAAAGTGGGTATCGACGAGCGCCAGCAGATGAAGTATCCGGTACATCTTTCCGGCGGCCAGCAGCAGCGTGTCTCCATCGCCCGCGCGCTGGCGATGGAGCCGGAAGTGCTGCTGTTCGACGAACCGACCTCCGCGCTTGACCCGGAACTCGTCGGCGAAGTGCTGCGCATCATGCAGAAGTTGGCCGAAGAGGGCAAAACGATGGTGGTGGTGACGCACGAGATGGGCTTCGCCCGTAACGTCTCGAACCACGTGATTTTCCTGCATCAGGGGAAAATTGAAGAGCAGGGGCACCCTGATGAGGTGCTGGCAAACCCGCAGAGCCCGCGTTTGCAGCAGTTCCTTAAAGGATCTCTGAAATAAAGAGGGCATCAGCCCGCAGTGCAGCCCAATCGCCCGGTGACGCTTCGCTTACCGGGCCTACAAAACCCCAGGCCGGGCAAACGCAGTGCCGCCCGGCATTCAGGCCGCACCACACTCCAGGCGATACACCCAGTCGTCATACCGCACACCGTCAATCTCATACGCCTTTTCAAGCACCTGCGTGCGCACAAACCCGGCTTTCTCAAGCACCCGCACAGACCCGCCGTTGTCCGCCAGCACGTACGCGTTAATCGCCTTCACGGCGGTCTGGTTAAACGCGTAGTCACATACCGCGCGCAGCGCCTCGCTGGCGATGCCTTTTCCCTGCGCGGCAGGCACAACCGTGTAGCCGATGTCCGCCTCTTCACGATTCTCAGGGCTGATTTGCAGGCCGATATCGCCGAGTGGCGTATCTTCATTCAGAAAGCGGATCACGAAGACATGCTCCGCCATCAGGCGTGCGGCAAACACGCGTCGGGTCTCTTTCTCAGGCGCAATCGCGGCCATATAGCGCATAATGTCGCGGTTTTCGCGCAGCGAGCGGAAGAACGCCCAGTCAGAGGGTTCGAAAGGGGTGAGATGAAGCCGGGGAGTGGTGATGGTTGCCATTGTTACGCCATTTCATCGGAACATGGCGTATCACTGTAACATATTCAGCGTACCACATCCCCCAGCGCCTCTTCTAAGTCATACCAGCGAAACGCAAACCCCGCCGCTTCCAGCCGTTTTGGCAGCGCGCGCTGACCGCCCAGCACCAGCACGGACGCTTCGCCCATCAACAGGCGAATCGCCGTCGCAGGCACGCGTAATATCGCCGGGCGATGCAGGGCATGCCCCAGCGCGTGGGCAAACTGTTCATTTCGCACCGGATACGGCGCAACCATGTTAAATGGCCCGCGCAGTTCGTTATCCAGCAGCCATATAATGCCGTTCACCATATCGTCGATATGGATCCAGGCCAGGTACTGTCGCCCGTTGCCGATCGGCCCGCCGAGCCCCAGCCTGAAGGGCGGAAGCATTTTACCCAGAATGCCGCCTTTCGGCGCAAGCACCACGCCGGTACGCAGCAGGCAGACGCGGGTATTATCGCTTTGCGCCGCGCAGGCGATGCGCTCCCACTGGGCGCAGAGTTTATGGGTGAACTCGTTGTGGGGCGGCTCTTCCTCGGTCACCACCACTTCGCCGAGATCGCCGTAATAGCCCGTTGCAGAGCCTGAAATCAGCACCGACGGCGGGGTCTGGCTGTTGCGAATCAGCTCAACCAGTTTCTCAGTGATGTTCCAGCGGCTGCTGCACAACCGCTGTTTCTGCTCTTCGGTCCAGCGCTTATCGGCGATGGGTTCACCCGCAAGGTTGATGACGGCGTCGAAGCCGTCCAGATTCTGCCGATCGGCCAGCCCTTTCCAGATATCGACCCCCGCGCCCAGCACCTGGCGCGCTTTCTCCGGGCTGCGGGTCACTACGGTAATGTCGTGATGCAGCGCCTGCAACCGCGCAATGAGATGGCGCCCAATCAGGCCTGTACCGCCGGTCAGCAGAATCTTCATACAACCTCCAGGTTTACGCCTGGCGTCGCCAGCTTAACGTCATGGAGACGGAGTCGGCATAGCGCAGGGCGTGAAGTTTATCGATCTCTACTTCAGCATAAGTGACCCAGTGATGATCGCGTGCGATATCGAGCACATCCTGGGTTAATTTCTCCAGCAGCGAGAAGCGGTTGTTTTCCACGTACTGGATGATGTTTTTAGTGATCGTGCGATAGTTCAGCGCGTCATTGATGTCTTCGCTGGCCCGCGCTTTGTCTGCCGGGTAGTGAATCACCACATTAATGACAATATCCTGACGGTTGGCAATCTCTTCCTCTTTGATACCAATGAACGTGCGCAAGCGTAAATTTTTTATACGAATAATAGCGTCTGGCTGTGACATTGCAGGTCTTCTCCGTGTCAGTATTTCCCGCCCATAATACATGAGAGCCTCTCAGCCACCCAGCCTCATAGGTGATTAAACCTGCTGGATTTTTTGCATTGCGCGTTCGGTGGCTGGGCGGGTCCGGATACGCTCAAACCAGTTGTTCACCGCCGGGTAAGACGCTAAGTCAATCCGGTGTTTATCATGCGTATTTACCCACGGCCAGCAGGCGATATCGGCAATGCTGTAATGGTCGCCCCCGAGCCACGGCGTTTTCTCCAGCCGCTGGTTCAGAACGCCGTAAAGACGCTGGGTTTCAACCTGATATCGCTCAATGGCGTAGGGAATGGTCTGCGGCGCGAAGGCGGTGAAGTGGTGGTTCTGCCCCAGCATCGGCCCAAAGCCGCTTGACTGCCAGAAAAGCCACTGCAGAGTGTGGTGACGCTCGCGCAGTTCACCGCTCAGCAGCTTGCCGGTTTTCTCTGCCAGATAAAGCAAAATTTCACCGGATTCAAACAGGCTTAACGGCCTGCCTCCGTCCGCCGGCTGGCTATCAATAATGGCCGGAATTTTATTGTTGGGCGAGATAGCCAAAAACACAGGGTTGAACTGTTCGCCTTTGCTGATATCCACGCGGATGATTCTGTAATCCAGTTCGGCTTCTTCGAGAAAGAGGGTGATCTTGTGGCCATTTGGGGTAGGGGCGTAATAAAGGTCAATCATTCTCAACTCCTGTCCATGCGAATAGTGGTGCCATGACAAATGAGTATAGGTGCTTGTTGTAAATCGTGAGTTTTCATCAAGTGACAGCGAAGCAAAGAGATTATATGTTGAGTAAAAACCGATCAGCCGATGAGGATGTTATGAACCAGCCCGTAATTACGTTGTGGTCCGATGCAAATTTCTTTTCTCCCTATGTTATGAGCGTTTACGTCGCGCTGGCCGAAAAGGGGCTCTCTTTTACGCTGAAGACCGTCGATCTCGACGGTGGTGAACACCTCAAACCCCAGTGGCAGGGTTACGACCTGACGCGACGCGTGCCGGTGCTGGAACTGGATGGTTTTGCACTGAGCGAATCCTCGGCGATCGATGAATATCTGGAAGATCGTTTCGCGCCGCCGGAGTGGGAGCGCATCTATCCTCACGATCTGCAAAAGCGCGCCCGCGCCCGGCAGATCCAGGCGTGGCTGCGTAGCGACCTGGTGCCGATTCGCGTCGAGCGCTCCACGGATGTCGTGTTTGCCGGTGTGAAAAAGCCAGCGCTCAGCGCAGAAGGCGTCGATAGCGCGCAAAAGCTGATTGAAACTGCAACCTCGCTGCTCGCTCACGGCAACCCGAACCTGTTCGGTGAATGGTGTATTGCCGATACCGATCTGGCGCTGATGCTGAACCGTTTGATCCTCAACGGCGATGAGATCCCTCAACTGCTGGTGGACTATGCGGCGTTCCAGTGGCAGCGAGCCTCCGTACAGCGCTATGTGGCACTCTCCGCTAAGCGCGCGGGCTGATAAGCCCTGACGCTTCAGGTATGATAAGGGGAATTTTTTTACCAGGGAGTGACGGATGAAACTGATGTTTGCGTCAGATATCCATGGATCGCTGCCCGCGACCGAGCGAGTGCTTTCTCTGTTTTCGCAAAGCGGGGCCCAATGGCTGGTGATTCTGGGGGATGTGTTAAATCATGGTCCGCGTAATGCGCTGCCGGAAGGCTATGCCCCGGCGCATGTGGCGGAAAAGCTTAACCCGTTTGCCTCGCGCATTATCGCCGTTCGCGGTAATTGCGACAGCGAAGTCGACCAGATGCTGCTGCATTTTCCCCTTACCGCGCCATGGCAACAGGTTCTGCTGGAAAACAGCCGCCTGTTTCTGACCCACGGACACCTTTTCGGCCCGGATAATCTCCCGGCGCTCGCGGCTGGCGATGTCCTGGTTTACGGCCATACTCATATTCCGGTGGCTGAAAAACGCGGTGAGATTTATCACTTTAATGCGGGGTCGGTCAGCATCCCGAAAGGCGGATATCCTGCGAGCTATGGCCTGCTGGATGGAAATACCCTGAGCGTTATCGCACTTAATGATCAGCAAGTTATTGCGCAGGTAGCGATTAATCCGTAAGTTACACCACAACTGCAAACGCGCCGAAAGAGCGCTTAGACGAGAAGGTTTCCCGATGGTGGAGCAGAATCATTTGGCAAGTACTGAATGGGTTGACATTGTCAGCGAAGAAAATGAAGTGATCGCGCAGGCGAGCCGCGAACAAATGCGTGCAGAGCGTCTGCGTCACCGCGCAACGTACATCGTTGTGCATGACGGCATGGGCAAGATTCTGGTCCAGCGCCGCACGGACACCAAAGATTTTCTTCCGGGCATGCTTGATGCCACCGCAGGCGGCGTCGTGCAGGCCGATGAAGTACTGCTGGACTCCGCACGTCGTGAAGCGGAAGAAGAGTTAGGTATCGCCGGGGTGCCGTTTGCCGAGCACGGGCAGTTCTATTTCGAAGACGAACATTGCCGCGTCTGGGGTGGACTGTTTAGCTGCGTTTCCCACGGGCCTTTCGCCCTGCAGGAAGAGGAAGTGAGCGAAGTCTGCTGGATGACGCCGGAAGAGATTACCGCCCGCTGCGACGAGTTCACGCCGGATTCGTTAAAAGCGCTGGCGCTGTGGATGACCCGCAACGCCAAAAACGAATCCGCTAAGCCGGAAAACAAAGCGGAAAAAGAGGAAGAGGCAGAGTAAGCCTTAACAGCTTTCCCGCAGGCACAGGCTGGACGCGATAGGTTTTTGGTCGCGCCAGTCTCCGTCATTCAGACGTTCCAGTAGCGCTTTACCTGCCTCAATCCCAATCTTTCGATGCGGTACCGCCATCGTCGTCAGCGGCGGCTGGCAGACGCGGCTCACGTCGCTATCGCCAAAGCCCACGACAGCCAGATCGTCCGGCACTTTAATGCGTCGACGCTGACACTCATACAGCGCGCCGCAGGCCAGCTCGTCTGATACGCACACCAGCGCATCCAGCTCCGGCCACGCCAGCAGGAACTCTGGCAGCTGTGCCGCGCCGGTCGAGAAGCTCGGCGGCATCGCCGCGTTAATCACCCGGTTCGGCGACAGATGATGGCGCAGCATCGCCTTGTACCAGCCCTGCAAATGCTGCTGGAAAATCCACTGCTCCTGGTTGGCGCACAGCAGGCCGATATTCTGGTAGCCGCGCCTAATCACCATTTCCGTCAGCTCGTACATGGCCGCCACGTTATCGATCCCGATATTCATATCGATCGGATCGGCGCGCATCGCACCCATCTCCATTACCGGAATCGAGGCGTTTTTCAGCCAGTGGCGAACGGTGTCGGTGTGCTCGACGCTGAGCAAAATGGCGGCGGCGATATTTGACGCCAGCAGGGTCTCAAGCAGCTTCTCTTCCTGCTCAAGCCGATGCTGGGACTCTGCCAGCATAATCTGGTATCCGGCGGGCTGCAGCACCTGCTGTAAGCCCGCAAACATTTCAGAGCAACCGGCTTCGGAAAGGTTGGGAACAACCATCGCAATCGTCCATGAGGACGCGGATGCCAGAGCGCTGGCGGCGAGATTGGGCATATAACCCAGCTCCTGCACCGCAGCTTCAATTTTTTCACGCAGTTTATCGGAAACCTGTTCGGGCGTGCGGAGCGCACGGGAGACGGTCATCGTGCCGACTCCGGCAAGCTGCGCGACATCAGCGAGCGTGACTTTTCCGGTACTGCGCCGTTTTCGGGTTAAAGACATACACCTTCCTGCTGACCAGACGCGTTCTTTTTTCCTTCATTTCAGGTGACAGGCAGTATACGCCTTAAATCCTTTTTTTTGCTGTGATTTCACACCATGATTACATTTTGATAGCGCTATCACATTTCTGCATGTTGGTAATTGGTAGCGCTATCTTTGTGATCGCGATCGCAGTCAATGATTGATGGGTTGAATAAAGTTTGCCCATCTTTAGCGTTTGGCGGGAGGGAAAATGCTCAAAAAGTGGATATATGATACAACCATCACGCTGCAGGATAGCGTGGAAAGCTGGCCACAGGCGCTGGAAATATGCGCGAAACCGCTGCTGGATCTGCAGGTGATTGCACCGGAATACGTGACGGCAATCATTCAGCAGCACCATACGTTAGGACCCTATTATGTGCTGGCACCAGGGCTAGCCATGCCGCATGCGCGGCCGGAGGAAGGCGCCAAAGGACTGGGTTTGTCATTACTAAAACTAAAACAGGGCGTCTCTTTTGGTGCCGGAGAGTTTGACCCTGTCGATCTGATTATTATGCTCGCGGCACCGGATAAACATAGCCATATCGAAATGATATCCGCGCTCGCTGAATTATTTTCCAGCGACGAAGATATGGAGAAATTACATCAGGCGAATACCCTGGAGGATATTAAAGCCATTATTGACCGCTTCTGATTTAATTTTTTAATCCGATTATTCACAACATTACGCGCCAGCGTGATGGGGCGTGCTCTACTCAAAATAAGGGGACAACAATGAAAATCATGGCTATTTGCGGTTCTGGCCTGGGCAGCAGTTTTATGGTCGAAATGAACATTAAAAAAGTGCTTAAAAAGCTGGACATTGAGGCCGAGGTTGAACACTCCGATCTCTCCTCCGCCACGCCGGGCGCGGCGGACCTGTTCGTGATGGCGAAAGACATCGCGGCCAGCGCCAGCGTGCCGGAAAGCCAGCTGGTGGTGATCAACAACATCATTGATATCAACGAACTCGAAGCGCAGCTGCGCGCCTGGTTCGACAGACAATAACCCTGATAAGGCGAGGTGGATATGTTTATCCTTGAAACGCTGAATTTCGTTGTCGATATTTTAAAAGTCCCTTCGGTGCTGGTGGGTTTAATTGCGTTAATTGGTCTGGTCGCGCAGAAAAAAGCGTTTTCTGATGTCGTAAAAGGCACAATTAAAACGATTCTCGGCTTTATTGTACTGGGCGGTGGCGCCACGGTGCTGGTGGGGTCGTTAAACCCGTTAGGCGGCATGTTTGAGCACGCTTTTAATATCCAGGGCATTATTCCAAACAATGAAGCGATTGTGTCGATCGCGCTGGAAAAATACGGTGCCTCGACCGCGCTGATCATGGCCTTCGGCATGGTGGCGAACATTGTCGTCGCGCGCTTTACCCGCCTGAAGTACATCTTCCTGACCGGGCACCACACCTTCTACATGGCGTGCATGATCGGCGTGATCCTGACGGTCGCAGGCTTCGAGGGAGTAGGTCTGGTCTTTACCGGTTCACTGATTCTCGGCCTGATCATGGCCTTCTTCCCGGCGATTGCGCAGCGCTACATGAAGCGCATTACCGGCAACGATGAGATTGCCTTCGGCCACTTCGGCACGCTGGGCTACGTGCTGTCCGGCTGGATTGGCAGCAAGGTCGGCAAGGGCTCGCGCTCAACGGAAGAGATGAACCTGCCGAAGAACCTGAGCTTCCTGCGCGACAGTTCGATCTCCATCTCCCTGACCATGATGATTATCTACCTGATCATGGCGGTAAGCGCCGGGCGTGAGTACGTGGAGTCCACCTTCAGCGGCGGGCAAAACTACCTGGTCTACGCCATTATCATGGCGATCACCTTCGCGGCGGGCGTGTTCATCATCCTGCAGGGCGTGCGCCTGATTCTGGCGGAAATCGTCCCGGCCTTTACCGGCTTCTCGGAAAAACTGGTGCCGAACGCGCGTCCGGCACTGGACTGCCCGGTGGTCTACCCGTATGCGCCAAACGCGGTGCTGATTGGCTTCCTGTTCAGCTTCCTCGGGGGAATTGTGGGGTTGTTGATCTGCGGTCAGTTTAGCTGGGTGCTGATCCTGCCGGGCGTGGTGCCGCACTTCTTCACCGGTGCGACGGCGGGCGTGTTCGGTAACGCCACCGGTGGACGCCGCGGGGCAATGATAGGCGCCTTTGCTAACGGCCTGCTGATTACCTTCCTCCCGGTCCTGCTGCTGCCGGTACTGGGTGCGATTGGCTTTGCTAACACCACCTTCTCGGACGCCGACTTCGGCGCGGTCGGGATTGTGCTGGGCAACCTGGCGCGCTTCCTGTCACCGCTTGCCATCACCGGGCTGGTTGTGGCGCTGTTCGCGCTGCTGGTGGCCTACAACATCTTCGCGAAAAACAAACCTGCGGGTAGTAACGCGCAGGAAAATACCGGAGCCAAATCATGAATGAGAACGAGATAACCGAACTGGCGCGTCAGATCCGTCTTGAAACCCTCAAATCCCTGACGCAGCTGGGCTTTGGGCACTACGGCGGCAGCATGTCGGTGGTGGAAACCCTGGCGGTGCTGTACGGCGCCGTGATGAAGATCGACCCGGCGGATCCGGACTGGCCTGAGCGCGATTACTTTGTGCTGTCGAAAGGTCATGCAGGCCCGGCGCTCTACAGCACCCTGGCGATTAAGGGCTACTTCCCGGTTGAAGAGCTGAGCACGCTGAACCAGAACGGAACGCGTCTGCCCAGCCACCCGGACCGCCTGAAAACGCGCGGCGTGGATGCCACCACCGGCTCGCTGGGGCAGGGGATCTCCATTGCGGGCGGTATGGCACTCTCGCACAGGCTGGCCGGGCGACCGAATCGGGTCTTCTGCATCGTTGGCGACGGCGAGCTGAACGAAGGCCAGTGCTGGGAAGCGTTCCAGTTTATCGCTCACCATCGTCTGAACAACCTGACCGTGTTCGTCGACTGGAACAAACAGCAGCTCGACGGCGAACTGGACGAAATCATCTGTGCCTTCGACCTGGAGGGCAAATTCCGCGCCTTTGGCTTTGATGTGGTGACGGTCAAAGGGGATGACATTCCGGCACTGCTGAAGGTGACTTCAAGGGTACCGGAGGCCGATGCGCGTCCGCGGGTGGTGATCCTCGACAGCATCAAAGGGCAGGGGGTGCCGTACCTGGAACAGCTCAGCAACTCGCACCACCTGCGATTAACCGCGGAGAGCAAAGCGGCCCTCAATGAGACCATTCGCCAACTGGAGGCTTCACATGATTAAGGTTGCACCGGCAGGACAGAAAGACGCCGTTGAGATGCGCAAGGTCTACGCGGGCTTTGTGGCAAAGCAGATTGAGGCCGGCAGCGAAATTATCGCCCTGGAAGCGGACCTGATGAGCTCAATGGCGATGGACGGCGTAGCGCGCGATTATCCGCAGCACGTGATTAACTGCGGCATTATGGAGGCCAACGTCATCGGCACTGCGGCGGGGCTGGCGCTCACCGGCCGTAAGCCGTTCGTGCACACCTTCACCGCGTTTGCCAGCCGCCGCTGCTTCGACCAGCTGTTTATGTCCCTGGACTACCAGCGCAACAACGTGAAGGTGATTGCCTCGGATGCGGGCGTGACGGCCTGCCACAACGGCGGGACGCACATGTCCTTCGAGGATATGGGCATTGTGCGCGGTCTGGCGCATTCGGTGGTGCTGGAAGTCACCGATGCGGTGATGTTCGAGGATGTGCTGCGTCAGCTTATCGATCTCGAAGGCTTCTACTGGGTGCGCACCATCCGCAAGCAGGCGCCGAGCGTCTATGCGCCGGGCTCAACCTTTACCATTGGCAAAGGCAACGTGTTGCGCGAGGGAAGCGATATCACGCTGATTGCCAACGGTATCATGGTGGCGGAAGCGCTGGAGGCGGCGCGCCAGCTTGAACAGGAGGGGGTAAGTGCGGCGGTCATCGACATGTTTACCCTGAAGCCTATCGATCGGATGCTGGTGAAAAACTATGCCGAGAAAACCGGGCGCATCGTCACCTGCGAAAACCACAGTATTCACAACGGTCTCGGGTCAGCGGTGGCGGAAGTGCTGGTGGAGACCTGCCCGGTGCCGATGCGTCGCGTGGGCGTGAAGGAGCGTTACGGCCAGGTGGGCACACAGGAGTTCCTGCAAAAAGAGTATGGCCTGACGGCGCATGACATTGTGTCGGCGGCGCGGGAGCTGCTGTAATAAAAAAAGGCGACCGTGTGGTCGCCTTTTTGTTGCCCGGTGGCGCTGGCGCTTACCGTGCCTACAGTTCTGTAGGCCGGATAAGCGAAGCACCATCCGGCAAAACATTACTGCTGCTGCGAAGACTGAATCGCCGTCAGCGCGATGGTGTAGACGATATCGTCAACCAGCGCACCACGGGACAGGTCGTTCACAGGCTTGCGCATGCCCTGCAGCATTGGCCCGATGGAGATCAGGTCGGCAGAACGCTGTACCGCTTTGTAGGTGGTGTTACCGGTGTTCAGATCCGGGAAGATGAACACGGTAGCGCGACCGGCAACCGGCGAGTTCGGCGCTTTGGATTTCGCCACGTCAGCCATGACCGCGGCGTCGTACTGCAGCGGGCCGTCGATCATCAGATCGGGACGTTTTTCCTGCGCAATACGGGTCGCTTCACGGACTTTCTCTACGTCGCTACCTGCACCAGAGGTGCCGGTGGAGTAGGAGAGCATCGCTACGCGTGGTTCAATACCGAAGGCAGTCGCGGAGTCCGCAGACTGGATAGCGATTTCTGCCAGCTGTTCTGCGGTAGGATCCGGGTTGATCGCGCAGTCGCCGTAAACGTAAACCTGTTCAGGCAGCAGCATGAAGAACACGGAGGAGACCAGAGAGCTGCCCGGTGCGGTTTTGATCAGCTGCAACGGTGGACGGATGGTGTTCGCGGTGGTGTGAACCGCACCGGAAACCAGACCGTCAACTTCGTCCTGCTCCAGCATCAGCGTGCCCAGCACGACGTTGTCTTCCAGCTGCTCGCGCGCAACGGCTTCGGTCATGCCCTTGTTCTTACGCAGCTCAACCAGACGGGCAACGTAGCTTTCGCGAACCACTTCCGGGTCAACGATTTCGATGCCTGTGCCCAGCTCAACGCCCTGAGACGCCGCAACGCGGTTGATCTCATCCGGGTTACCCAGCAGCACACAGGTCGCGATGCCGCGCTCTGCACAGATAGCCGCCGCTTTAACGGTACGTGGTTCGTCGCCTTCTGGCAGAACCACGCGTTTGCCCGCTTTACGCGCCAGCTCGGTCAGCTGGTAGCGGAAGGCTGGAGGAGACAGACGGCGGCTGCGCTCGGAGGTAGCAGTCAGGGATTCAATCCAGTCTGCGTCGATGTAGCCCGCAACGTATTCCTGAACTTTCTCGATACGCTCGTGGTCATCAACCGGCACTTCCAGGTTGAAGCTTTGCAGGCTCAGAGAGGTCTGCCAGGTGTTGGTGTTCACCATGAAGACTGGCAGGCCGGTCGCGAACGCACGTTCGCACAGCTTGCTGATGCGCGCGTCCATTTCGTAGCCGCCGGTCAGCAGAATTGCACCGATTTCCACGCCGTTCATCGCCGCCAGGCAGGCAGCAACCAGCACGTCCGGACGGTCTGCGGAGGTCACCAGCAGGGAACCTGCGCGGAAGTGTTCCAGCATGTGCGGAATGCTGCGCGCGCAGAAGGTCACGGACTTCACGCGGCGGGTGTTGATATCGCCTTCGTTAACGATGGTCGCGTTCAGGTGACGCGCCATATCGATTGCACGGGTGGCAATCAGATCGAAGCTCCATGGCACTGCGCCGAGTACAGGCAGCGGGCTGGATTCCTGCAGCTTTGCCGGATCAACCTTGATGACTTTCGCTTTGGAAGAGTCGTCGAAGATTTCGGACAGGTCAGGACGCGTACGGCCCTGTTCATCAACCGGTGCGTTCAGTTTGTTAACGATCACGCCAGTGATGCTGGTGTTTTTCGCGCCGCCGAAGCTGCTGCGCGTCAGTTCGATACGCTCTTTCAGCTGCTCTGGGGTATCAGTACCCTGAGACATCACGAAAACGATCTCTGCGTTCAGGGTTTTCGCGATTTCAAAGTTCAGGGACTGGGCAAACTGGTGTTTGCGGGTCGGGACCAGGCCTTCAACCAGCACCACTTCCGCGTCCTGCGCGTTAGCGTGGTAGTTGGCGATGATCTCTTCCATCAGCACGTCTTTCTGGTTGCTGGAGAGCAGAGACTCAACGTGGCTCATCTTCAGCGGTTCAGCCGCAGGAAGATTGGAATTCTTACGCACGATGGTGGTGGTCTGGTCTGGCGCATCGCCACCGGCACGAGGCTGGGCGATAGGCTTAAAGACGCTCAGACGAACGCCTTTGCGTTCCATAGCGCGGATCACGCCGAGGCTGACGCTGGTCAGGCCGACGCTGGTTCCGGTAGGGATCAGCATAATAGTACGGGACACGGTTTATCCTCTTTCGTTACCGCCGCGTTGGGCGGGTTACAAAACAGCACCGCCAGCATTGCTGGCGGTGTGGAATCAGGCAGTCAGGCGGCACGCGTCTTGCGCGATGACCAGCTCTTCGTTAGTTGGGATAACGATAGCCGGGCGGGTGCCTTCTTTGTTGATGAAGCCAGACTTGCCGAAGCGGGCAGCCAGGTTACGCTCGTGATCGACTTCGAAGCCCAGAACGCCCAGTTTGCCCAGGGACAGTTCACGTACCATTGCCGCGTTCTCACCGATGCCGCCGGTGAAGATAACCGCGTCCAGACGACCATCCATCAGCGCGGTGTAAGAACCGATGTACTTCGCCAGACGGTGGCAGTAAACGTCCATTGCACGCTTCGCGTCTTCTTTGCTGTCGTAGTTGTCTTCAACATAACGGCAGTCGCTGGTGACTTCGGTCAGACCCAGCAGGCCAGACTCTTTGGTCAGCATTTTGTTGATGTCGTCAACGCTCATGCCCAGAGTGTCGTGCAGGTGGAAGATGATCGCCGGGTCGATATCACCGGAACGGGTACCCATCACCAGACCTTCCAGCGGGGTCAGACCCATAGAGGTATCAACACATTTACCGTTGCGGATAGCAGAAACAGAACCACCGTTGCCCAGGTGGCAGGTGATGATGTTGACTTCTTCAACTGGCTTGTTCAGTACTTTTGCGGCTTCCTGAGTCACATAGAAGTGGCTGGTGCCGTGCGCGCCGTAGCGACGTACGCCGTGCTCTTTGTACAGGCTGTACGGCAGGGCATAGAGGTAAGACTCTTCCGGCATGGTCTGATGGAACGCGGTGTCAAACACGGCCACGTTTTTGTCTTTCAGATTCGGGAAGGACTTCAGCGCTTCAGCGATACCGATCAGGTGCGCCGGGTTGTGCAGCGGAGCAAAAGAGGCAGAGTCTTTGATGCCCTGGATAACAGAGTCGTCGATGACAACGGAGCTGGTGTATTTTTCGCCGCCGTGGACGATACGGTGACCAATCGCAGTCAGCTGAGCAGACAGTTCTGGTTTTTGTGCCAGAATAGTGTTAACGATAAAGTTCAGCGCTTCACTGTGAGCGGCGCCTGCACCTAAAGCCGCTTCTTGTTTGCTGCCGTCCATCTTCCACTTGATACGTGCTTCAGGCAGATGGAAACATTCGGCCAAACCAGAGAGGTACTCGTCACCGTTGAGCGCATCGATGATGGCGAATTTCAGTGAAGAGCTACCGCAGTTCAGAACCAGTACTAACTTACTCGACATGGAAGTACCTATAATTGATACGTGGCTAAAAAAACGTCAATGAGCCTAAAAGCGTAACGCAAGCTGACCCAGACGTTTATGATTAACATCATGCCAAACGAACATTCTGGCAGGATGGAAGAAATACCTATGATTTTAAGCCATTTTGAACATTTTTCAGACAATGGCATAATATGCGATAATTTGACGAGTTAACGCTTCTCGTCTACGGCCCTATCAGGCTGGCACAGAATACCCGATACGGGGTAGCGATGACAAAATATTTTGAACGTTGTCATAGCCTGTTGTGGTTTTGCACAAAAATTTTAATTTTTATATGTGAAGTTGAGGTACAGCCATGTCGACACCCGAAATCCCGTCCGTGAGCTTTTTCAGTCTGTTTCGTCGGGGACAGCATTACGCAAAGACGTGGCCAATGGAAAAGCGCCTTGCGCCAATGTTTATTGAGAATCGCACGATCCGCGCCACGCGCTATGCGATTCGCTTTATGCCTCCGGTCGCTATCTTTACTCTGTGCTGGCAAATCGCCCTCGGTGGACAGCTTGGTCCTGCCGTCGCAACGGCGCTCTTCGCGTTAAGTCTGCCGATGCAGGGGCTGTGGTGGTTAGGCAAACGCTCCATTACGCCGCTTCCGCCTTCAATTTTACACTGGTTTTATGAAGTGCGTGGAAAACTGGAGGAGGCCGGGCAGGCGCTGGCCCCGGTTGAAGGCAAGCCGGATTACCAGGCGCTGGCGGACACGTTAAAGCGTGCTTTTAAGCAGCTGGATAAAACATTCCTCGATGACTTGTGATTGATCATCGAAACGACTAACAAAAGAAGGCACAGTAACACACCGTTACCGTGTCTTTTTTTTACAGTGCAATGCGCTACAGGAGTCGAAAGATGGAAATGACCCATGCTCAACGTCTGATTTTGTCTAACCAGTACAAGATGATGACTATGCTTGATCCCGATAACGCTGCGCGCTACAGCCGCCTGCAAACCATCGTCGAACGCGGTTTTGGTTTGCAAATGCGCGAACTGGACCGCGAGTTTGGCGAGCTGAAAGAAGAAACCTGCCGCATCGTGATCGACATTATGGAGATGTATCACGCTCTGCACGTCTCCTGGACGAACCTCAAAGACCAGCAGACCATTGACGAACGTCGCGTGACCTTTTTAGGCTTTGATGCCGCGACGGAAGCGCGCTATCTGAGCTATGTTCGCTTTATGGTGAACACCGAAGGGCGCTACACCCATTTTGATGCGGGAACGCACGGCTTCAACGCCCAAACCCCCATGTGGGATAAATATCAACGTATGCTGAGCGCATGGCACGCCTGCCCGCGTCAGTACCATTTAAGCAGCAACGAAATTCAACAAATCATTAATGCCTGACGGAGGTGCGTGTGCAGTGTAAAGGTTTTCTGTTTGATCTGGACGGTACGCTGGTGGATTCGCTGCCGGTGGTGGAACGCTCATGGTGTCACTGGGCCGACCGGCACGGCATCGACCATCAGGACGTGCTGAATTTTATCCATGGCAAACAGGCCATTACCTCATTGCGGCACTTTTTAGCGGGGCGTTCTGAGGAAGAGATCCAGGCGGAGTTCAGATACCTGGAGCAGATTGAGGCCACCGACACCGAGGGCATTACCGCGCTGCCCGGGGCGCGCGAACTGCTTGAGCATCTGAATGAAGCGCAAATCCCGTGGGCTATCGTCACCTCCGGCTCTGTTCCGGTCGCGCATGCCCGCCATAAGGCGGCCGGTTTACCGAAGCCAGAGGTGTTCATTACGGCTGAGCGCGTTAAACGCGGCAAGCCGGAGCCGGATGCGTTTCTGCTTGGTGCAGAAATGCTGGGCTTCGCGCCTGCAGAGTGTGTGGTGGTGGAAGATGCGGCCGCTGGCGTGCTGGCCGGGCTGAACGCCGGGAGCCACGTCATTGCCGTTAACGTTCCGGCGGGATCTCCACGCCTGGACGAGGCGGACTTTGTGATTCATTCCCTGACGGCGCTGGCGGTGTCAAAAGCGCCCGACGGAGTTGTAACCGTCTCGCTAAAAATGTAATCCCATGATATAGCCCCACGCTGCTGGGGCTTTTTTATGGCAAAATTTCTCATCTTCCACTGACAAGGATAGGTTGTGAACGGTGAACTGATCTGGGTTCTGAGCCTGCTTTTAATCGCCATTATTCTCTTCGCCACAGGCAAGGTGCGCATGGATGCCGTCGCCCTGTTTGTCATCGTCGCGTTTGTGCTGAGCGGCACGCTCACGCTACCGGAAGCCTTCTCCGGGTTCAGCGACCCCAACGTTATCCTTATAGCTGCCCTGTTTATCATCGGCGACGGCCTTGTTCGCACCGGCGTGGCGACCATCATGGGCGCGTGGCTGGTTAAGGTGGCCGGCTGCAGTGAAACCAAAATGCTGATCTACCTGATGCTGACGGTCGCCGGACTGGGGGCGTTTATGAGCTCAACGGGCGTGGTCGCTATTTTTATCCCGGTGGTGCTGAGCGTTTCAATGCGGATGCAGAGCTCGCCGTCGCGCCTGATGATGCCTCTGAGCTTTGCCGGTTTGATCAGCGGAATGATGACGCTGGTGGCGACGCCGCCGAACCTGGTTGTCAACAGCGAGCTGATTCGTGAAGGGTTTCAGGGCTTCAGCTTTTTCAGCGTCACCCCGCTTGGGATGGTGATTCTGGCGATGGGCGTGGTCTACATGCTGCTGACCCGTTTTGCCCTCAAAGGCGACAAACAGGATAAGAATAAAGAGGGGTGGAAGCGACGTACCTTCCGCGATCTGATCAAAGAGTACCGCCTCACCGGGCGGGCGCGCCGTCTGGCCATTCGCCCCGGCTCGCCGATGGTCGGCCAGCGGCTCGACGACCTTAAGCTGCGCGAGCGTTATGGCGCGAACGTGATCGGGGTTGAGCGCTGGCGTCGTTTTCGCCGGGTGATCGTTAACGTGAACGGGGTATCAGAGTTCCGCGCGCGTGATGTCCTGCTGATTGATATGTCAACGGCGGAGGTGGATCTGCGAGAGTTCTGTAGCGAGCAGCTGCTGGAGCCGATGGTGCTACGCGGCGAGTATTTTTCCGACCAGGCGCTGGATGTGGGGATGGCCGAAGTGTCGCTGATACCGGAATCGGAACTGCTGGGTAAAACCGTGCGTGAAATGGGGTTCCGTACCCGCTATGGCCTGAACGTAGTGGGGCTGAAGCGTGATGGCGTGGCAATGGAAGGGGCCGTCGTCGATGAGCCGATCCTGCTGGGCGATATCTTTCTCGTGGTCGGCAACTGGAAGCTGATAAGCCAGCTCGGGCAAAAAGGGCGTGATTTTGTGGTGCTCAACATGCCGGTCGAGGAGAGCGATGCCTCCCCGGCGCACAGCCAGGCGCCCCATGCGATTTTCTGTCTGGTATTGATGGTGGCGCTGATGCTGACCGATGAAATCCCTAATCCGGTCGCGGCCATTATCGCCTGCCTGCTGATGGGGAAATTCCGCTGCATTGACGCCGAAAGCGCGTATAAAGCCATTCACTGGCCGAGCATTATTCTTATCGTCGGGATGATGCCCTTTGCCCTGGCATTGCAAAAAACCGGCGGGGTGGATCTGATCGTAAAAGGCTTGATGGACGTGGGCGGCGGGTATGGACCGTACATGATGATGGTCTGTCTGTTTGTCATGTGCGCCACGATAGGGTTATTTATCTCGAATACCGCGACGGCGGTGCTGATGGCGCCCATTGCGCTGGCGATGGCGAAATCCATGGGGGTGTCGCCGTACCCGTTTGCGATGATGGTCGCGATGGCGGCATCCGCGGCGTTTATGACGCCGGTTTCATCGCCGGTGAACACGCTGGTGCTGGGGCCGGGGAATTATGAGTTCAGCGATTTCGTGAAGCTGGGCGTGCCGTTCACCGTGCTGGTGATGGTGGTGTGCGTGGTGTTAATTCCGGTGTTATTCCCGTTTTAGCGTGAGCGCAGAAACGTAGGCCGGGTAAGGCAAAGCCGCCACCCGGCTAAAATTACAACGGTGAATCCTGGCTAATCTCGTCCAGCGATAGATGGAAGCTCGGCACAAATACCTGCATGAAGTAGTCCATCTCTTCGCTGCGGCGGGATTCCAGCGTTTTTTCCAGACGCGTTTTCGCCAGTAAAAACTCATTATTGCCCGCAGACAGCTCTTCCAGACACTTCAGATAGGCGCACAGCGCGTCGGCTTGCTTGACCAGCGACTTTTCATCTTCCGTATACTGATGCTCGTCGATGAGCGGTTCAAAGATATCGCGCAGCTCTTCGGGCACCATCTCGATAAGCTTTTGCTGGGCAATCTTCTCGATAGCCTTATATTCCTGAGCAATCTGAGAATTGAAATATTTCACTGGGGTAGGCAGGTCGCCGGTCAGCACCTCTGATGCGTCGTGGTACATCGCCAGCAAAGCGATGCGCTCGGCATTCACCTGCCCGTTAAATTTGCGATTCTTAATGGCAGCCAGCGCATGAGCAACCATAGCAACCTGCAGGCTATGTTCAGACACGTTCTCTGTACGCACGTTGCGCATCAGCGGCCAGCGGTTGATCAGTTTCAGGCGGGAGAGGTGGGCAAAGAAATGGCTCTGACTCATAGGTTACCTTTTGTCTTCACTGCGACAGGACTTCATTGTGCGGGGCGGGGAGGGAAGATGCAAATCAGGCTACCGAAGTAGCCTGATTTTAAGATTACTGATGGTATCCAGAGAGGAATCGCCCGAAGCGGCTGATGGCCATTTCGAGATCGTCTTCACGCGGCAGGGTCACGATACGCACGTGGTCCGGCCACGGCCAGTTAAACGCCGTCCCCTGAACCAGCAGCACTTTTTCCTGCAACAGGAAATCGAGCACCATTTTCTGATCGTCGTGGATATTGAAGCGCTTCGCGTCAATTTTCGGGAACATATACAGCGCCCCGTTCGGCTTCACGCAGGAGACGCCCGGGATATCGTTGATCAGTTCCCATGCGCGGTTACGCTGTTCGTACAGGCGACCGCCAGGGACGATAAACTCGCTGATGCTCTGGTAGCCGCCCAGCGCCGTCTGGATCGCGTGCTGCGCAGGCACGTTGGCGCAAAGACGCATCGACGCCAGCATCTCAAGCCCTTCAATATAGCCTTTTGCGTGCTTTTTCGGGCCGTTCAGCACCATCCAGCCCTGACGGAAACCGGCCACGCGGTAGGTTTTAGACAGTCCGTTAAAGGTGACGGTCAGCAGGTCAGGTGCCAGCGCGGCGATAGAGTGGTGCTGCGCCGCGTCGTACAGGATCTTGTCGTAGATTTCGTCAGCGAAGATGATCAGGTTGTGCTGGCGGGCGATCTCCACGATCTCCATCAGCAGCTCTTTTGAATAGACCGCGCCCGTCGGGTTGTTCGGGTTGATGATCACAATCCCACGCGTGCGAGGCGTGATTTTCGCGCGAATGTCATCCAGATCCGGGAACCAGTCAGAGGATTCGTCGCAAAGATAATGTACCGCTTTACCGCTTGAGAGCGATACGGCAGCGGTCCACAGCGGATAGTCCGGCGCGGGAACCAGCATTTCGTCACCGCTGTTCAGCAGCGCCTGCATGGCCTGAACGATAAGTTCGGAGACGCCGTTGCCGATATAGATATCTTCGACGGTAACGTCACGCATACCGCGCGCCTGGTAGTGCTGCATAATGGCTTTACGGGCGGAGTAAAGTCCCTTTGAGTCACAATAGCCTTGTGCCGTAGGCAGGTTGCGGATCACATCAACCAGAATTTCATCCGGCGCTTCAAAACCAAATGGCGCGGGGTTGCCGATGTTGAGCTTCAGAACCTTGTTGCCTTCTTCTTCAAGGCGTTTTGCCTCTTTCAGAACCGGGCCACGGATGTCATAACAGACGTTATCTAGCTTGCTGGATTTTTCGATAGGGGACATGAACCTTTAACCTTTTCGCTATTATTGCCACTCCCTGCCGTGGAAGTCAGCACGGAATAATGTACTCCCCCCACGCTTCGTTTTGAAGGGTGTGCAGAAGAAGATTTTGTGCTCATAGCGAAATTGTGATGAATCTTTTTAACTATTGACTGACGCTTTCACTGCCTTAACGTCATGTACAAACCATAAATAAAGGTTGATTGTGCTACTGATTTATGTGAATTATGTATATTGTTCTGATGGAAAATAAAAAACGTGCAGACAACAAGCAGAAGTTACGCTGGGTGACATTTCGTAAAACCTGAGTGTTGAAGGGACCTTGCAGTAATAGCCCGGAGCGGCTAAAAGTTAATCATGTGAAATTAATGTTAAGTGTTATTAATGAATGACCATAATCTAAATTAAAATTTATTTATTATTAACCAACAAAATGCAACTTTAGTTAATTCTAATAAAATTAGTTTAGAAGCTTAACAAACCTCTTTAATCCCGAATATTGCAATAAGACTTATAAATAAAGTGGATTTGGGTTAAGATGTCTATACGGAAAGCAGTAGAAAGATGCAGTGTTTTTGCATTTTTGAAACTGATTTTTCGATTTAATTGATTGTTATTGTTGGAGTTATCTCTGGCTGGAATGTGTCAAACATCTCCTGCTACGTTGACAGCGCTGCGAAAAAGATGGCAGAAAAAGTGTTACGCCTTTAATGTAATTTACATAACCCTGCGAACATCTAAATATCCTGAACGTTTAAGAGAATAAAAATAACGTCATGAAACGTGCTTTCTGACTGTTGATATAAAGCAGCACAATAACTATCTGTCAGGCAGTCTGCCGGGCCGGGATGCGAGGGAAAACCTTCAGAAGGAATTGCTTAACTGTTACACACAGCTTCAACCCGGGCAGCTCCGCACGAGCAACCTGAAAGTGAATAGATATGATAAATGCAAATCGTCCGATAATGAATCTCGACCTCGATCTGCTGAGAACGTTTGTTGCGGTCGCCGATCTCAACACTTTTGCAGCAGCTGCTGCCGCCGTCTGCCGAACTCAGTCCGCCGTTAGCCAGCAAATGCAGCGGCTGGAGCAACTGGTTGGGAAAGAGCTTTTTGCCCGTCACGGGCGTAATAAGCTCTTAACGGAACACGGTATTCAGCTACTGGGTTATGCCAGGAAAATTCTTCGCTTTAATGATGAAGCATGTATGTCATTAATGTTTAGCAACCTTCAGGGGGTGTTAACCTTAGGGGCATCTGATGAGTCAGCGGATACAATATTGCCGTTTCTTCTCAACCGAATTAGCTCGGTTTATCCGAAGCTTGCGCTGGATGTGAGCGTAAAGCGTAATGCCTTTATGGTTGAGATGTTAAATGAGAACAAGGTCGACCTGGTGGTCACGACGCATCGTCCCGGACAGTTTGATTGTCTGACCTTGCGCACATCGCCAACGCACTGGTATTGCGCAGCGGAATACGTGTTGCAAAAAGGGGAACCCGTACCGCTGGTTTTACTGGACGATCCGAGTCCTTTCCGGGATATGGTGCTTACGGCGTTAAATGAAGCCAACATTCCGTGGCGTCTGGCCTATGTAGCGTCCACGCTGCCCGCGGTGCGTGCCGCCGTGAAAGCGGGTCTTGGCGTAACGGCCCGTCCGGTAGAGATGATGAGCCCCGATCTACGCGTTCTCGGTAAATCTGATGGTCTCCCAGCGCTGCCGGATACCGAGTATCTGCTTTGCCATAACGCGTCCAGTCATAACGAGCTGGCGAAGGTGGTGTTTGAGGCGATGGAAAATTACCATAACCCATGGCAGTTCGAGCATGTTACCTCCGAAGGGGGGGATGATTCCCTGATCGTTGAAGGTGACTTTGAGTGATCAAAAGCTCAAAATTCTGGTAACAAATTGTAAGTGTAAAAAAAAGCCACTCGTGCCGTTTTCGCACGCAGTGGCTTTTTTTTGCCATTATTATCCTCTTTCGTTACAGGGTTTTCATAAATAAAACATACATATCAAGGGAATAAATGCTTCTGCTTAAATCTTGTTCACTTTCCGTTCTAACTTCATCCATAACCCCTTGATGTTAAAAAAGCAGCAAATATGTTGCCGGTTTTTTGGATGAATTAACAAAAGCGTGTCTCAGATCAAGAAAATACTCCTATTTGGGGGGAGGAATCGTTGGCAAATCCTGTCAAAATAGGAGGGTTATTTTTTTTACTTCCAAAACGGACACGATTCAACAACATGCATTTGACGAAAAGTCAGGTAACCACCAGGGTTAAAGGGCACCAAATGTTAATGAGAATCGCTCGATGTAATTTAATGTGAAGAAACCTTTGTTAAAGTTGACAATAGGTTATAGAAAGGAGTAAAAAACCCCATCATTTTGCTGTCTACGTCTCATTTCAGACAGTTAGTGTAAGGTTATTTGTTCCTCCCCATGAATCGATGTGATGCCCATCTGCCAGCAAGAGCAGTGTCGTCGGTATCACTTTTGATGAGTAAGCAATGAGTATGTCAACATCCACAGAAGTCATCGCTCATCACTGGGCATTCGCAATCTTTCTTATTGTAGCCATTGGCCTGTGCTGCCTGATGTTAGTCGGCGGCTGGTTCCTGGGCGGTCGCGCCCGTGCAAGGCACAAAAACACACCTTTCGAATCAGGTATTGATTCAGTAGGTTCCGCTCGCTTACGCCTGTCTGCCAAGTTCTATCTGGTAGCGATGTTCTTCGTCATCTTCGACGTGGAAGCGCTCTACCTGTTCGCATGGTCGACCTCCATTCGCGAAAGTGGTTGGGTGGGCTTTGTCGAGGCCGCAATTTTCATTTTAGTGCTACTGGCCGGTCTGGTTTATCTGGTGCGTATTGGCGCGCTTGACTGGACGCCTGCGCGTTCACGTCGTGAACACATCAACCCGGAAAACAGTATCTCTAATCGTCAGCAGTAACAGCGAGGCAATAAGATGGATTATACGCTCACCCGCATAGATCCTAACGGTGAGAATGACCGTTACCCCCTGCAAAAACAGGAGATCGTAACCGACCCCCTGGAGCAAGAAGTCAACAAAAGCGTGTACATGGGCAAGCTCGAACATGCCATGCACGATATGGTCAACTGGGGTCGTAAGAACTCCATCTGGCCATACAACTTTGGCCTTTCTTGCTGCTACGTTGAAATGGTGACGTCATTCACTGCGGTGCATGACGTTGCGCGTTTTGGGGCCGAGGTACTGCGTGCTTCCCCGCGTCAGGCTGACCTGATGGTGGTGGCCGGTACCTGCTTTACCAAAATGGCACCTGTTATTCAGCGTCTGTATGACCAGATGCTGGAGCCAAAATGGGTTATTTCCATGGGCGCATGTGCAAACTCCGGCGGTATGTACGACATTTATTCCGTTGTGCAGGGCGTTGATAAGTTCATTCCGGTGGATGTTTACATCCCGGGCTGCCCGCCGCGCCCAGAAGCCTATATGCAGGCGCTGATGCTGCTGCAGGAGTCTATCGGTAAAGAACGTCGCCCACTCTCATGGGTTGTTGGCGATCAGGGTGTCTATCGCGCGAACATGCAGTCCGAGCGCGAGCGTAAACGTGGTGAACGTATTGCCGTCACCAACCTGCGTACGCCTGACGAAATTTAATTTGCGCCTGTAGGCCTGGAGAAAACCTTCGCATATCACTACTCAAATAGCGCGAAGCCAGGCTTAACAGTCACCACGGACCATTTGCAATGGTGAACAATATGACCGACTTAACCGCGCAAGAAGCCGCCTGGCAGACCCGGGATCATCTTGATGACCCCGTTATTGGCGAACTGCGCAACCGTTTTGGGCCGGATGCCTTTACCGTTCAGGCGACCCGCACCGGGGTACCCGTTGTTTGGGTGAAGCGTGAACAATTGCTGGAAGTTGTCGATTTCCTCAAGAAATTGCCAAAACCTTACGTCATGCTGTTTGACTTACACGGCATGGACGAACGTCTGAGAACGCACCGCCAGGGGCTCCCTGCTGCGGATTTTTCCGTTTTCTACCACCTGATCTCAATAGACCGCAACACGGATATCATGCTCAAGGTGGCATTGTCTGAAAACGACATGCATCTGCCGACGATCACCAAACTTTTCCCGAACGCTAACTGGTATGAGCGTGAAACCTGGGAAATGTTCGGCATGACCTTCGACGGCCACCCGCACCTGACGCGCATCATGATGCCGCAGACCTGGACCGGCCACCCGTTGCGTAAAGACTACCCGGCACGTGCGACCGAATTCGATCCGTTTGAGCTGACCAAAGCCAAGCAGGATCTGGAGATGGAAGCGCTGACCTTCAAGCCGGAAGACTGGGGCATGAAGCGCGGTACTGAAAACGAGGACTTCATGTTCCTCAACCTCGGTCCGAACCACCCGTCTGCGCACGGTGCATTCCGTATTATTCTTCAGCTTGACGGCGAAGAGATTGTCGACTGCGTTCCTGACATCGGCTACCACCACCGCGGTGCTGAGAAGATGGGCGAGCGTCAGTCCTGGCACAGCTACATTCCGTATACCGACCGTATCGAGTACCTCGGCGGCTGCGTAAACGAAATGCCATACGTGCTGGCCGTTGAGAAACTGGCAGGCATCACCGTACCGGATCGCGTTAACGTGATTCGCGTCATGCTGTCAGAACTGTTCCGTATTAACAGCCATCTGCTGTACATCTCCACGTTCATTCAGGACGTCGGCGCGATGACCCCGGTCTTCTTCGCCTTTACCGACCGTCAGAAAATCTACGATTTGGTGGAAGCGATTACCGGCTTCCGTATGCACCCGGCCTGGTTCCGTATCGGCGGTGTGGCACACGATCTGCCGCGCGGCTGGGACCGCCTGCTGCGTGAATTCCTCGACTGGATGCCGAAACGTCTGGCCTCCTACGAGAAAGCCGCGCTGCGCAACACCATCCTGAAAGGCCGTTCCCAGGGCGTTGCTGCCTACGGCGCGAAAGAAGCGCTGGAGTGGGGTACCACAGGTGCAGGTCTGCGTGCGACCGGTATTGATTTCGACGTGCGTAAAGCCCGTCCTTACTCTGGCTACGAGAACTTCGACTTTGAAGTCCCGGTTGGCGGCGGTGTTTCCGACTGCTACACCCGCGTGATGCTGAAAGTGGAAGAGTTGCGCCAGAGTCTGCGCATCCTCGAGCAGTGCCTCAACAACATGCCGGAAGGCCCGTTCAAGGCGGATCACCCGCTGACCACGCCGCCGCCGAAAGAGCGCACGCTGCAGCATATCGAAACCCTGATCACCCACTTCCTGCAGGTTTCCTGGGGCCCGGTCATGCCGGCGCAAGAATCCTTCCAGATGATTGAAGCGACCAAGGGTATTAACAGTTACTACCTGACAAGTGACGGCAGCACCATGAGCTACCGTACCCGCGTGCGTACGCCGAGCTTTGCGCACCTGCAACAGATCCCGTCCGCCATCCGCGGCAGTCTGGTCTCTGACCTGATTGTGTATCTGGGTAGTATCGATTTTGTTATGTCAGATGTGGACCGCTAATTATGCACGAGAATCAACAACCACAAACCGAGGCTTTTGAGCTGAGTGAAGCAGAGCGTGCCGCCATTGAGCACGAGATGCACCACTACGAAGACCCGCGTGCGGCGTCCATTGAAGCGCTGAAAATCGTACAGAAACAGCGTGGTTGGGTGCCGGATGGGGCGATTTACGAGATCGCAAAAGTGCTGGGCATTCCGGCAAGTGACGTAGAGGGCGTAGCCACGTTCTACAGCCAGATCTTCCGTCAGCCGGTAGGCCGCCATGTGATCCGCTACTGTGACAGCGTCGTCTGCCACATTACCGGCTATCAGGGCATTCAGGCTGCGATTGAGAAAAAGCTCAATATCAAGCCGGGCCAGACCACGTTCGATGGACGCTTTACTCTGCTGCCAACCTGCTGCCTGGGTAACTGCGACAAGGGGCCGACCATGATGATTGATGAGGACACTCACAGCCATCTGACACCGGAAGCGATTCCTGACCTGCTGGAGCAGTACAAATGAAAACTGTAATTCGTACTGCTGAGACGCATCCGCTGACCTGGCGTCTGCGCGATGACAAACAGCCGGTATGGCTCGACGAATACCAGAGCAAAAACGGCTATGCCGGTGCGCGTAAAGCCCTTGGCGGCATGGCGCCGGACGACATCGTTAATGCGGTGAAAGATTCCGGTCTGAAAGGCCGTGGCGGCGCGGGCTTCTCCACTGGTCTGAAGTGGAGCCTGATGCCAAAAGACGAATCCATGAACATCCGTTACCTGCTGTGTAACGCCGATGAAATGGAGCCAGGCACCTATAAAGACCGCCTGCTGATGGAGCAGCTGCCGCACCTGCTGGTGGAAGGCATGCTGATCTCCGCGTTTGCGCTGAAAGCGTACCGTGGCTACATCTTCCTGCGCGGTGAGTACATCGAAGCGGCAGAAAACCTGCGTCGCGCGATTGCCGAAGCCACCGAAGCCGGCCTTCTGGGTAAAAACATCCTGGGTACCGGGTTTGACTTCGAACTGTTCGTGCACACCGGTGCCGGGCGTTACATCTGCGGTGAAGAAACTGCGCTGATTAACTCCCTGGAAGGCCGCCGTGCGAACCCGCGTTCCAAGCCACCGTTCCCGGCAAGCTCCGGCGTGTGGGGTAAACCGACCTGCGTAAACAACGTCGAAACCCTGTGTAACGTCCCGGCTATCCTCGCCAACGGCGTGGAGTGGTATCAGGGCATCTCCTCAAGCAAAGATGCCGGTACCAAACTGATGGGCTTCTCCGGTCGCGTTAAAAACCCTGGCGTCTGGGAACTGCCGTTCGGTACCACCGCACGCGAAATTCTTGAAGACTACGCCGGCGGCATGCGCGATGGCCTGAAATTTAAAGCCTGGCAGCCGGGCGGGGCAGGGACGGACTTCCTGACCGAAGCCCACCTTGACCTGCCGATGGAATTCGAAAGCATTGGGAAAGCAGGCAGCCGTCTGGGTACGGCGCTGGCGATGGCCGTCGACCACGAGATCGGCATGGTATCGCTGGTACGTAACCTGGAAGAGTTCTTCGCCCGTGAGTCCTGCGGCTGGTGTACACCGTGCCGTGACGGTCTGCCGTGGAGCGTGAAGATCCTGCGCGCAATCGAACGTGGCGAAGGCCAGCCTGGCGATATCGAGACACTTGAGCAACTGTGTCGATTCTTAGGGCCAGGTAAAACCTTCTGCGCCCACGCACCGGGTGCCGTCGAGCCGCTGCAGAGCGCGATTAAATATTTCCGCGACGAATTCGAAGCAGGCATCAAGCAGCCGTTCAGCAATACCCATTCGATCAATGGTATTCAGCCGAACCTGCTGAAAGCGCGCTGGTAACGACAAGAATTTTGATTAACGCTCGGTTTCGACTGAGCCAACTGGAAGCATGCTAATGGCTACGATTCATGTAGACGGCAAAGAATACGAAGTCAACGGGGCGGACAACCTGCTGGAAGCTTGTCTGTCTCTTGGCCTCGATATTCCGTACTTTTGCTGGCATCCGGCGCTGGGCAGCGTCGGTGCTTGCCGCCAGTGTGCGGTGAAGCAATATCAAAACGCGGAAGACACGCGTGGTCGCCTGGTGATGTCCTGTATGACGCCAGCCACCGAAGGCACTTTTATTTCGATTGATGACGAAGAAGCCAAACAGTTCCGCGAAAGCGTGGTGGAGTGGTTGATGACCAACCACCCGCACGACTGTCCGGTTTGTGAAGAGGGCGGTAACTGCCACCTTCAGGATATGACCGTGATGACCGGTCACAGCTTCCGTCGCTATCGCTTTACCAAGCGTACCCACCGTAACCAGGATCTGGGGCCGTTCATCTCTCACGAAATGAACCGCTGCATCGCCTGCTACCGCTGCGTGCGTTACTACAAAGACTACGCGGATGGTCAGGATCTGGGCGTCTATGGCGCGCACGACAACGTCTACTTCGGCCGTCCGGAAGACGGCGTGCTGGAGAGCGAATTCTCCGGTAACCTGGTAGAAATCTGTCCGACCGGCGTATTCACGGATAAAACCCACTCCGAGCGTTACAACCGTAAATGGGACATGCAGTTTGCGCCAAGCATCTGCCAGCAGTGTTCCCTCGGCTGTAACACCAGCCCCGGTGAGCGCTACGGCGAACTGCGTCGTATCGAAAACCGTTACAACGGTACCGTTAACCACTACTTCCTGTGCGACCGCGGTCGTTTCGGCTATGGCTATGTGAACCTGAAAGACCGTCCGCGTCAGCCGGTCCAGCGCCGTGGCGACGACTTCATTACCCTGAATGCTGAACAGGCGATGCAGGGCGCGGCAGATATTCTGCGCCAGTCGAAGAAAGTGATCGGCATCGGCTCCCCGCGCGCCAGCATCGAAAGCAACTTCGCGCTGCGCGAGCTGGTCGGGGCGGAAAACTTCTATACCGGCATCGCCCAGGGCGAGCAGGAACGTCTGCAGCTGGTACTGAAAGTGCTGCGTGAAGGCGGTATCCATACCCCTGCGCTGCGCGAAATTGAATCCTATGATGCGGTTCTGGTGCTGGGTGAAGACCTGACGCAGACCGGCGCCCGCGCGGCTCTGGCGGTTCGTCAGGCGGTGAAGGGTAAAGCACGTGAAATGGCAGCGGCGCAGAAAGTGGCTGACTGGCAGATTGCGGCGATCCTCAACATCGGCCAGCGCGCGAAGCATCCTCTGTTTGTGACTAACGTCGACAATACCCGTCTGGATGATATCGCGGCGTGGACCTACTGTGCGCCGGTTGAAGACCAGGCGCGTCTTGGCTTTGCCATTGCCCACGCGCTGGACAACAGCTCACCGGCCGTTGAGCTGGATCGCGACCTGCAAAACAAGGTCGACGTGATTGTTCAGGCCCTCGCAGGTGCGAAGAAACCGCTGATTATCTCCGGTACCAACGCCGGAAGCGCGGAGATCATTCAGGCCGCCGCGAACGTTGCCAAAGCCCTGAAAGGCCGCGGTGCAGACGTCGGCGTGACCATGATTGCCCGTGCGGTAAACAGCATCGGTCTGGGCATGATTGGCGGCGGCTCGCTGGAAGAAGCGTTAAGCGAACTGGAATCCGGTTCCGCTGACGCCGTGGTGGTGCTGGAAAACGATCTGCATCGTCATGCGTCTGCCGCTCGCGTTGACGCCGCGCTCTCCAAAGCGCCGCTGGTGATGGTCATTGACCATCAGCGCACCGCGATCATGGACAAAGCGCACCTGGTGCTCTCTGCGGCAAGCTTCGCAGAAAGCGACGGTACCGTTATCAACAACGAAGGCCGCGCCCAGCGTTTCTTCCAGGTTTATGACCCGGCGTACTACGACAGCAACACCGTGATGCTGGAAAGCTGGCGCTGGCTGCACTCCCTGCACAGCACCGTGCAGAGCCGTGAAGTGGACTGGACGCAGCTCGACCACGTTATCGACGCGGTAGTCAAAAAACTGCCTCAGCTGGCAGGCATTAAAGATGCCGCACCTGAAGCAAGCTTCCGCATCCGCGGCCAGAAGCTGGCGCGTGAACCGCACCGCTACAGCGGCCGTACCGCGATGCGTGCCAACATCAGCGTGCACGAACCGCGCCAGCCGCAGGATAAAGACACCATGTTCGCCTTCTCCATGGAAGGGAACAACCAGCCGTCTGCGCCGCGTTCGCAAATCCCATTCGCGTGGGCACCGGGCTGGAACTCCCCGCAGGCATGGAACAAGTTCCAGGCTGAAGTGGGCGGCTCCCTGCGCCACGGCGATCCGGGCGTGCGTCTGATTGAAGCTTCCGAAACCGGTCTGGACTTCTTCACCACCGTACCGGCGAGCTTCCAGGCGCAGGACGGTAGCTGGCGTATTGCCCCGTACTACCACCTGTTCGGTAGCGACGAGCTGTCCCAGCGTTCACCGGTCTTCCAGACCCGTATGCCGCAGCCTTACATCAAGCTCAACCCGGCGGATGCCGCGAAGCTTGGCGTTAACGCGGGCGCGAACATCGCCTTTAGCTATGACGGCCAGACCATCAGCCTGCCGCTGATTATTTCTGAAAATCTGACAGCAGGGCAGGTCGGTCTGCCGATGGGTATGCCTGGCATCGCGCCGGTTCTGGCGGGTGCGCGTCTTGATAATCTGCAGGAGGCAAAAGCATGAGTTGGTTAACGCCGGATCTTATCGACATCCTGCTGAGCATTCTGAAAGCGATTGTTATCCTGCTGGTGGTGGTCACCTGCGGCGCGTTCATGAGCTTTGGTGAACGTCGTCTGCTCGGTCTGTTCCAGAACCGTTACGGACCGAACCGCGTGGGCTGGGGTGGTTCACTCCAGCTGGTCGCGGACATGATCAAGATGTTCTTCAAAGAGGACTGGATTCCGCGCTTCTCGGATCGCGTGATCTTTACTCTGGCACCGATGATCGCCTTCACCTCGCTGCTGCTGGCATTTGCTATCGTTCCGGTCAGCCCGACCTGGGTGGTCGCTGACCTGAACATCGGCATTTTGTTCTTCCTGATGATGGCAGGCCTTGCGGTTTACGCGGTGCTGTTCGCAGGCTGGTCCAGTAACAACAAATACTCGCTGCTGGGTGCGATGCGTGCTTCCGCGCAGACCCTGAGCTACGAAGTGTTCCTGGGGCTCTCCCTGATGGGCGTGGTGGCGCAGGCCGGTTCATTCAACATGACCGACATCGTCAACAACCAGGCCGACATCTGGAACGTTATCCCGCAGTTCTTTGGGTTTATTACCTTTGCTATCGCGGGCGTGGCCGTGTGTCACCGTCACCCGTTTGACCAGCCGGAAGCCGAACAGGAACTGGCCGACGGTTACCACATCGAATATTCCGGCATGAAGTTCGGTCTGTTCTTTGTAGGCGAGTACATCGGTATCGTCACCATTTCCGCGTTGATGGTAACGCTGTTCTTTGGTGGCTGGCATGGCCCGTTCTTACCGCCGTTCATCTGGTTCGCGCTGAAAACCGCGTTCTTCATGATGATGTTCATTTTGATTCGCGCAGCGTTACCGCGTCCACGTTATGACCAGGTAATGTCCTTCGGCTGGAAGGTGTGCCTGCCGCTGACGCTCGTCAACTTGTTGGTAACGGCCGCTGTCATTCTCTGGCAGCAGCCATAAGGGGCTATAGACCATGACCTTAAAAGAATTACTGGTAGGTTTCGGTACCCAGGTACGCAGTATCTGGATGATCGGCCTGCACGCGTTTGCTAAACGCGAAACCCGGATGTACCCGGAAGAGCCGGTATATCTGCCGCCGCGCTACCGTGGCCGTATCGTGCTGACGCGCGACCCGGACGGTTCCGAGCGCTGCGTTGCCTGTAACCTGTGTGCGGTTGCGTGTCCGGTCGGCTGTATCTCTCTGCAGAAAGCCGAGACGGTAGACGGCCGCTGGTACCCTGAGTTCTTCCGCATTAACTTCTCACGCTGCATCTTCTGCGGTCTGTGTGAAGAAGCGTGCCCAACCACGGCGATTCAGCTGACTCCAGACTTCGAGCTGGGTGAGTACAAGCGTCAGGACCTGGTGTACGAGAAAGAGGATCTGCTGATTTCCGGTCCGGGCAAATACCCGGAATATAACTTCTACCGGATGGCGGGTATGGCAATCGACGGCAAAGATAAGGGCGAAGCAGAGAACGAAGCTAAGCCTATCGACGTCAAGAGCCTGTTACCGTAAGGAGAGGGCAATGGAATTCGCTTTTTATATCTGTGGCCTTATCGCCATCCTGGCTACGTTGCGAGTGATTACGCACACCAATCCGGTGCATGCGCTGCTGTACTTAATCATTTCGCTGCTGGCTATTTCTGGGGTGTTCTTCGCACTGGGCGCGCACTTCGCCGGTGCGCTGGAGATCATCGTTTACGCCGGGGCCATCATGGTGCTGTTCGTGTTCGTCGTGATGATGCTGAACCTGGGCGGCTCTGAAATTGAGCAGGAACGTCAGTGGTTAAAACCGCAGGTGTGGATTGGCCCGGCAATTTTGTCGGCCATCATGCTGGTGGTGATCGTTTACGCCATTCTGGGCGTGAACGATCAGGGCATCGACGGCACGCCAATTGGTGCGAAAGAGGTGGGTATCACGCTCTTTGGCCCATACGTTCTGGCGGTGGAACTGGCCTCTATGCTTCTGCTGGCAGGCCTGGTTGTGGCTTTCCACGTTGGCCGCGAAGAGCGTGCTGGCGAGGTGCTGAGCAACCGCACTGACGACCGCGCGAAAAGAAAAACGGAGGAGCGCGCATGATCCCCTTAACACATGGACTGATCCTCGCTGCGATTTTATTCGTTCTGGGTCTGACCGGTCTGGTTATCCGCCGCAATCTGCTGTTTATGCTGATCGGTCTGGAAATCATGATTAACGCCTCCGCGCTGGCCTTCGTGGTCGCCGGAAGCTACTGGGGCCAGACCGATGGTCAGGTGATGTACATTCTCGCCATCAGCCTCGCGGCTGCTGAAGCGAGTATTGGCCTGGCGCTGTTGCTGCAGCTCCATCGTCGCCGCCAGAATCTGAACATCGATTCAGTAAGTGAGTTGCGTGGATGAACATGCTTGCCTTAACCATTATTTTTCCGCTGATTGGCTTCGTGCTGCTGGCGTTTTCTCGCGGCCGCTGGTCTGAGAATCTGTCCGCGACCGTTGGCATGGGCTCTGTCGGCCTGGCCGCGCTGGTCACAGCGTATGCGGGTATCGACTTCTTTAACAACGGACGCCAGCCTTTCAGCGTGCCGCTGTGGACCTGGATGTCGGTCGGTGATTTCAACATCGGTTTCAACCTGGTGCTGGACGGCCTCTCGCTGACCATGCTCTCCGTGGTCACCGGCGTCGGCTTCCTGATCCACATGTTCGCCTCCTGGTATATGCGCGGTGAAGAGGGTTACTCCCGCTTCTTCGCCTACACCAACCTGTTTATCGCCAGCATGGTGGTTCTGGTGCTGGCCGATAACCTGCTGCTGATGTATCTGGGCTGGGAAGGCGTGGGCCTGTGCTCTTACCTGCTGATCGGTTTCTACTACACCGATCCGAAGAATGGCGCAGCGGCCATGAAAGCGTTCGTCGTGACCCGCGTGGGTGACGTCTTCCTCGCGTTCGCGCTGTTCATTCTCTACAACGAACTGGGCACGCTGAACTTCCGCGAGATGGTGGAACTGGCGCCAGCACACTTCGAGGCAGGCAATAACATGCTGTGGTGGGCAACGCTGATGCTGCTGGGTGGTGCCGTGGGTAAATCCGCGCAGCTGCCGCTGCAGACATGGCTGGCCGACGCGATGGCGGGCCCAACCCCTGTCTCCGCGCTGATCCACGCCGCGACCATGGTCACCGCCGGTGTTTACCTGATTGCGCGTACCCATGGCCTGTTCCTGATGACCCCGGAAATTCTGCATCTGGTGGGTATCGTCGGTGCGGTCACGCTGGTGCTGGCAGGCTTTGCCGCGCTGGTTCAGACCGACATCAAGCGCGTTCTCGCGTACTCCACCATGAGCCAGATTGGTTACATGTTCCTCGCGCTGGGCGTTCAGGCGTGGGACGCGGCCATTTTCCACCTGATGACGCACGCGTTCTTCAAAGCGCTGCTGTTCCTCTCATCCGGTTCGGTGATTCTGGCCTGCCATCACGAGCAGAACATCTTCAAGATGGGCGGACTGCGTAAGTCCATCCCGCTGGTCTATGTCTGCTTCCTGGTGGGCGGCGCGGCGCTGGCGGCACTGCCGCTGATCACCGCGGGCTTCTTCAGTAAGGACGAAATCCTTGCGGGTGCCATGGCGAATGGTCATATCAATCTGATGGTTGCGGGTCTGGTCGGTGCGTTCATGACTTCCCTGTATACCTTCCGTATGATTTTCATCGTATTCCACGGTAAAGAACAAATTCACGCTCACGCAGGGAAGGGGATTACCCACCACCTGCCGCTGATTGTGCTGCTGGTACTGTCCACCTTCGTTGGCGCGATGATTGTGCCACCGCTGCAGGGCGTACTGCCAGACACCACCGAGCTTGAGCACGGTCGCGTTCTGACGCTTGAAATCACCTCCGGTGTGGTCGCTATCGCGGGTATCCTGATTGCGGCATGGCTGTGGCTGGGCAAACGTACGCTGGTCACTGCCGTGGCCAACAGTGCGCCGGGCCGCCTGCTGGGCACCTGGTGGTACAACGCGTGGGGCTTCGACTGGCTGTACGACATGATCTTCGTTAAGCCGTTCCTGGGCGTTGCGTGGCTGCTGAAGCGCGACCCGCTGAACAGCCTGATGAACATCCCGGCGATCCTCTCCCGCTTTGCAGGTAAAGGCCTGCTGTACAGCGAGAACGGTTACCTGCGCTGGTATGTGGCGTCCATGAGCATCGGTGCGGTTGTGGTGCTGGCGCTGCTGATGGTATTGCGTTGATCGTTAAGTGAATTTTATTCGAATTCGTTGAAAATCAGGCCCCCTGCTGGGGGCCTTAAAAAGGAATGTAAATCGCCATGTTACTACCCTGGCTAATATTAATTCCCTTCATCGGCGGCTTCCTGTGCTGGCAGACCGAACGCTTTGGCGTGAAGATGCCGCGCTGGATCGCGCTGATCACCATGGGATTGACGCTCGCGCTTGGCCTGCAACTGTGGTTGCAGGGCGGTTACTCACTGACCCAGTCTGCGGGCATTCCGCAGTGGCAGTCTGAGTTCATCCTGCCGTGGATCCCGCGTTTCGGCATTACGATCCACCTGGCGATTGACGGTCTGTCGCTGCTGATGGTGGTGCTGACCGGTCTGCTCGGCGTTCTGGCGGTACTCTGCTCCTGGCGAGAAATCGAAAAATACCAGGGCTTCTTCCACCTGAACCTGATGTGGATCCTGGGCGGCGTGATCGGCGTGTTCCTTGCCATCGACATGTTCCTGTTCTTCTTCTTCTGGGAGATGATGCTGGTGCCGATGTACTTCCTGATCGCGCTGTGGGGCCACAAGGCTTCCGACGGTAAAACGCGTATCACGGCGGCAACCAAGTTCTTCATCTATACCCAGGCGAGCGGTCTGGTAATGCTGATTGCCATTCTGGCGCTGGTGTTCGTTCATCACAACGCAACCGGCACCTGGACCTTCAACTATGAAGACCTGCTGAAGACCCCGATGTCACACGGCGTTGAATACCTGCTGATGCTGGGCTTCTTCATTGCCTTCGCGGTGAAAATGCCGGTGGTTCCTCTGCACGGCTGGCTGCCAGACGCGCACTCCCAGGCACCAACGGCGGGTTCCGTTGACCTGGCGGGCATCCTGCTGAAAACGGCGGCCTACGGTCTGCTGCGTTTCGCACTGCCGCTGTTCCCGAATGCCTCCGCGGAGTTCGCACCGATTGCCATGTGGCTGGGTGTGATCGGTATCTTCTACGGTGCCTGGATGGCCTTCACGCAATACGACATCAAGCGTCTGATTGCTTATACCTCCGTTTCCCACATGGGCTTCGTGCTGATTGCTATCTACACCGGCAGCCAGTTGGCGTACCAGGGCGCGGTGATCCAGATGATTGCGCACGGTCTGTCCGCAGCCGGTCTCTTCATCCTGTGCGGCCAGCTGTACGAACGTCTGCACACCCGCGACATGCGTATGATGGGTGGCCTGTGGAGCAAAATTAAATGGCTGCCAGCGCTCTCCATGTTCTTCGCGGTGGCTACCCTGGGGATGCCGGGTACCGGTAACTTCGTCGGCGAATTCATGATTCTGTTCGGCAGCTTCAAAGTGGTACCGGTGATTACCGTGATCTCCACCTTTGGTCTGGTGTTCGCTTCCGTGTACTCGCTGGCGATGCTGCACCGCGCTTACTTCGGTAAAGCGAAGAGCGAAATTGCTGCACAAGAACTGCCGGGGATGTCGCTGCGTGAGCTGTTCATCATCCTGCTGCTGGTCGTACTGCTGGTGCTGTTGGGCTTCTTCCCGCAGCCGATTCTGGATACCTCGCACAGCGCGATGGGCAATATCCAGCAGTGGTTTGTTAATTCTGTTTCTACTACAAGGCCGTAATTCGCCATGACAATAACTCCACAACAACTGATCGCGCTGCTACCGCTGCTGATCGTCGGATTGACGGTGGTGGTTGTGATGCTCTCCATTGCGTGGCGACGCAATCACTTCCTGAATGCCACGCTGTCGGTCATCGGCCTGAACGCCGCGTTAGTCTCACTCTGGTTTGTTGGCCAGGGCGGGGCGATGGACGTCACCCCGCTGATGCGCGTTGACGGTTACGCCATGCTGTATACCGGGCTGGTGCTGCTGGCGAGCCTGGCAACCTGTACCTTTGCTTACCCGTGGCTCGAAGGCTACAACGACAACAAAGAAGAGTTTTACCTGCTGGTACTGATTGCCGCGCTGGGCGGCATTCTGCTGGCGAATGCCAACCATCTGGCCGCGCTGTTCCTCGGTATTGAGCTGATCTCTCTGCCGCTGTTCGGCCTGATTGGTTACGCCTTCCGTCAGAAGCGCTCTCTGGAAGCGAGCATCAAGTACACCATTCTGTCTGCTGCCGCGTCGTCCTTCCTGCTGTTTGGTATTGCGCTGCTGTACGCACAGTCCGGTAACCTCTCCTTCATGGCGCTCGGCAAGAGCCTCGGCGACGGCATGCTACATGAGCCGCTGCTGCTGGCGGGTCTGGGCATGATGATCGTTGGCCTCGGCTTCAAGCTCTCTCTGGTTCCGTTCCACCTGTGGACGCCAGACGTATACCAAGGTGCGCCTGCACCGGTCTCTACCTTCCTGGCGACGGCGAGCAAAATCGCTATCTTCGGTGTGGTCATGCGTCTGTTCCTGTACGCGCCGGTGGGTGATAGTGAAGCCGTTCGCGTGGTGCTGGGCATCATCGCGTTCGTCTCCATCATCTTCGGTAACCTGATGGCGCTGAGCCAGACCAACATCAAGCGTCTGCTGGGCTACTCGTCCATCTCTCATCTGGGCTACCTGCTGGTGGCGCTGATTGCGCTGCAGAGCGGTGAGATGTCGATGGAAGCCGTAGGCGTGTATCTGGCCGGTTACCTGTTCAGCAGCCTCGGCGCCTTCGGCGTGGTGAGCCTGATGTCCAGCCCGTACCGTGGTCCGGATGCCGATTCACTGTTCTCCTACCGTGGTCTGTTCTGGCACCGTCCAATTCTGTCCGCGGTAATGACCGTGATGATGCTCTCTCTGGCGGGTATCCCGATGACGCTGGGCTTTATCGGTAAGTTCTACGTGCTGGCCGTCGGTGTGCAGGCGCACCTGTGGTGGCTGACTGCCGGTGTCGTTATCGGCTCCGCGATTGGTCTGTACTACTACCTGCGTGTGGCCGTGAGCCTGTACCTGAGCGCGCCTCAGCAGCTTAACCGTGATGCTCCAGGCAACTGGCAGTACAGCGCCGGTGGTATCGTAGTGCTTATCTCCGCGCTGCTGGTGCTGATCTTCGGTATCTATCCGCAGCCGCTGATTGATATCGTGCAGCGAGCGATGCCATTAATGTAAAAACAAAAAACCCGCCTCGGCGGGTTTTTTATGGTTTGCGCCCTCTCCCTGTGGGTGTACAGTCCGGGGACATGGTAGACAGGTGTTCGGGGACATGGTGAACACTTTTTAACATCCTTTACCCATGGTG